>NZ_CALXGI010000053.1 GCF_944387805.1 uncultured Pseudoflavonifractor sp. | reverse complement strand
TACCCTTTTTCAACCATCTACTTTCTTTGCCACCGCCGTCCCTTTTCGGGGTTGACTTCTAATAGTTAATCTTTCTTAAATGGCGGCGCGGAAGTAATTGTTTATTTTACATAAATAATATATCATAAGAAAAGGCAATCGTCAACGATATAGATAACTTCGGCGGGCCGTCTGTTTTCCCTTATTCTCCCCTCAACCGCACCCGAATCAGCTCAGGCAGGGCGTCCCGGTTGTCCTCTGTGACGGTGACAAGCGCCACGTTGGGATGAGTAGCGATGGCCTTTGTCCACCCGGGGAAGCCCTCCCGCACCACGCCCAGCACCGGCGTGTCCCCCTCCAGCTTTTCCAGAATAGCCTGCTGAAAGGACAGGGCGTCCCGCTCCAGGCGGCCGCACTCGTCCATCACCCACAGGGTGGGTGTCCCGGCCAGGCAGGCGGTACCCAGGGCGTCAAACCGGCTTGGAATGGCCTCCGGCGCGCAGCCGTCGAAAAATTCCACCACCGCGTGGTCCTGGTCGTACCGGGCGGGCTCCGCCGCGCTCCACAGGTAGAGCAGCCGCTCCGGACATGCCCGGTCGGGCCCGAAGCCGGTGCGAAAGCCCCCCACCGCCCCGCTCCATCCCTCCAGCACCCGGGTGATGACCGTGCTCTTGCCGCACTGAACCGGACCGGTTAGAAAAATATGCCTCATGCAAACCTCCAAAAAACTTGACAATCAATCGCAAAAATAGTATGCTTTCAACAACAGGCCTGCGGGACGCTCCGCCCCGTTGCCTGATATTGTATCATACCCCGGTTTCCCCCACAATTCAATATTCTCCGAGCCCCTGCGCCTAAGGCTCTGCTATGGCGCCCGGGCCGCGGACGCCCCTATGGCGTCCTTTCAGGGTCTGCGCTGGAAACGGACAGGCCTTCCGTGTTTGAGAAGGAGAGGTTTTTCATGCTGTACCGCTGTATGCGCGGTATGGTCTGGTTGTTGTTACCTCCGTCTTCTCGACGGAGGTTTTTTGTATCCTTTTTCGCCCGCTCGGAGAAACAGAGAGGAGCTCCGCCCATGCCGTCTGCATCGCCCCAGGGGGGCAGAAGAAAAGTTCTGATCATTCTGATTATGCTGGTTTTGCTGGCATGCACCGCCATCCTGTCCTTCGGCCTGGGCCGCTACCCCATCACGCCCGCCGAACTGGCGGGTATTGTGCTCTCCCGCTTCTTCCCCATCGAGCAGTTCTGGGCCGACACCATGGTAAACGTGTTCTTCAACGTCCGCCTGCCCCGCATTATCATGGCCTGTCTGGTAGGCTGCTGCCTGTCCGCCGCCGGCTGCGCCTACCAGGGCATCTTCCAGAACCCCATGGCCTCCCCCGACATTCTGGGCGCCACCAAGGGCTCCGCCTTCGGCGCCTCCCTGGCCATCATCGCCGGATTCGGCGCACAGCTGACCATGCTGATGGCCTTCGGCTTCGGCATCCTGACGGTGGTTCTGGTGTGGCTGGTGAGCAGCCGCGCCAAAGGCAAGCGGGTCATGAGCCTGATTCTGGCCGGTATCGTCGTCAGCTCTCTCTTTGAGGCGGGCACATCCTATATCAAGCTGGTGGCCGACCCCAACGAAGCCCTGCCCAAGATCACCTACTGGCTCATGGGCAGCCTGTCCGGCACCACCCGGGACAAGGTGTCCTTTGTGTTCCTGCCCATGCTGATTGGCTTGGCCATTCTGTTTGTGCTCCGGTGGCAGCTGGGCGTGCTCACCATGGGCGACGAGGAGGCCCGCACCATGGGCGTCAACGCCAGGGTGGTGCGGCCGGTGATCATCCTGGCCTCCACCCTCATCACCGCCGCGGCGGTGTCGGTGTGCGGCGCCATCGGCTGGGTGGGTCTGGTGATTCCCCATCTGTGCCGCCGCCTGGTGGGCAGCAACACCCGGTACCTGATGCCCGCCTCCATGGCGGCAGGGGCGCTGTTCCTGCTGATTGTGGACAACATCTCCCGCAACCTCTACGCCACCGAGCTGCCCATCGGCATCCTCACCGCCTTTGTGGGCGCGCCCTTCTTCCTCTATCTGATGATGAAGGGGGGCGATGTGACGTGAGTATTGAAGTCAAACACCTCTCCTTCTCCTACGGAAACCGCCAGGTGCTCAGGGACATCAGCTTTTCCGTGGGCAAGGGCCGGCTTCTCTCGGTGCTGGGCCCCAACGGCGTGGGCAAGAGCACCCTGTTCCGCTGCATTCTGGGCCTGCTCCACGGCTTCCAGGGCGAGATCACTGTGGACGGCGCAGTGGTCAGCAATCTGGGCGCCCGGGAGCTGGCCCGCAAGGTGGCCTACATTCCCCAGTCCAACTACCCCGCCTTCCAGTACAGCGTGTTCGACATGGTCCTCATGGGCACCACGGCCCAGAGCAGGGGCTTCTCTCCCCCCGGCCCCAAGCAGGAGGCCGCCGCCCGGGACGCTCTGGAGCGGCTGGACATCGGACATCTGGCCGGGCGGAGCTACACCCGCCTGTCCGGCGGCGAGCGGCAGCTGGTGCTCATCGCCCGGGCGCTGGCCCAGCAGTCTCCGGTGCTGCTGATGGACGAGCCCACCGCCAATCTGGACTACGGCAACCAGATCCGGGTGCTCACCAAGGTGCGGGCCCTGGCCGACGCGGGGTACACCATCGTCCAGTCCACCCACAACCCGGAGCAGTCCTACCTCTTCTCCCACCAGATCCTGGCCATGAAGGACGGCCGGGTCCTGGCCCACGGCGCCCCCGGCGACGTGATGAATGAGGACCTGATCAGGGCCCTCTACGGCATTGACGCTGAGGTAGTGCCCCTGCGGGACGGGCGGATGCGGGTGTGCATCCCCCGGGACCTTCCCACGTTTTCCCCCTGCGAGCAGGTGGAATATAACCCGGTCTCTTCAAATCAGTAAGGAGGATTGTTATGAAACAGAAAGCCCTGTCTCTGCTGCTGTGCCTGGCCATGGTGGTCTCCCTGGCCGCCTGCACCCAGACCACTCCCGAGGCCAGCCCGTCGGCCTCCGGCTCTCCCGCGCCCTCCGTCTCCCAGACCCCCAGCGTCCAGCCCTCTGAGGAAGGCACCGCCGACACCGTCCAGTTCACCGACTCCTGCGGCCGCACGGTGGAGCTCCCCGCCCAGATTGACCGCATCGCCCCCTCCGGCCCCATGGCCCAGATCGTGCTCTTCGCCCTGTGCCCCGACAAGTTCGTGGGTCTGGCCAGCGAGTGGGACCCCGAGGCCGACCAGTACATTGACACCCAGTACTACAATCTGCCCACCCTGGGCCAGCTCTACGGCTCCAGCGCCGGTGAGCTGAACCTGGAGTCTCTGGCCGCCGCCGATCCCCAGGTGATCATCGACATCGGCGAGCCCAAGGACTCCATCGTGGAGGATATGGACGCCATCACCGAGCAGCTGGGCATCCCTGCCGTCCACATCGACGCCTACACCGCCACCATGGGCGACACCTACCGCATGCTGGGCGGGCTGCTGGGCATGGAGGAGGAGGCCGCCGTCATCGCCGACTACTGCGACGAGATCTACGGCAACACCCTCTCCATGATGGAGACCATCGGCAGCAACAAGGCCAACATTCTCTACTGTCTGGGCGACCAGGGCCTGAACGTCATCGCCCAGAACTCCTACCACGCCGAGGTCATCGATCTGATGACCAACAATCTGGCTGTGGTGGATTCCCCTTCCTCCAAGGGAACCGGCAACGAAGTGGATATGGAGCAGCTTCTCCTCTGGAACCCGGACATCATCCTCTTCGCCCCCGACAGCTACTATGACCAGGTGGCCGGCGACCCGGTGTGGCAGGATTTGACCGCCATCCAGAACGGCACCTACTATGAGGTCCCCTTCGGGCCCTACAACTGGATGGGCTTCCCCCCCTCCGTCAACCGCTATCTGGGCATGCTGTGGCTGGGCGCTCTCCTCTATCCCGACCAGATCGACTATGATCTGTACACCGAGGTGGCCCGGTACTATGAGATTTTCTACCACTGCGACCTGACCCAGGAGCAGTTCGACGCCCTCACCGCCAACTCCATCGGCAAGCTGGCAGGCTGAACTTCCCCAAAGGCAAAAGAGCTGCGGCGCAAATGCGCCGCAGCTCTTTTTGATGGATTTATTGCACTGTTTCTGGTATACTGATACTAAAGATGAGCCAATTTTGCGGAATATAAGGAGGAAAACGGTATGAAACGTTTTTTCGCCCTGCTCCCGGCTCTGGGGCTGCTTCTGGCGCTGGCCGCCTGCGGACCCGCCGCAGACCCCCCTGCTCCCACAGACACCACGCCGCCTCCCACCGAAAGCATGGAACCCGCTCCGCCGCCGGAGGAGAGCCTGCCGGCAGAGACGCCCGAGGCAACGCCGCCCCGGGAGAGCCTGCCGCCGGAGGAGCCGGAGGCACCCGCCGAGCCGGAACTGCCTGTTTCAGCAGACTACGCCGGCGAGGACCTGCTCTCCCGACCGGAGGACTACGACCTGCTGCTTCTGGACGACAGCGAGTACCGGGTGGACGTAGCCATCACCACCACCGAGACAGTCACCGATATTCAGGTGGTGTCCATCCCCATGGACGATATGGGCTACCGGGTGGACGCCGTTCTGGGCACCCTTGACGCCATCATCCCCGGCCGCCCCTTTGTGGTGGCCATGGCCTTCCCCGGCGACATGCCCAACACCGCCCTGGTCTTTACCGATTCGGACGGAGCCGTCCACTACTGCGCCATCGCCATGAGCGGCAAAGACGGCTCCCTGCTGCTCACGCCCTTTGAGCCCGTTTCCAATTAGTCCTGCTCGCCCTCGCGGCACTTCTCGTGATAGCGCTTCACCAGGTCGGCCAGGGTGATGTTGTCCACCACATTGTCCACCGCTTCCTGGATCTGCTGCCATACCTCCAGGGTGACGCACCGGTCCGCCCTGCCGCAGCAGGCTCCGCCGGACACGCAGCTCACCGGAGCCAGATTGCCCTCCAGCTGGCGGAGAATTTCTCCTACGGTGTAGTCCTCGGGCGCACGGGTCAGCAGATAGCCGCCTCCCGCCCCCCGGACGCTGCGGACCAGGCCGCCCCGGGCCAGCTGGGTGACGATCTGCTCCAGATATTTATCGGAGATCTCCTGCCGCTCGGCCACATCCCGCAGGGGGACGGCAGAATCTCCCGGCTGGACGGCCAGATCCAGCATCAAGCGAAGGGCATAGCGGCCCTTGGTGGAAATTTTCATGTCAGAAACTCCTCTTCTCAGGTAGTTACAACTATATTACCACGGGTTTTGTAGGATTTCAAGCAAAAAAAGCTCTTGACTTTAACAACAAAAAGTGCTAAAGTTTCTCTATCAGACAGAGAAGGGGCTTCACCATGGCGCTGTATTTCGGTTATGCATACGGCTATTACCGCTATTACCGTAGCGGTTATTTTGCCTGCCCATAACCGATTTGCCAGCCGGAAGCGCTCCCCACTGGAGAACAAAACCGCGGCGGTCCGTTTTGGGCCGCCGCGGTTTTTCTGTGCAGCGGCCCGGAACGCCCGGAAATGAGAAAGGATGAAATTGACATGGTCGTGATCTTAAAGCCCAATTTTACCGCAGAGCAGATGGAAGAGGCCATCCGCGCCATGGAGGCCGGCGGGGTGAAGGTAATGGTGTCCAAGGGCGCCGAGACCACCATTCTGGGGGCCGAGGGCGACACCAGCCGCCTGGACGAGGAGAAGCTGTCCCAGCTGCCCGGTGTGGAGCGGGTCATGCGGGTCAGCGAGCCCTTCAAGAAGGCCAACCGGAAATTCCACCCCGACGATTCCATCATCGACCTGGGCGGCGGCGCAGCAGTGGGCGGCAGCAAGCTGGCCGTCATCGCCGGGCCCTGCTCGGTGGAGAGCGAAGCGCAGATTATCGGCGTAGCCAAGGCGGTGCAGGCCGCCGGGGCAGCGGCCCTCCGGGGCGGCGCTTACAAGCCCCGCACCTCCCCCTACGCCTTCCAGGGTATGGGTTCCCGGGGCATCGAGCTGCTGCGGGAGGCCAGAGAGGCCACCGGCCTGCCCATTGTCACCGAACTGATGAGCGCCGACCAAATCCCTCTCTTCGAGGCATGCGTGGACGTAATTCAGGTGGGCGCCCGGAACATGCAGAACTTCGACCTGCTCAAGAAGCTGGGCAAGGTCAACAAGCCCATCCTGCTCAAGCGTGGCCTCAGCTCCACCATTGAGGAGTGGATTATGTCCGCTGAGTACATTCTGGCCGGCGGCAACCCCAACGTCATCCTGTGTGAGCGGGGTATCCGCACCTTTGAGACCTACACCCGCAACACCTTGGACCTGTCCGCCGTGCTGGCAGCCAAGCAGATGACCCACCTGCCCGTGGTGGTGGACCCGTCCCACGCCTGCGGCAAGGCCTGGATGGTGGAGCGGATGAGCCTGGCCGCCGTAGCCGCCGGGGCAGACGGCCTGCTCATCGAGGTCCACAACGACCCCAAAAACGCCCTGTGCGACGGCGCTCAGTCCATCACCCCGGAGCAGTTTGGGAGCCTGATGGAGAAAATCCGCAGCGTGGCCGCCTGCGTGGGCCGCAGCGTGTAAAAGCGGCCCTTTCCATATCAAAAATCATTGCTGTCATCGGCCCTGGCCTGATTGGCGGCGCCCCGGAGCATTGGCTCCGGGGGAACTCCTTCTATTCTATCTGCCCGGGACAAATAAAGCGCCCCGGCATAATTTCGCTTTTGGGAGGTCTTTTCCATGTCGAAAACCATTGCCGTCATTGGCCTTGGCTTAATTGGCGGCTCTATGGCCCTGGCACTGAAGGGCTTTGAGGACTTTGAAATTGTGGGCGTGGACGTGTCGGAGCCCACCCTCCGCTTTGCCGCGGAGCACGGCGTGGGCGACCGCGTCACCGCAGAGGCGGGCGAGGTCATCCCCCAGGCGGACGTGACTATCCTGTGCCTCCATCCCAGGGGCATCACCCGGTTCCTGGCGGAGTATAGGGACCAGTTCAAGCCGGGCAGTCTGGTCACCGACGTGTGCGGCATCAAGACCGCCATTATGGAGGCAGCCGAGGTGCTGCCGCCTGAGGTGGACTTCATCGGCTGCCACCCCATGGCGGGCACCGAGTTTTCCGGCGTTGAGCACGCCTTTGCCGAGATGTTTCAGAAGTCCCACCTGATTGTCACTCCCCGGGAGAGCAGCAGGCCGGAGCATGTCGCCCTGATGGAGCGGCTGGCCGGCTACATCGGCTGCAAGGACGTGGTGCGCACCACCCCGGAGGAGCACGACGCCATCCTGGCCTACACCAGCCAGATGATGCACATCATCGCCGTCTCGGTGTGCGACGACCCCATGCTCTTCACCTGCAAGGGCTTTGAGGGCAGCTCCTTCCGGGGCTGCACCCGGGTGGCCGCCCTGGACGTGGGGCTGTGGACCCAGCTCTTCTCCATGAACGCCCCCGCCCTGCTCACCGCCCTGGACCGGCTGGAAGAAAACCTCCACGCCTACCGGGAGGCCATCGCCTCGGGGGACACCAAGCTGCTCTCCGAAAAGCTGGCCTACTCTGCCGGCCGGAAACGGAGAATGAACCTGGAGGGCCCCGACCTGCTCAGCCTGGACTAAGGCAGCACCGCATCATTATGCCTGCGGCTCTAAATCAGCGGCGCATCCCGGATATGGGATGCGCCGCCTGTTTTTTACTCTTTTTCCGGCAGGAAGAAGAAATCCTCCAGCCGGTTGTCCCGGCTGTCGAACAGCTCGTTGTACTGGAGCATCTGGTAGTCCAGCAGGCCCTCCCGGGCCGCCTGGCTCATGTCCTCTGTCCGCTCATGCCAGGTGCCGTCGGTATCCTGGTAGCCCACCGCGTTCACCACCGGCACCGTCTCCCACAGCTGGCTGAGGAAGGCCTGGTAGCCGGTCTCGGGCAGGTTGGCCGCCTCCATCAGCAGTCCGGACAGGTAGTTGAGGGACAGCTTCACATCCTGCTTCTCCTCGATGTCGTAGTTGGCCCAGATGAGGAAGGGCACCTCCTGCTTCTTCTGGGCCTCCTCCACGGTGGGGTCGCTGCCCAGCAATTCGGTGTAGAAATTAGTGGCCACCTGGGGCTGGTGGTCGCCAAAGATGAGAATCATGGTGGGCTCCTCCACCTGGGAGAAGTAGTTGATGAGGTACTCAAAGGCCCGGTCGCTCTGGTAAATCAGGTTCAGGTACTGGTTTACCGTGTTGTATTTGCCCTCCATCTCCCCGGTGAGCCACACCTCCCTGGGCAGGTTGGTCCAGGCCCCCGCGTAGGCGCTGTGGTTCTGCATGGTCACGTTGAAGATAAAGAGGGGCGCTCCCTCTTCCTTTTCCTCATAGATGCGGATCAGGTTTTCATAGTCGGTCTGGTCTGAGATGTACTCCCGGATGTAAGCAGGGTCCTTAAAATCGCTCTGGAACAGCCAGCGGTCAAAGCCGAACGCCTTATATACGGGAATCCGGTTCCAGCCGGAGGAGTAGTAGGGGTGCATGGCCACACACTCATAGCCCAGCGCACTCATCTGGGCCACCATGGACTCGGAGCCCTCTTTTACATAGAGGTGGTAGGGCACCGTACCTGCCGGGAGGAAGGCGGTGGTGTTGCCGGTGAGGAACTCGTACTCCGAGTTGGCGGTGGTGCCGCCGAACACAGAGGAGTAAGCCGTGCCCCGGATGGTGTTCTCCGTCAGGGAGCGGAAAAAGGGCATGGGGTCCTGGTTGGTCTCCAGGTCAAAGGTGCCGGTCAGGTCGGAGAAGGACTCGTTCATAATGACAATGAGATTTGTGGGCTGGACGGCGGCTCCACCGCCGTCCGTGCCCGCTGCGGGCACAGGATCCTCTTCCACCCCGGCGGCAATCCGGGCCAGAGCCTCCTGAGAGTAGCCCTCCGGCTCGGACACGGAGGAATACCGCAGGCATACCGAGAAATTAAGCACAAAGCCGTTGCCCCGGGTGGTCCACATGGAGGGCTCAATGCCCGCGGCGGAGAGGAAATTTGTGCCGAAGAACACGGCCAGGAAGGCGGCACAGGCGGCGGTCACCGGCAGGGCGGAGCGGAGCCGGAGCCGGGCGCGGCCCTTCTGCCGGGGCAGGGTGAGCAGCAGGAGCAGGAAGAGGGCCAGCCCCAGGCCGGTGAGGGCCTGCTTGGTGTCAAAGGCATAGTTGTAGTTGCCCGCCACGTTGACGGCGGTGCCCAGGGTGAGCAGGTCGCCGGGGAAGATGGTTCGGCCCCGGAAGGCGATGACATAGTGGTTTGCCATGCCGATAAGCCAGAACAGGGCGGTGGAGATGCCGCAGGACAGGTTGCGCCGCCCCGCGATGAGCCAGGCAACCAGGGCGATGATGTAGTAAAAGGCCAGGTTCAGGGCCACCTGGAGGGTGGAAAAGCTGGTGAAGGGGTTGTTCCAGTTGAGGATCTCCACCAGGACATACCCCACCACCGGGCCGGCGGCCCAGAACAGCCGGGACAGCCACACCGCCGCCTGTCCCTCCAGCTTGAGCCGTACCGGAATGGGCAGGGCCAGCCCCAGGGCCCACAGCAGGCACTCCCACCAGGAGAAGCCGGACACCAGCAGCCCCGTCAGCACTCCTGCGAAAACCAGCGCCGACGCAATCAGGCCCCAGCGCCGTATCTCCACCCACCTTCTGCCGGTGTGGGCCGGCATTTTTATCTCCGTATTCATGTTCTTTGCCTTACCTCGCATTCAAGCTGTGCAAACGATACGCAGTCTGCAAAAATATGCCGCGTCGGGGCGGCCGGCGCGGCATATTGCGCAATATCCTTACCGTTGCATCGAAATTTTACACGGTTTTTACCGAAAGAGCAAGAAAAAAACACGAAAGATTTTATGAAATCTCTGCCGTTTCAGGACACTTGGAAGATCCACTGCTCCCGGATCAGCGCCTGCCGCATTTCCTGGTCGGGGGAGAAGATAAGAATGCCTGTGCCGCCGCCGGGCAGGCGGTAGAGCAGGTATCGCTTGCTCCTTGGGTCCAGGAACAGATAGGCCCGCACGGTCCGGCTGGCCCTCCGGGCGGAGAGCTGGCCGGGGAGGTAGACGCCGTAGGCCAGAATGTCCTCCGCATCAATAATCTCCAGCACCGGGGGATTCTCCCCGCTGCCCTGGGAGACAACCAGGCGGCTGCCGTCGTACTCATAGGTGTACACAGCGCTGAAATAGGGCACCGCCAGCACCACTACCAGGCAGAAGGGCAGCAGCAGCAGCTGGTGATAGCCTATGGTACGGGCAAAGGCCAACAGCAGCAGGGCACAGCAGGCGCACAGCGCCCCATAGCGCGCCAGCGCGTATTTCCGGTACAGCCGCTGCTTTCGGTACATGCGCACCCCTCCCCCGTCAAACAGGCCTTCTATTGATATAGACGTTTGACGGAGAAGATTTGTTACACAAAAGCCCAAAGTTTTTCAAAAATTTTTCGTCCCCTCCCCACAGCCCGGGGAGGGGACGCGTTATGCTTTCCTGGCCAGCTTGTCCATGCTGACGCCCAGGGCCACCGAAATTTTATAAAAGGTCTCCACGGAAAAATTGCGTCCCACCCGCTCGCTCTCAATCTGCCGGACAAAGTCGTGGGACAAATCCACCAGCTCGGCCAGCTGGGCGGAGGTCAGCCCCTTCTCCCTGCGGTACTTTCTGATGTTGCGCCGTATGGTGTTATAAATATCCTCGTCAAATACAAGGGATTCGTCCTTTTTCATCTGATACGCCACCACCTGAGAAAATTGTACCCAAGCGGGGCCCAATTGTATGTTAGCTATAAACTCACAAATTCTTCTTGCCTTCCCCCCTTCCCTGTGGTAAAATATTTCCAGCCGTCGCCGGACCCGGTATTTTTAATGGATTCTTTATTTGACAGTGCAGCGGGCCGGTGGGATAATCTCTTCGAGGCTCGGGAAAGAGCCGGGAAAGGATGAACACAGTAATGTGGAAAAAACGACTGAGCGCCCTCGCGCTGACTGCCGTTATGGCGGTCAGTATCTCCGCGCCCGCGCTGGCCGCTGAGACGGAGGCTCCCGCCACCCGGGAGGAATCCGCCGCGCTGGCCGCCCAATATGCCGCCCAATACGGCGGCGCCGTCAGCGTGCAGTACGCCGTGTGGCAGGACGGGGAGATTACCATCTCCGGCCACGCCGGCGTGTACTCCAGGTCGGAGGACCGCCTTCTCCTGGATACGGACCTGTACGGCATCGGATCTGTGAGTAAAATTTATGTCACCGCCGCCGTGATGCAGCTGGCAGAGCAGGGCAAAATCGACCTGGATGCGCCGGTGACCAAATACCTGCCCGACTTCAAGATGGCCGACCAGCGGTACAAGGACATTACGGTCCGCATGCTGCTCAACCACTCCTCCGGCCTGATGAGCGCCGCCCACAACATGCTCCTCTTTGCCGACGATGACCGCTCCGCCACTGAAAACCTGCTGGAGACCCTGTCCACCCAGCGGCTGGCCGCCGACCCCGGGGCGTACAGCGTGTACTGCAACACCGGCTTCACCCTGGCCGAGCTGGTGGTGGAGGCAGTAAGCGGCAAGACCTTCCCCGAATATCTCCACGAGGCCATTCTGGCCCCCAACGGCCTGGAGAACACCTTTACTCCTCAGGACGAGTTTGACACCTCCCGCCTGGTCAAGACCTATCTGGGCGAGGACCCCCGGGCCCTGCCCCAGGACTGCCTGGGCACCGTCGGCACCGGCGGCATCTATGCCAGCGCCGCCGACCTGGCCGCTTTCGGCGGCCTGCTCTGCTCGGACGGGCTGCTCACCTCCGCCTCTCTGGACGCCATGGCCGCCCCCGAGTACAGCAGCGGCATCTGGCCCGACGACACCGACGACATCCTGTCCTTCGGTCTGGGCTGGGACAGTGTGTCCCTGGCTCCCTTCGGGTACAATGACATCCAGGCCCTGGCCAAGGGCGGCGACACCCAGTACTACCATGCCGGCCTGGTGATTCTCCCCGAGTACGATATGGCTGCGGCGGTGCTCACCTCCGGCGGCGCGTCCACCTACAACGAGATGGCCGCCTCCCGGATGCTCATTGACGCCCTGGCGGAGCAGGGCGTCGCAGTGGACGAGACCGTCCCCTCCCTGCCCGCAGCCAACCCCAGCCAGGCCATGCCCGCAGGGATGATGGACTACTCCGGCTACTACGCCTCCACCCTCCAGCAGTTCAAGGTAGATATCTCCGCCGAAGGCGTGCTCACCCTCCAGTCCCTCACCGTGCCCAGCTCCCCCGCCCAGACCTTCTACTACTTTGACGACGGGTCTTTCCGGGATGAGACCGGCGCCGCCGCCATGGTTAAGCCGGTGGTGGAGGAGAACGGCGAGACCTACCTGTGGCAGAAGGCCTACGCCTTCCTCCCCGGTCTGACTGTGCTGCCCACCTCCAACTATGTGGCCCAGAAGGTGGAGCCCGCGCAGCTCTCCGATGAGGTTCAGGCCGCCTGGGACAAGTGGAACACCACCAGCGTCCTGCCGCTGAACGAGAAGTACACCTCCCAGGTGTGGCTCTCCCTGGGCGCTTCCTCCGCTGCTGAGCTGCCTGAGTACATCCCCGGCTATGTGGGGGCTCAGAAGATTATGGACGCCAACCACAGCCAGTTTGCCGTGCAGGTGCCCGGCAATGCCGGCCGGGACGGCTCGGACATCTCCATCACCGAGCAGGACGGCCATATCTGGATGGACGCCCAGGGTCTCCTGTACGCCGACGCCTCCATCGCCCAGCCCATCTACTGCGGCCCAGGCGCCTACTCCACCGTCCAGCCCGACGGCTACGCCCGGTGGTATACTGTGGACAGCGCCGCCGGCCTGACCATCCAGGTGGACATTGAGGGCAGCGGCGGCTTCTACGTCTATGACAGCGCCGGCGCCCTGGCCGCCTCCTCGGTGGTGTGGGGGGACAGCACCGTCACCCTGCCTGAGAACGGCTCCATCGCCTTTGCCGGCGACGCCGGAACCCGGTTCCATATCTCCGTGGTGCCCGCCCCCTAACCTTTACAGACGCGAAAGACCGGACCGCCTCATTGCGGTCCGGTCTTTCGTTTTGCACATGTGGAGCTGATTTTGTGGATAACGTTATCAGTGGGTCAGCAGACGCACCCGGAGGACTCCCTCCAGGGCGCGGATCTCATCCACCACGTCGTCCCTGATTTTGGTGTTGATGTCCACCACAGTGTAGGCGTAGTCCTTCTTGGACTTGTTGGTCATGTTCTCCACGTTCACGTTGTCGTCGGAGAGCACCTTGGTAATATTGGCGATGGCGCCGGGGATGTTCCGGTGAATGATGCACAGCCGGGCGATGCCGCTCCAGGGCTGCTCCAAGGCGGGCAGGTTCACGCTGTTGCGGATGTTGCCGTTCTCCAGGTAATCCCGCAGCTGCTGGGCGGCCATGACGGCGCAGTTCTCCTCGCTCTCAGGGGTGGAGGCGCCCAGGTGGGGGATGGCCACCACGTTGCGCCCCGTGAGAATTTTATTGTTGGGGAAGTCGGTGACGTAGCAGGCCACCTTGCCGCTCTCCAGGGCCTGGAGCAGGTCGCCGTCAGCGACCAGGCCGCCCCGGGCCAGGTTGATGAGCCGCACGCCGCTCTTCATCATCTGGATGGCTCCGGCGTCGATCATGCCCCTGGTGTCCCCGTTGAGGGGCAGGTGCAGGGTGATGTAGTCGCAGTTCTTGTAGATGGTCTCCAGGTCGCCGGCCCGCTGGACCATGCGGGAGAGGGACAATGCCGCGTCCACGGACAGGAAGGGGTCATAGCCCCACACGGTCATGCCCAGCTTGGTGGCGATGTTGGCCACCTGGACGCCGATGGCCCCCAGCCCTATCACGCCCAGGGTCTTGCCCTGAATCTCCGGACCCACAAACTGACTTTTTCCCTTCTCCACCACTTTTTCCACGTCGGCCCCAGCGGCGGCCTGCTCCTTCACCCAGGCCGCGCCGCCCACCACGTTCCGGGAGGAGAGCAGCATGGCGCAGATAACCAGCTCCTTGACGGCGTTGGCGTTGGCGCCGGGGGTGTTGAACACGGCAATGCCCGCCTCAGAGCAGCGGTCAATGGGAATATTATTGGTCCCCGCACCCGCCCGGGCGATGGCCCGCAGGTTTTCGGGGAATGCGTACTCGTGCATGTCCGCCGAGCGGACCAGAATACCATCCTCATTCTCCACGTCAGTACTGACCGCAAAGCGGCTCTGGTCCAGCACGGACAGGCCGGCGGGGGAAATTTTATTCAGCATTTTGATGCGGTACATGTCTGGTTCTCCCCTTCTCAATTGTTTTTATCGAAGGCCTTGATAAAGTCGCACAGCTTTCTCCCCAGAAAAGGCTGCGCCTTTCCTGGGGACCCCGAATTTTACTTCCTCGGGCGGAGTGAATCCGCCCTGCGGCAAGATTTTGGCCTCCGGCCAAAATGCTTGGACGCGGCTCAGCCGCGCCCCGCCTCGCGGGGCCCGCGGAAAAGCTGTGCTCCCGGGCTCAGTTGGCCTTATCGAAGGCCTTGATAAAGTCGCACAGCTTCTCCACGCCTTCCACCGGCATGGCGTTGTAGATACTGGCCCCCATGCCGCCCGCCCACAAAATGCACACATTTTGTGGGGTCCCACGATTTTATCTGCTCGGGCGGAGTGAATCCGCCCGGCATCAAGGTTTTCCCCTGTGGGCAAAACGCTTGGTTCCGTGGGCGTGCAGCGGGCTCAGTTGGCCTTATCGAAGGCCTTGATAAAATCGCACAGCTTCTCCACGCCTTCCACCGGCATGGCGTTGTAGATACTGGCCCCCATGCCGCCCGCCCACAAAATGCACACATTTTGTGGGGTCCCACGATTTTATCTGCTCGGGCGGAGTGAATCCGCCCGGCATCAAGGTTTTCCCCTGTGGGCAAAACGCTTGGTTCCGTGGGCGTGCAGCGGGCTCAGTTGGCCTTATCGAAGGCCTTGATAAAATCGCACAGCTTCTCCACGCCTTCCACCGGCATGGCGTTGTAGATACTGGCCCGCATGCCGCCCACGGAGCGGTGGCCCTTCAGGTTGGTAAAGCCGGCGGCGGTGGACTCCTTGACGAACTTGGCGTCCAGCTCGTCGCTGCCGGTGCGAAAGACCACGTTCATGTCGGAGCGGGAGCCCTTCTCCACAGCGCAGGTGAACAGGCGGGAGCTGTCGATGACATCGTAGAGCATGGCCGCCTTGCCGTGCTTGATGGCCTCCATGCCGGGCACGCCGCCCTGGCCCTCCAGCCACTCCAGCACCAGCCCCAGCATGTAGATGCACCAGCAGGGGGGCGTGTTGTACATGGAATCCTTGTCGATCATGGTCTTGTAGTTCATCATCAGCGGGGTGTAGGGCAGCTCATGGCCGGCCAGATCCTCCCGGACGATGGCCACAGTCAGGCCGGCGGGGGCCATGTTCTTCTGGGCGCCGGCGAAGATAATGCCGTATTTGCTCACGTCCACCGGGCGGGAGAGAATGTCGGAGGACATGTCGCATACAATGGGCACGTCCCCGGTGTCGGGCACATACTGCCACTCGGTGCCGTAGATGGTGTTGTTGGCGCAGTAATAGAAGTAGCTGGCCTCAGGGTCCAGCTTCAGCTGGTCCTGGGTGGGGATGTAGGTGTGGTTCTTGTCGGCAGAGGAGGCAGCCAGGCTGATCTGGCCGTACTTCTGGGCCTCCTTGTAGGCCACATTGGAGAAATTGCCGGTGACAGCGTAGTCGGCCTTGCCGGTCTTACCGATCAGGTTCAGGGGCACCATGGAGAACTGGCTGGAGGCGCCGCCCTGGAGGAAGAGAATCTTGTAGTTGTCGGGCACCTGGAACAGCTTGCGGAAGCGCGCCTGGGTGTCCTCAAAGATCTTCAGGAAAACCTTAGATCGGTGACTCATCTCCATCACTGACATGCCTGAACCCTGATAGTTGGTGATTTCGGCACCGGCGCGCTGAAGCACCTCCAGCGGCAGCATGGACGGTCCTGCGGAAAAGTTGTACACGCGATCTGACATTGGACACCCTCCTAAATGTGTTTTGCCGTCCGCCCACCGGGCACACGGCATACTCAAGGGACGAAAAACGGCCGCAGAAGACCGCGGCCCTTCTGTGAGGCCACGGCACTCCGTGGCCGTTGCTTTAGTCCGATAAAGTATTGAAATTATTATAGCCCAGGGCACCGTCTCTGTCAATGATACAAACGTCTAAAACGGGAGGACACCATTCCCTGGTCTTTGTGAATTTTACAACATAACTTTCGCTTTTTTCAACAGCATGTTATAATTATCTAAAAAACTTTTTTGTCACTCTGCCGACTACGGCTTAGAACGGAGGCTCGCCTATGAAACTCAGTACAATCAGGGAGATTCTGGACGCCACGGTGCTCTCCGGCGAAGAACATCTGGACCGGGAGGTCCTGGCCGCCTGCGGGAGCGACTTCATGAGCGATGTGCTGGCCTATGTGAAGGACCAGGCGCTGCTGCTCACCGGACTGGTCAATCCTCAGGTGGTACGCACGGCTGAGATGCTGGACATGAAGTGCATTGTCTTTGTCCGGGGCAAGACGCCGGATGAGTCCATTCTGAAGCTGGCCCAGGCCCGGGACATCGTGGTCATGCGCTCGCCCAGACGGATGTACGATGCCTGCGGGCTGCTCTATCTCAACGGACTGAGGGGGGACTGACGCTGTGGAGCCCATCAAACTGACCTATCACGTGGAGGGCGGCGACCTGATCGGCGCCGGTGAGGCCTCCAGCAAGATGAAAATGGCCCTCAAAAAGCTGGACCTGCCCCAGGAGACCATCCGCCGGGCGGCCATCTGCATGTATGAGGGCGAGATCAACATGGTTATCCACGCCGACGGCGGCCGGGCCGAGGTGGAGATCGCCATGGACCACATCACCATCCGCATGATCGACTCCGGCCCCGGTATCCCCGACGTGGACCAGGCCATGGAGGAGGGCTTCTCCACCGCCGGCGAGATCGCCCGGGACCTGGGCTTCGGCGCCGGTATGGGCCTGCCCAACATGAAGCGCTACTCCGACGAGATGAAGATCGACACCACCCTGGGCGTGGGCACCACCGTGACCATGCGGTTCAATCTGTAATCGGGGCAATATCATGTGGAAAAAAGTATATGATTTCCTGCACATCGCCATATGGGCCTTTATCGGCGTGTTTCTCGGCGGCAGCCTGTGGCGCTGCTATGAGTACCACGCCCGGCCCGAACTGTTCGCCGTGCAGTCCGCCCCCTGGTACCTGTCCATCCTGCTCAACGGACTGTTTACGGCGGTTATCGTCCTCGTCCTTCTCGTCCTCCGGCGGCTGGTCAAGCGGAAGCTGACATGACCGCCGCCTGCCGGGGCTCAGATGCCCCAACCTTCGGAGGTGAATGAATTGAAGCACTCTGTTGTCCTGGAGTATAAGCGCTGCCGGGGCTGCACCACCTGCATCAAGAGCTGTCCCACCGAGGCCATCCGGGTGCGCAACGGCAAGGCCGCCATCCTCAACGCCCGCTGCATCGACTGCGGCGTGTGCATCCAGGTCTGCCCCCACAAGGCCATCAAGTCCATCAGCGACCCGCTGGACATGCTGAAGAAATTCCGCTACTGCGTGGCCCTGCCGGAACCGGCCCTCTACGGCCAGTTCCACAACATGGACGACATCGACATCATCCTCAACGGCCTGCTGGAGATCGGCTTTCACGACGTGTATGAGGTCTCCAAGGCCGCTGAGCTGGTCAGCGACTACCAGCGCCAGTGCATCACCGGCGGTGTGGACCGGGTCATGCCCCAGATCAGCTCCGCCTGCCCCACGGTGCTGCGCCTCATCCGCATGCGCTTTCCCAAGCTTATCCCCAACATCGCGCCGGTCATCACGCCGGTGGAGCTGGCCGCCATTCTGGCCCGGCGTGAGGCCGTGGAGAAGACCGGCCTGAAGCCGGAGGAGATCGGGGTGTTCTCCATTGTGCCCTGCTCCTCCAAGGTCACCGCCGCCCTCACCCCCGACGGCCTCAACCACCCGGTGCTGGACGGTGCCTTTGCCATCCGTGATATCTACCTGCGCCTCCTCAGCGCCATGAAAAAGCTGCGGGGTCAGGAACTGCGACCCCTGTCCTCCTCGGGCATCATGGGCGTGGGCTGGGCCTACTGCGGCGGCGAGTCCGCCGCCCGGATGGGGGAGCGGTACGTGGCGGTGGACGGCATCTCCAACGTGATCCGTATGCTGGAGGAAATTGAGGACGGCCGCCTGCCCGAGGCCGACTTCATCGAGCTCAACGCCTGCGTCCAGGGGTGCGTGGGGGGCTGCCTGACGGTGGAAAACCCCTACGGTGCCCGGATGCGCATCAAAAAGCTGATGAAGGGCCTGCCCGTGTCCCGCAACCGGTTTACCTTCAAGGGCAAGGACCGGGACGTGGTGAAGTTTGACTATGAATTGCAGTATGTCCCCGTGTTTGTGCTGGATCAGGACCGGGCAGCCGCCATGGATAAGCTGGCCAAAATCGAGGCGCTGGAGCAGCAGCTTCCCGGGCTCCACTGCGGCTCCTGCGGCGCCCCCTCCTGCCGGGCCTTTGCCGAGGATGTGGTGCTGGGCCGGGCCAGCGAGGAGGACTGTATCTTCAAGATGCGGGAGCGGATGCAGTACATGGCCGGCTCCTCCGATGCCGACGAGTATCTGCCCGCCCCCTTCCGCCGCAAGAGGGAACCGCCCCATGGGCACAGGAAATGACCCCTCACCTATTCTATGCCAGGAAGCGAGGTTGTTCCCATGACTGTCAAAGAGCTGTCCGAGGCCCTGTCCCTGACGGAATTCACCCTCCCCCTCCCCGACGCGCCGGTCACCGGCGGCTACGCCGGCGACCTGCTCAGCTGGGTTATGGGCCGGGCCAGCGCCGGGGACTGCTGGATTACCATCATGTCCAACCAGAACGTAGCCGCCGTGGCCCTGATGGCTGATGTAGCCTGCGTCATTCTGTCTGAAGGCGTCATCCCCGATGGGGCCCTCCTGTCCCGGGCCAAGGAACAGGAGATAAATCTGCTGGGCTCCGACAAGGGCACCTTTGCTCTGGCCGCAGCAGTGCACAGCCTGCTGTGACCCTTGTTCCGGCTGCTGAAAGGCGGTGAGTCCCATCCCAAATCTTACTTTCGATCTCCATCTCCACTCCTGTCTGTCGCCCCACCCGGCTTTAGCCGGGCGGGGACCCCGTCTTTTTTATCTGCTCGGGCGGAG
>NZ_CALXGI010000052.1 GCF_944387805.1 uncultured Pseudoflavonifractor sp. | reverse complement strand
GCTTGATTTTGTGTTGCCTTTTTCGCTGCCTCCAAAACCTGAAATTTCTACTTGACTTTTGTTAGCAGGTCTTTCCAAATCGCAACCGCTTACGCTGGGTTGCGATTTGGGTCCGCCGCTACACGGCGGTTTTGTCCTGTCATGAGGAGATATCGATTTTAAACGCCCCTTCCAAAATAATCGGGCCAAAACTCCTTCGGGACAAAGTGTCTCAGGCCGGGCGGGTGGTGTTCGGGTTGCCGCCCTTGCCGCTGGGATCGAGTGCAGCAGGGTCATTCCACGTTGTCGATGTATCTCTCACAGAACCGCATCATAATGACCGCGATCTGCGCTCTGGACGCCTCCCCTGTGGGGGCCATTGTGGTGCCGCCGGTGCCGGTCAGCAGGCCCTCGGCAAAGGCCCAGGCCAGGGCGTCCCGCACCCAGCTATCTTCGGAAATGTCAGTAAACCTGGACAGATCGCCGGTGGCGGAGATGTCCCAGCCCATTTGATAGGCGAAGTTGCGCAGGACAACGGCCATCTGCTCTCGGGTCAGGCTTTCATCAGGCCGGAAGGTGCCGTCCCCAAAGCCGCCCGCCACGCCGTTGGCAACGGCCCAGGCGATAGCGTCCGCGCTCCAATAGTCCTCGTCCACGTCGGTGAAGTTGGCGCTGCCCTCCACGTCGGGCTGGCCCACCATGTTGTAGAGAATCTGCATAATCATTCCCCGGCTTACGGTGGTACTGGGGCTAAAGGTGGTAGGGCTGGTGCCGGACATGATGAAGTTGCCGTAGACGTACTTGGCCCCCTCGATATACCATGCGTCCTCCGGCACGTCGGTAAAGGGCATGTCCACCTCAAAGGTGACGGAGATGGTCACGTCCCCCTCCGGCTGGGTGAAGGTAAAGGAGTCGTCCTCCCGGGCGGTCACAGCCACGGGATCGCCGTCCTCGCCGGTGACGGTGACGGAATCCACCTTGTAGCGTTCCTCGGGTGCAGCGGTGATGGTCACGGTATCCCCGGCCTTGGGTTTCTCGGGGCCGATGGTGACAGCGCCGTTTTCCGGCTCGGTGACGCCGGGGGTGTAGGTGGGATTGCTGGGGGGCGTTCCACCGCCGCCGCTGCTGGGCCGCCGGGTGACGGTAAAGCTCACCTGTGCCGTGGCCACGGCCCCGCCGTCATAGGCCACGGTGATGGTGGCCGTATAGGCGCCGGCGCTCAGACCGGAGACGGGCCGGATTGTCCAGGTGGTAATGCTCCCGCCAGCGGGGACGGTGGAGCCGCTGCCGCCAATCACAAAGTTGGCGTTGTCCACGGTGACGCCGGAAATGGCGGCGTCGCTGTTCCCGGCGCTAGAAATGGTAATGGCCTTTGCCTCCGGCTGGGTATAGCCGGGATAAACGCTGTCAAAGGCGGGGCGGTGACGTTGAGGGTATAGGCAGGCGCGGCCCCGGTGGCAATGGTCACACTTGCCGCCTCGCCGGTAAAGCTGGTGTCCGTACTCTTGGCGCGCACCTGATAGCTGCCGGGGGCAAGGCCGGTGAGCTCCGTGCTGGTCAACTCGGCATCCTTCCAGCTCTAGCCGCTATCGTCGGAAATCTCATAGGCCGTCCCTGCGGTCAGGCCGGTAATCCTGCCGTCGTTCCGGCCCGCCACGGTTTCATTGACTCCCTGCACGTCGGGGGCCGCAGGCCGGGCGGGGATAGTCAAGGCCTCCGTGGTGGGGTCGCTGGCGTAGTTATTATCCGTGGCTGCTGTGCGGAACAGAACCGTCACCGCTGCCGAGCCGTCCCAGCTGAAAGAAGTCAGGGGCATATTTGCGGAGCAGCCCTGCCACCGGCTTGGGACACTTTGTCCCATAGCTATGCCGTACTCCATGCTCTGGGTTGTGCCGGACAGGGACTCGTCCTCATAGTCGATGGTGGGCAGCGTAGTTGGCGCGGTGCCTCTGGCCGGGGCGGTAAGGGGTTGGACGGCGCTCTTGAAGGCGCTACCTGTGGCCGCCGCATAGATGTAAATGGTGTTCTTCGGGTCTACATGGACAAGGGAGCCGTTGCCCTGTGTCCAGCCGGTGTCGCTATAATCGCCGGTGCCGGTGATGTCATAGTAATACCCGTTGGAAATCTCCACACCCTCAGCCTCAGTGTCAATTTTCAAGGCAGGCGCGGTGGACCGGGCTGGGACAGTCACAGTAGCCGCATCGCTGGCGGTAGAGCCGTTCTCGGTGGCCGCGTGGCGCACCTGGAAGTTGCCGCCGGGGGTAATAGACAGAGCGGTGCCGCTGCCTGTCCAGGTATCGCTGCCGGGCAATTTCACCTCATAATTGTTCGACGCCGTCACAGTTTCCGTCGCATAGTTGATAGAATATCCCTCTGTCCCGGTTGGGGTGGCATGGGCGGTATAGATGGTGGTGCCGGAGCTGCTGGGGCCGGACGGCTCATAGTAGTCATTCCCGGCAAACCGGCAAACCGGGTGTAGAAGGTATAGGCCGTACCAGCTTGCAGATTATTAAAGGTCATCCCAGTCTGCCAGCGATCTGTCAGGACAGAGGTTTCATCGCCCGTGGTGTAGCCGTATTGAATAGTGCCGTAAGTGGTGGTGTCCCCGGTGACGGCGTTCAGCGTGACGCTGTTGGCCGACACGCTGCTTGCGCCGCTGGGCGCGCTGGGCACTGCGCTCTGCGTCCCCTTATTCAAGGTCAGGGTAGCGGTACCGGTGCTGGCGGCGAGGCCGTGCGTGTCGCCGCTCCCCGCCACGCCGCTGAATTGGGCGGTGATGATGTTGGTACTGCTGCCGACAGACCAAGTGATGTTGCCTGTGTTCTCAATGGTTTCGGTCAGCGAAGCGGTGTAAGTACAGCTGCCTGTATTCGCAAGAGTGCCTATACCCAGCCGGGCATCGCCAAGGCAGAAAGTTACTGTATCGTTGGAAATGTCGCCTCTGAAATTACTATCAGCTGTCACCGTTGCGGTGATGGTAATGTTCCCGCCGTAAGCAGCAGAGCTGGGGGAAAGTGTCACCGCCAGAGTGCTGGGGTAACGCACGTCGCCGCTGCCAATACCCGATAATGTGCCGTTGTCGATGATAGTGCCGTTGTTGGAGAGGGTGCCGTTGTTGGTCAGGGTTCCCTCCACGGTCAGCATCGCGCCTTCCCTCACGGTCAAGGTGGAGCCGGAATTGATTGTCAGCGTCTTTCCTTCCTCAATGGTGAGGGTATACCCCTCGGGAATATCCAGATTGCTGGAGACGGCGAAGGAATCGCCGCCGTAGATTTTGCCCTCAGTCTGCGCGAAAATCAGGCCGCACCAGCTGGTTGTATTATCGTTGTCGCTGATGCTGCTGGCGAAAATCACCGCTGTACTGTTTGCGCCGGTTGCAAAGGCACCTCCACCGATCCCTTTCGCGGCACTACCGCCTCCACCAATACCCGCGCCGCCGCCGCCGCTGGTTTTGTTACCACCCTTGGCGGTCACTATTCCACCGTGTATGGCGATCTCACCGCTGCGCCCGGCCCAGCCGATAGTCGCCCCCGTCTGGCCGATGCCAGCGCTGCCACCCGTACCGTCTCTGGTGCTGCTTGGGGCGGTAGTGTTGAGGATGCCGGAGCCGTTCTCCTGGCCATAGATGGTCAGTGAGTTGCCGTTAGCCACTTCGATGCCTGCGTTGGCATCCAGGGTGCAGTCGTCCGCCAGAATGAGGCAGACGTCGCCGGTGACGGTGACGCGGGAGGGAATGGTGACATTGCCGCTGACAACGTACCAGCCGGAGTCCCATGTTTGGTCACTTGCCGTTACCTCCGTGGCCGTTCCCGCAACTCCGTCATGCGGGGTCAGGGTACTGCCCTCATAGGTGTAGAAGATGTAGGGCACGTTTTCCGCCGCCAACGCCGTCATGGGCAACAGCCCCGCCAGCAGGGAGAAACATAAGAGGAACGCGCAGATGCGCTTAACGATCCGTTTGGTCTTCATTTGCCAGGCGGATGTGTTCTCACGGGTGGGTGTATGTCCGGTTCCCTGTGGTTTCCCGGTTTCAAGGAGTACATCTTCATCCATGAGCCGAAACGGCAGCCGGACTGCATGTACTTCTTCCTTGGAGGCAAGGAGGCTAAAACCTTCAACCCAATTCTGAAAACTGTTCAGGAGAACACAGAGGAACTCCGGGCTTTCTACCAGAGCAAAGGTGCCGATACGGTGTTTCAGTTGAACCCCGGTAACCACTTTGTCCAGGGCACCGAGCGAACCGCCACCGGGATTCAGTGGCTGCTGGGCCGGTAGGCTTATTCTTTGAATATGACGTGCCAAGAATTGAGTCGTCCGTCGGGTAGAAAAGACTTGCTTAACCGTCTTGGCAGCGTTACAATATTCCAAACCCAGAGTCACAAAAGCGCTTTCCAGCCGGAACCGGCAGACAATGTGATATAATTTGAAATAACACAGCACTCTTTTTGTTTCTGGCCCACATACCGTTGATATGGCTGGATATTTCTGCGTTCTATTCTGGACTGGTATATTGTAACGTATCCTCCTCTGGATTTTCCAAACAAACTTGTCTTACTATCTTTGATGGTGTCGGAGCAAAGCGGTGACAGAGATTCCTTTTTAGTGTGTGAGGCAAAAGAATGAATGCCATTTTAAAAAAATTGAGAGAGATTCAAGCGAGGCCTTCGCTGTACTTAGCACAACCCACACTCGCTCTTCTAAAGTCGTTCATCGATGGATATGCTTTGCGGGATTATGAATTGACTGGAAATTCAGACTACGCAATGAGAGATTACTGGGGAAGATTATTTTCTTTGGGAAGAAATGATTTAGGCCAATGCGGCAACGGGAAGTCATCCTCTTTTCTTAAAAAACCTGAACTGATTATGGGGCATACATTACAAGCTGCAGTTGGACATCATCACGGAATAGGTTTGCAAGAAAACGGAAATTTGTGGATATGGGGCGGGGACTATGGTGTTTTAGCTGATCACTAATTTTGGAAATATATGGATACTAAATGAGGAACGGGCCAGATAGGAAAACTATCAAAAATAGAAAAATGCAACTCATCCTGGTAGTTCTGAGAAAAGCCCAACCCTCTAAATTCTTGAAGGCGCATCACATCAAATTGAAATAAGGTACAAATAACATAGGAGGAACTGTTTTCTGTGAGGGACCAATGGATAAAATGGGAACCTAATATTTCGGTTCAGCAAAAATACTTTATAAAAAAGATTGTGGATGATGAAAGCGGCCTATATATATTCTTAGTCAGCACAGAAGACGATTCAAAAATTTGCATTGAGTTTCCGGGGGCAGTATATGCCTACCGCAGTATGGATGAACTTTCTGCACTTGGGACTATGGATCATGTAGTTGATGAAGAGGGGCATTTCATAGCCTCGGATTGGACTTTCTTCTTGGTGGAGAAATCAAGCTATGCAGAAAAAATAAAAGATAGTTCGAAGGGGGTTTATTCTGATTATAATTTGATCCATTTTGCTGTAATCTCTGGTGAATCGCTTTTTGAAGTCATAACAGATATGGTGCCACATTTTATTGAGGGCTGGGAAAAATAGTAGCGCATCAGCTTTTAGCCAATCAATACCCTAAGTGTATTTAGGCAAGGCTTCCGCCCGGATAGGGCGGTACTCCCTTCAGCGATTTGTCCAAACTTAAATACCGCATCCGCCACGCACAAAAAACGAAGCTGCATCGGTCCAAGGGTAGCTATGGTTTTTCAAAGGCAGTTATACCTGATGTGTATTTGGTAAGTGAAGTGCGCTGGCCGAGCAGGACAGGGAGTCTATGTTCCAGAAACTCAGAAGAATCCATGTTTCTGAAACAATCTCTAAAGAGAGCGTAACAATATTGGGGTACAGACAGGATGCAGACTATATATCATTTAACCAGGGGGGAGACCAAATGAGCGACGAAGTATTTCAGCAGAATCTGGACGATAAAAATGTCCCTCGTCCCGGCGGCCCCTATCTCATTCAGATGCTGTTCAAAGAACCAGCGGCCATGCCGGAGAAAGAAAGCATGACCGCCGTAATGGAAAAGCACATCGGCCCTGTGGAGTGCTTCTGCCACGATAAAAAGACAGCAGGCTTTGCTGCACTGGAGCATATTGCGGAATTTAAGGACGGCAGAGCTCCGGTACAGCTGATGGTGATGGGATGCTGCAAATTTAAGGGCAAGGGCTTTGATGCGTTCCTTATGAGCCAGATGTGGGACTGCCGGGAGGACCGCGAGCGGATCTTCCGGGAGTGCCGGTATCAGGTCGTAGCCACCGACATGCTGGCGGCGGCGCTCCCGGCTCTGGAGCGGGCCAATCTGGACGCTGACTTTGTAGAGGCCCTTGCTGAGCTGTATCCTGCCTGCCAGGCATTCTACTTTCAGAACTGCGGCAAACTGCTGCTGGCCGAGGATGTGCGCGCTCATCAGATTAAGGGACCGGATCGCTTTATTCGTTTTGGCGTCAATGTACGATTCTTCAACATTCAGGGCACCACGGATATGCTGATTGATACGGTGGGCATGGGTACGCTGTTCCTGCCGGACCTGCAATACCATTTCCACGGAATGGATCCCAATTGGGTAGTAAACCACGCCTATAATGCAGCGTCGTATATTCTGGCAAATGATAACCCCATCGAGGATGGAGAGACAATAGACGGCATAGTGGCTGGGCAAATGAGCCGGGAGATCCAATGGCAGTGCCGGTATGAGGATGCTCTGATTCAGCCGCCCAGAGGTGTGGTGGACATTCACATGGGCGAGTACGCTTCCGGAAAACGCTGAACTGACAGAACACCTGTCATCCTCTTAGGCGGATTTGCGTCCGGCGGGCGTATGCTCTGCCTGCTGCACAATAGAATTTGATATACCCGCGGAGCGTCCGTTGTCCGGGCGCTCCGCGTTTCACAGCCTCCTTTGCAGATACACCATATCCACCAGCTGAACCCCGCACTCATAAATCGGATGATCGTAGTGGCCGGTGAAGAAGTCCTTGACCAGGTGATGCCTGCGAAAGCCGCAGGATTCATAAAACGGGATGGTGCACGGACTGTCTCCAGTGCCTACCTGCAGTACCGCATACCGCCCTGTATAAGTTCCAATTAAGAAATCTATCAGGGCTTTTCCATAACCTTTCCCTTGAAATTCCGGCTTCACAGCAATGTTTTTCAGTTCTAAAACGCCGTCTCCCTCATCCGTTATCACGCACTCCGCCTTGACTCCATCCTCCTCCAGCACATACATGGTCCCCCGCTCCAGATAGCGGTCGACCATGTTCTCCTGCTCGTCCGCCAGCAGAAGCAAATCGAGATACCGTTTTTTGTTCTTCTCAACTTTTCTGATTTTCATCCGTACACCTTACTTTTTCAGCAGCCGCTTCAGCGCGGCGGCATCCAGCAGATTTACCGTTACAAACCTTCCCCCGCAGAATACAGCCCAATTGTTGAACACGCAGGGCAAGGCTTTGGCCTTTTCCAGGGTATCCACCGGAACGAGGGTATAAGGCGCCCCTGCATCTCCGCAAGTTTTGCGCACCAGTTCTATGCTCTGGTAAATATAAGGGCACTGGGAACTGTAATAAATGGTCAAGTCCGGATTTTCAATCTCCAGCTGTTTGGCGTTCTCCGCAAACCGCGGCTTCGTTCCATCAAATGAGCAGGCCAGCAGCCGGTAGCCATCCGGAGTGTTGTCCACCGTTTCAAACCCATACCTTTCTGCAAAGGCCTGGTCCGAGAGCCAGGCCTTCTGCTTTTCTGCTCCCAGCATACACACGCCGGATTTTCCCTTGGCCCTGGCGTCAGCCAGGCAGTACTCCATCAGCTGCCTGCCGTAGCCCTTACCCTTGAAGTCCCCCGAGACCCACAGACAGTAAATGTAGAGATAATTCTCCCCCTCCACCGGCACCCAAGCGGTTTCCAGGGGAGCATACTCGATGAACACTATGCCCTTGGCGTCCAGCTTGCGGAACACATGTCCTTCCTTCAGCCGCTCTCTGAGCCAGGCCCGTTTGGCCTCCACGCCGGGGTGGGGCTTCTTACTGCGGATAATGCAGCACAGGTGCTCCTGATCCAAATTTTCTTCTGTCAGGTTGATAAATTGCTCGTCCATTACTTGTCACCGTTTTTCGTATATCAGATCCACAATCCCGTTCCAATGTTCCGTTTTCACCAGTCTCAGCGGCAGCTTCTGAGAAAACTCCGGAAACAGGCCCACGCCTTTGCCCAGCACCGTGGGGATGATCGACAGCCACAGCTTATCAATGCGGTTCTCTTTCAGCAGTTGTCCGGATACAGACGCGCCCCCGCAGAGCCAGATATTTCCCTTGTGCTCCGCTTTCAGCTTGTCTGCCAGGGCAGCCGGTTCCCTATTCCAGAAAAAAATGTCCTCCTGGTCTTTTTTCTGCCGGTGGGTTACCACATAACAGGGGCGCCCCTTATAGGGCCAGCGGTCTGGAGAGAGCTCCGTGATGATCTGGCAATAGGTGGTCCAGCCCATGATGATGGCATCCACCGTATTCAAAAATGCCGGGTAACTGCCGGGGGCGTCCGGCTCACTGCCGTCTCCCGACAGCCAGTCCACGCCGCCCCGCTCGTCCGCAATATAGCCATCCACACTCATGGCGAGATATAACACGATTTTTCCCAAAACAGTCGCCTCCGCTGCATCTATTATACCCTGGCGATATGAAAAAGCAAGGCAAGCGAAACGTGACAGACAGTTGACATGTTCCTGTGTTATAATAGAAAAAACCGGACAGAAAGGGAGCGGTGTTACTCATGAAGCTGGAGCGGCTCATCGGTATCCTGTCCATCCTGCTCCAGCGGGAGAAAGTCACCGCCCCGGAGCTGGCGGAGCAGTTCGAGGTATCCCGCCGGACCATCCAGCGGGACGTTGAATCCCTGTGTCAGGCAGGTATCCCCATTTCCACCGCCCAGGGCACAGGGGGCGGCATCTCCATCATGGAGGGCTACCGGGTGGACCGCACCTTGCTCACCGCCCCGGAAATGCAGGCTATTCTGGCAGGTCTGCGGAGTCTGGACAGCGTCAGCGGCACCCGGCGCTATGCTCAGCTGATGGAGAAGCTGTCTGCCGGGACAAGCGGCCTGTTGCCCGGCGGCGCTCACATGCTCATCGACCTCTCCTCCTGGTACAAGACCAGCCTGCCGCCGAAAATCGAGCTCATCCAGGAGGCCATAGAGCGGCGCCGCGCCATCCGCTTTACCTACTTCTCCCCAAAAGGGGAGACGGCGCGCACCGTTGAACCTTACTACCTGGTGTTCCACTGGTCCACCTGGTATGTGTGGGGCTGGTGCCGGATGCGGGAGGATTTCCGTCTCTTCAAACTCAACCGCATGACGGAGCTCACCGCCGGAGAACCCTTTGAGCCCCGTTTTGCACCGCTTCCCGACCTGGAGCCGGAGCAGATCTTTCCAGCGGAGTACCAGGTCACCGTTCTCTTTGAGCCCGCCTGCCGCTGGCGGCTGGTGGAGGAATACGGCGCGGACCGTTTCACCGTGGAACCGGACGGCAGGCTGCGCTTTACCGGCGGCTTTCCCGACGCCGACAGCGTGCTCAGCTGGGTGCTCACCTTTGGAGATAAGGCGGAGCTGCTGGAGCCGGAAGAACTGCGGGAACAGCTGAGGGACCTGACTGAAGCATTAGTCTGCCGTTACCGAAGGAGGGATTAGTACGGCGTCTCATCAGGACTTTGTGGACTATGTGGCCGAGCAGCTGCGGGAGGCGGGCGCCATCCGCAGCCGGAGGATGTTTGGCGAATACGGCCTCTACTGCGACGATGTATTCTTTGCCGTCATCTGTGACGACCAGCTTTTTGTCAAGAGCACTCCGGCTGGAGAGGCCGCGTTTCCCAATTTGCCCAAGGCTCCGCCCCACGAGGGGGCCAGGGACTATATCTGGGTGGAGGATGTGGACAACCGGGACACCATGACCGCCCTCACCCGCCTCACCTGTCTGGCCCTTCAGGAGCAACCGAAAAAAAGGAGGAAATGACTATGGCCTTTGACTATAAGAAGAAGTACAAGGAGTTCTACCTGCCGCCCAGGGCACCAGGCATCGTCACCGTGCCCGCCATGAACTTCCTGGCGGTGCGGGGGCAGGGTGATCCCAACGAGGAAAATGGCGCCTACAAGCAGGCCCTGGGGATGCTCTATGCCGTGGCCTTTACCATCAAAATGAGCAAGCTGGGAACGCACAAACTGGAAGGCTACTTCGACTATGTGGTGCCGCCTCTGGAGGGTCTGTGGTGGCAGGCGGGTACACAGGGCGTGGACTGCACACGCAAGGCGGACTTCCGGTGGATTTCCCTCATCCGTCTGCCGGAGTTTGTGACAAGGGATGCCTTTGACTGGGCTGTCCGGGAGGCTGCGGAGAAGAAGCGGCAGGACTTCTCTCCGGTGGAGTTCTTCCCCTGGGAGGAGGGCTTGTGCGTCCAGTGTATGCACATCGGTCCCTACGACAATGAACCCGCTACCGTGGCTGCCATGGAGGCATACGCCAGGGGACAGGGCTGCGCGTTGGATTTCAGAGAAGGCCGGTTCCACCACGAGATCTATTTGAGCGATGTACGGCGGTGCAAGCCGGAAAAATTGAAAACCGTCATTCGGCTGCCCATTAAACGGGCAGAGTAAGAAGAAATAGATATGAGCATGCGCCCGGAGGAATATGGCCTTCCGTCCCCGAAGCAAAGTGCAGGCGCCGTAGTTCTGACGGAAAAGCAAGCCGCCCTCTCTCCGGGTTAGAATTCATCCTCGGTTAAAATCGGCACAAAAGGAGAAAGGTGTTGTTCTCTTTTGACCCTGCATCCGCTATGATAATATCAGCAGCTGCAGAGAATCAATCATAATAAGAGGAGAATATCACCATGAACACAGATAAAATTTTCGCGGAAGCCATCGCCAACGAATACGCCCCCAAGGATACCTCGAAGGTCGTCGCTCTGAGAAAGCTGGACCGGAAAGCGAAAGGCCCGGCCAACATCTTTGCTTACACTTTCGGCATACTGATGACCCTGGTCCTCGGCTTCGGAATGTGCCTTTCCATGCAGGTGATTGGAAGCGGCGGCATTTTGATGACGGGCGCCGGAATCCTTCTTGGAATTCTGGGCATCGTCGGTGTGGGCCTGAACTACCCCATCTACAAGAAGCTTCTGCGGTCCGGCAAGGAAAAATATGCCTTTGAAATTATGCAGCTGGCCCGGGAGATCAGCGAATCGGCTGAATAAACGCAAGGAGGGCAGCAGATGAACAAATCTGAGAGCAAATACTTCAATACTGCCCTACGAATGGACGAGGCGCTCATCGCACTGCTGGAGAAGAAGGACCTGGAATATATTACGGTAAAGGAAATCTGCCGCCAGGCCGGCGTGAACCGCTCCACCTTCTATCTGCACTATGAGACCATTGGCGACCTGGTGAATGAGACTCTGGAGATGATCACTCAGCGCTTTCGCTCCTATTTTCCGCAGCAGGAGGAGAATATCCTGCGCGGCATAGACAGCCGGGACCGGGAAGAACTGGTATTGGTCACCCGAAAATATCTTCTCCCCTATCTCCGCTTTATCAGGGACAACAAGAAAATCTATCGGGCGGCATTTCGGAATCCGGTCAGCATGCAGTCCCTTCCCCGGTATGAGAAGCTGAAGCAGTATATCCTCAGCCCTATTCTGGAGCGGTTTGAGATCCCGGCTGCCTATCGTCCCTATTATATTGCCTACTACATAGAGGGAATTGTCGCCATTGTCAAGGAATGGCTGCAGCAGGACTGCAGGGATGATGTGGAGATGGTTTCCGATATCATCGAGTCCTGCGTGCGGTCCGGGAGAGGCAGCCATGAGAAATAAGGGCGGGGTCAGGCGCTTTCTCCGGACATGGCGGGAGGATTACATCTATCAGACCCTGGTGAGCGCCGCTGTATCCTTTGGCTGCACGGCGCTCTTTGCTCTGTACAACGGATACCTGGGTTTTCGCTATGGCTCGGTCTGGCATGGGAGCATCGGCATATTTTACCTCCTGCTCACGGCAATTCGTGGCACCATTCTTCTGACAGAGAAAAGAAATCAAACACGGTCTGAGGCGGAGCAAAACCGCTGCCGCCGTCAGACCTTCCTCATCAGCTCCGTACTGCTTCTGCTGCTGGATTTGGCGCTGATTCTGCCTATCTCCATGATGGTGGTTCTGGACAAGCCTGTGTCCATGGGACTAATCCCGGCCATCACCATGGCGGCCTATACCACATGGAAAATCACCATGGCCTCCATTCATATTTCCCGGCAGCGGCGCCGATCCAGCGGAAATATTCTGGTGGCAGAGCTGCGGACAGTCAATTTTATCGACGCACTAATGGCGATTCTGACGCTGCAAAATACTTTGATTATGGTGGAGCGGACAACGGCAGACCAAAACGACATGCTCCCGCTTTCCGCCGTCTCCAGCGCACTGATCTACGCCATCATTGCGGCGATTACCATACGCATGCTGCAAAAAGGGTTGAAACAGCCGAAAGTGTGACGCAGAGAAGGGCGAAAAAGAGCTCCCATATTTCATGGTTATCTCTGTTTTCTCACTTAACCGCCTTTATTTGGCGCGCTCACCTTCGCCTGTCTGCCGCCTGCCGTGGCATTTCTTTTTCTGTTGTGCTATAATGCCTCTAAAGTGCGGAGAGGAGGCGGGCACCATGGCCATTGAAAGCGGCGCGTGGATTATGAGGGGGCTGGATTGGGACAATCCTTCCTGTATCCACAGCTGGCAGGAGCTTATCTGCTGGATAGACGAGGTGGGGTTTCTTCCCCTATTCAAGAATGGGATTGACGGCTTCTCCGTCGAGGAGCGCACCTCCAGCCTCTGCTGGTGGAGCGGAAATCCGGAGCAGGACCCATGGGAGTGGAGGCAGCTCATGGCCCGCAGCGGCCAGGTGGCCTACGGCAAGTTCTTTGGGAAAAAGGCCGGTTTCATTTCCAAAGCGTGGTTTCCCCACTTTGCCAACTGGCGGCGCAACGGCTATGATTTTGACAGCCGCTGGGATGAGGAGCTGGCCAGCCTGCGTCAAAAGCGCATTATGGACCAGTTCGCCGCGAAGGACGAGCTGTACTCCTTTGAGCTCAAGCGCCTGGCCGGGTTCGGCAGAGAGGGCGAAAAAAACTTTGACGGCACGGTCACTGAGCTTCAGATGGAGACCTACCTGCTGATTCGGGACTTCCGGCAGCGTCTCAACAAAAAGGGCCAGCCCTACGGGTGGCCCATCTCGGTCTATGCCACTCCGGAAGCGCTGTGGGGCTGCGAGTACATCTCCTCTGCGTACAGTCTGGAGCCTGCACAGTCCGGGGCGCTGATCTGCCGGCAGGTACGCAGGCACTTCCCGGCGGCCACCGACGCTGCGCTCCAGGCGGCGCTGGGGCGGGAGCAATAGCGCCCCGAGTAATGCCCTTACAGACCGCTACGCTGAAATATGGAGGAATTGAAATGAAGTTTGATGCAGAAAAGCTAATCTGGACCAGGCCGCCGGAGCAGTACCGCATCTCGCCGGAACAAATTGAAATCACCACCCAGCCTCACACCGATCTCTGGCAGCGGACTTACTACCACTTCCGCAATGACAGCGCGCCAGTCTTACAGCTGGAGACGGAAGAGCCCTATTTCAGCTTTGTGGTCAAGACCGACTTCACCGGCAGCAAGCACCGCTTTGACCAGTGCGGCATCGTCCTCTATCTGGACAGCGAGAACTGGCTCAAGGCCTCGGTGGAGTATGAAAACGGGGATTTTCAGCATCTTGGCAGCGTCGTCACCAACGGCGGATACTCTGACTGGGCCACCACTGCCATCGATGGCAGCATCCGCACCATGTGGTACCGCCTCAGCCGCCGTGAGGATGATTACCGGATTGAGTGCTCTCAGGACGGCGTCACGTTCAGCCAGATGCGGATCTGCCACATGCAGAAGGGCGGCGGGGTCATCCGTTTTGGCCTCTATGCCTGTTCGCCGGAGAACTCCTCCTTTACGGCGGTATTCTCTCAGATGCGTATGACCCAGTGCCAGTGGCAGGCCCACGACGGGCAGCAGCCGGACAAGGAGTGACTGCCGTGATTCGTGATATATGCAGGGATGAGGTATTCCTGGCTCAGAAGGCGGAGCCCGCCACACCGGACGACCGCTCCGCCGCCGCTGATCTGCTGGAGACCCTGGAGCACCACAGGGACAGCTGCGTGGGTATGGCGGCCAACATGATCGGCGTCAACAAACGCATCATCGCCTTTGACAACGAGGGGGCCCGCATGGTCATGTTCAACCCGGAGATCATCAAAAAATCCGGACCCTACGATACAGTGGAGGGCTGCCTCTCCCTCAGCGGCACCCGCCCGGCCAGGCGGTGGCAGTCCATCAAGGTGCGCTGGCAGAACGAGCATTTCCAGGTACGGCTGAAAACCTTCACTGGCTGGACAGCCCAGATCATCCAGCATGAGCTGGACCACTGCGAGGGGATTATCATATGAAAAAGTGCAGAATCACAGTCATGCGCATCACTCAATATCCGGACCTGATGGCCCGGTATGAGAACCCTGTCTCCCACGCCTGCGGCATGAAAGAGGGGCAGGTTTTCATCGCCAACGGCTGGGAACGGCCGGAGGGCTTCTGCCAGAGCGCCTGGGATACCCTCTCCCCTTTTGTACTGGCCCTGAGCCACGGCGGGGAGAACTTCTATGACGGCTGGATGAAGAATCCCAGGTCCGCCATGCTCTCCTGCAATGACGGCTTCCGTCCGGTGAGCTTTCTGGTGGAAGCCCTGGACGAGGATTCGGACTGAGAAGGAGCTCCATGCTTGAGAACAGCAGCGCTGTCCTTACCGGCGGCGCCTGGGACATTGGCAGAGCCGTTAAGGCAGGCTTCATCACCGGCGCGGACATCTGTGACGACGGCGCGCCCCGCCAAATGTTCTGCCGCAACGGCTTCGGCCGGACGATGCAAGTCGGAGGCCGTTTATAAAACGCAGGACCGCCCGGGCAGTCAGCCCGGGCGGTCTCCTTTTTCAGCTTGCCCAGTGGGCCACGGCATCCCGCAGGAAGCGGGCGCAGCCGGAAAGGCGCTTGTCATAGTAGGCAACAAACCGCTCATCCATCACATAGAGCTCCGCAATCCCCCGGTGCCTGACCGGGTCATACCGGTTTCCGGTGATGGTGAGCCACCGGCGGTGAAGGCCGGTGATCTCCTTCCCCGCCTCCCCTTCCGGGGACAATCCCCCCTGAACCGCCGCCTCCAGCCGTTTCTGAATCTCCCGGCCCAGGTTTGTCCACTCCTGATACTGCTCCCGGGTCAGATTCATTACCGCAGCGTTGGCCTCATCTACCTCCTGGTCGCCGTACTCGGCGCGGATTTCCGCCCCATAGGCTTCTTCATTATGCGCCACGGCCCGCTTCTTGAATGCTTCAAACTTCTGCTCGTCGCTCATGATTTCATTCCTTTCTTCCGCCCCAATGGTGTCTTTCACCGATCGGATCAGCTTCTCCAGCCGCTCCCGCTCCGCCTCCAGGGCTGTCAGATGGGTTCGCAGGGCGGCCAGACGGTCAAAGGAGGGATCGTCCAGACATTCCTTGATTCGGGCCAGCTCCACCCCGAGGGCCCGGTAATAGAGAATGTTCTGCAGCCGGTCCACCTCCGCACCGCCGTAATAGCGGTAGCCGCTCTCCGCCACACGGCTGGGCTTCAGCAGTCCAATCTGGTCGTACCAGCGCAGGGTGCGGGTAGTCACCCCGGACAGGCGCGACAGCTCCTGAATGGAATATTCCATAAAACTCCCTCCTTATGGACAGTGTAGCAGTTGACGGAGCGTCAAAGTCAAGGAGAAAATATAGTTCTTTCAGCAGACTGCAAAATCTGGTATACTGGGGACAGCACAGTCGGGAAGGAACATACATGCCATGAAACTTGCCATTCTCTCCGACACCCACGGCCTGCTGCGGCCAGAGGTGACAGAATATCTGAAACACGCCGACGTCATTCTCCACGGCGGCGACATCAACAGGCAGAGCATTGTGGACGAGCTGCGGAAATACGCCCCGGTCTACATCGTCCGGGGCAATAACGACAGGGAGTGGGCGGAGGATATTCCCCACGACCTCACCTTTACTCTGAACGGCATAAACTTTTACATGGTCCACAACAGAAAGGAGGTCCCAGCAGACCTCTCCGGGGTGGATGTGGTGGTGTTCGGCCACTCCCACAAGTATGTGCAGGAGGAGCGGGGCGGCATCTTGTGGCTCAATCCCGGCTCCTGCGGTCCCCGGCGGTTCCACCAGGAGATTACCATGATGACGGCGGATCTGACAGAAGGGACGCTCCACGTGGAAAAGATCTCCATCCCCCATGAGGCGAAGTGATGGAACTGGGGCTGACCTTTCCCCTTCAGCGGTTTCTGAAAGCAAAAACGCCGGCCTGCGGCACAGAGCCGGACCGGCGCTTCTGCTGGGACCTCCATGTCATCGACCTGCGGGGGCGCAGGTGCTTGCTTTCCGTCCACTGTCACAGCCGTTACACCTTCGTGCGCTATGATGTATCTCCCCTCCAGTGGACAGATATCCCCGGCCTGTTCCGGGAGGGACTGTTTGACAGTCTCACAGCGGCTGGATTTGCGTCAAATCAGGTGGAGAAATATCTCCATCAGGCAGGGCATATGGAAATCACCCGCACTCACGGCCGCCGGGAGGTGGCTTTTCTCAACCGTGCGTGGGAGGATGTGCTGGCCCTGGATTTGTGTCTGGACACCGCCGGCCAGGCCCAGCCCCTGCTGGACCTCGCCGTCAATACCCGCCCCAGCCGCTGCGTGGGCTTTGAAGGACTGGGGATGGGGCTGGAGCGGATCGATGCAGCATGGAACAAGTGAAGAGATGCCTCTTGCCCGTTCCGCTCAGGACGAGGCTGCGGACAGCTTTTCCAGCTCTCCCTCGATGAGAGAAATGGCAATGGCAAAGGCCTGAATACGGCGCTTGGCCAGGGTAATCTGGGCGCGGCAGCGGGCAGGATTTTCTTTCCCTTCCAGCGTCTTAACCGTCTCCCGCAGCTTGTGCAGGGTGGAGTCAATCTGCCGCTTGGCCTCCAGCAGCTCTTTTTCGGAATAGGTCATGCTTTGCCTCCTGAAAACAGATGTTACTGTCTGATACTCTCCAGTATAGCACATCACAGAAGGGCATGTCAGGAAACCGGACGAAAGCGGCGGTTTTTCTTGGCAAATTTTCCTGGCCCGGACGGCATACTGAAGCATGGGTTCAGATACGATCTCTTCCGTCAGCGTCGGCCGCCCCGACGATTGCGGAAATCCTCTTCAATAGCGTCCTTCCAGTGCTCGTCCAAAGGCGCGCTGCACCGGACTGCGGACACAGCGCCGCTCACCACCTCATAGTTGAGACGGGTTCCCTCGCTGTCGCAGTGGTACTTCACCGCCCGGTCGGGAGTGATGCCCAGGCTCCCCGCCGTCTCCACCGCGTCGATGTTGGCCCCCAGGAAGAGAAACTCCCAGCCGTATTTCTCCTTCTGGCGCCGGATCATCTCCTTCACCCTCCGGGCCGAATAGCGGCGGCTGGCGTTCTCCATACCGTCGGTGGTGATGACGAAGAGGGTGTGCTCCGGCACGTCCTCAGGGCGGGCATACTTGTGGATGTTCCCAATGTGGTGAATGGCTCCGCCCACGGCGTCCAGCAGAGCGGTGCAGCCCCGGACATAGTACTCTCTGCGGGTGATGGGCTGAACATCCTCCAGCCGCATCCGGTCGTGGAGCATCTCAGTCTGGTCGTCAAAGAGAACCGTAGAGACATATGCCTGGCCAGGTTCCCGCTTCTGCTTTTCCAGCATGGCGTTGAAGCCGCCGATGGTGTCCCCTTCCAGCCCCTGCATGGAGCCGCTGCGGTCCAGAATAAATACCAGTTCCGTCAAATTCTTTTTCATTCTCAAATCCCCCTATTCTGTGTTGCCTGCCTTGCTGCTAACAGTATAGGAGGATTCTTCCTCTCAGAGGTCGCCTGTCAGGCGACAAATATCCATGTCTCTCCGCATCCGGGCGCAGCGTCCCATTTCCCGGCTCTAGTCCAGAATCGCCTGCCGCTCCTTCCCTGTCTGCACCCGGAGCGTTGGCCTGCCGCCCTTGAACAGCCGCGCAGCCAGCCGTTTCCCCTCTCTTTGAATTGGTCTTCCGTGGTATTTCGTACGCCGCTGTGCTATAATGTCTTTCATGCACTGACAGAAAATTTGCGCCACAGCATGGCGGCAGTTTCCTTTCTCTTTGCCTCGCCGTGCCGCATGGACGCGCCAAAAGGAGGCCATTGCCTTGTACGAATTGATCCACGTTTCCGGGCGGAGCTACTATATCCAAAGTCCCGCCAAAATCGGTCTGGTCAGACTGAGCGATAAGGAGGTATGTTTGATTGACAGCGGAAACGACAAGGATGCCGGCCGCAAGGTGCGGCAGCTTCTGGACGCCAGCGGCTGGCGCCTGACCGCCATCTACAACACCCATTCCAACGCCGATCACATCGGCGGCAACCGGTATCTCCAGGGCCAGACTGGATGCAGAATCTACGCCCCAGGCATTGAGCGGGATTTTACCCGGCATCCGGTTCTGGAGCCCGCCTTTCTGTACGGCGGCTTTCCCTGTAAGGACCTGCGCCACAAGTTTCTCCTGGCTCAGGAGAGCGACGCGGCTCCGCTGACAGCAGACGTCCTGCCTCAGGGCTTCGCACTCATCCCTCTGCCGGGCCACTTCTTCGACATGGTGGGCTTTCGCACACCGGACGATGTGGTCTATCTGGCTGACTGCCTGTCCAGCCGGGAGACCCTTGACAAATATCAGATTGGATTTATCTACGATGTGGCTGCTTACCTTGAGACGCTGGAGCGTGTCAAAACCATGCCGGCAAAGATGTTTGTCCCAGCTCATGCAGAGGCCACGGAGGACATCGCCCCGCTGGCACAGTACAATATCGACAAGGTGTGGGAAATTGCCGGGAAAATTGCAGATATCTGCTCTGTTCCCCTCTGTTTTGAGGCAATTCTACAGCAGCTGTTTACTGAATACGGCCTGACCATGAACTTTGAGCAGTATGTTCTGGTGGGCAGCACGGTACGCTCCTATCTGTCCTGGCTGAAGGATACCGGCAGTCTGGCCGCACAGTTTGAGCACAATCAGCTCCTGTGGAGAAGGGTGTAATGCCGAAACGCTGCTCTATCAATGCATCGCCACAAAACAGCACAAACAAGAACATGGGCAGTCTCCCGACAGCTGCACTGGTCACCCGGCCATGGGCCTGCGGAACGGCTGCGGCGCTGCGATGTCTGCGGAATATATGAAAAGACCTGCTAACAAAAGTCAAGTAGAAATTTCAGGTTTTGGAGGCAGCGAAAAAGGCAACACAAAATCAAGCCGC
>NZ_CALXGI010000051.1 GCF_944387805.1 uncultured Pseudoflavonifractor sp. | reverse complement strand
TAGCTTAGGCACGAGATGGAAAGAAAGCCGGACTGGCTGCCCGGCTTTCCTGTCCAAATTTATTGTAATAGGAGGCATAAAGCTATGACAAAGCACCAATTTATCGCTGGCATTGGAATGGGAATGGTGGCCGGAGCCGCCCTGGGGATGGCTATGACAGGCTCCAGGAAACGCGAGATCAAGCGGGCTGCCGATAAGGCCATCAAGGCTGTGGGGGAGGTCGTGGAAAATCTCTCGGATACTATGGGAATGTAATGCGCGTCAAGAGCTCCGGCCAGCGCTTTGAACTGCCCCAGCTTGTAGGGCCGGCACAAAAGAAAGTATCAAGTTTTAGGAGGAGAGGCGCCGCTGGCCCGGCGCCTCTCCTCCATAACAATACCCCCTGATGCAGTTCTGTTTTTCTACATCAGGGGGCACTTTGTCACTGTCCGTTTTTACCGGACCCGTTCAGTTTTTGCAATTTGTACTTGGTCGGAGCTCAGCCGGAGACTTTATTCGCTTCGGCGGAATCCCCGTCTGCCCACTTGTCCACCACAGGGGCCAGCCGGGTGATGGTGGGCCCCATGATGGGACCTACGGCAAACATACCCAGAATCGTGCCCACAAAGATGGTGCTGCCCAGCAGGAAGCCCATCAGGGCCATGAGCACATCACAGCCAATCCGCTCGTACTTGAGGGGAATTTTGGTCCACTTGGAGATAGTCTGGTTGAAGCCGTCGATGGGACCGGCGCCCAGCTGAGCAGACTGGTAGAGGCCCAGTCCGAAGGCGAAGGTCACTACCGCGATGAGGAGCAGGACCACCTTGACCGGCAGCGCCGGGTCTTCCCCCAGCACCTGGGTGAGCAGGGCGATAAACAGGTCGGAGAAGGTGCCCACCAGCAGGGTGTAGATAACAGTGCCGAAGTGGATCATTTTGCGATTAAAGATCAGCAAAAAGACAAAGAGGATGATGTTGACGATGTTCAGCGTTACGCCGTAGCTGGTGCCCAGTTTGCCGCCCAGCCCCATGATGAAGGCGTCCACAGGTGCCAGGCCCAGAGAAGAACACTTGACAAAGGACGCGCATCCAAAGGCCGCTATAATGGTCCCCAGAAGAATAACCAGGCAGCGCAGGATCAGGCTTTTGGGCGTGTGTTTCATACGATTCCCCTCCCCATTCCGTTACAGGGCCCGCTTCCAGTACTCCAGCAGGTCGGCGGAGTCCACCACCAGGCCCAGGTGGAGGGAGATCATCTGAAGGGCAGGGATCTCTAAGTGCTCGGAGCCGCGGGTCAGATCCTGGGGAACTACCACGCGGAAGTCCCGGTTGGCAGCGTCAAAGGCGGTGTTGATAACGCAGCAGTCGGTCATGCAGCCGGTGAGCACCACCCGGCGGATGCCCAGGTTGCGCAGCAGCAATTCCATGTCGGTGGGATAGAAGGCGGACAGGCGCTTCTTGGTGGTGACCATGTAGTCCTCATCATGGACGTCAATGGACATCTTATTCCAACGGGTCCCCTCCAGGGCGTGCTCGGCAATATTGGGGATCTCGCCCACAGTCATGGGGAACACCATGCGCCAGGCGGATGGATAGAGCTTCTCGTCCGCACCATCCCTGCGCAGAGTGGAGCGCACATGGATGATGGGCATGCCAAGCTTGCGGCACTCGGCCATAAAATTGTTCAGAGGCTCCACGATCTCGCGGCCGCGGGGAGAGGGGCAGGGGCAATCAGGGTCCTCGGAGAGATGTCCATCGTGCATATCGATGGTGATGACCGCAGTGTCCTTGGGGTCAAGAAACACCTCCCGGAGCTGCTGGGGAACCTCTTTCTGCACGTTGTTGAAGTACGCTTTCATCTGGATGTCCTCCTTAAAAATATGGTTTTATTCTGACATGCCTTGAATGCCATGCTTGGACAACGATTCTCCATCTCGTGCCGTTCACACACCGTTCTCCAGCAAAACACCCTGCCGCTCCCGGCTGTACCGATAGAGCTTCAGGCAGTTGTAGAGATGGTTACGTACCTCCGCATCCTCCAGGGACACGCCCAGCAGGCTGCGGATTTTATCAATCTGATAGGTCAGCGTATTGCGGTGGAGATACATCATCTCCGCTGTTTTCTTATAACTGCAATTGGTCTGAAGATAGATCTCCAGAGTTCGCAGCAGATTTTTCTTATACTTTGCGTCATATTCCAGCAGAGGTGCCAGCGCTTCGGCCGCGTACTCCCGGATGCGCCGCTGATCAGGCAGCTCCATCAGCAGTTGGAAGATACCCAGATCAGAGAAAAAGGTAATGTTCTCCTCGCCGCACAGGCTCAGGGCCTTGGTGGCCTCCTGACAGCTGCGGGCAAACTGCTCAGGCTCCCGATAAATATTTCCTGCGCCAAATCGCACCCGCAGGTTATGATAGGCCTCTGCCGCCCGGCTCCGAATTGCCTGCAATGCCTGGCGGAGCTGCCATTCCCGGCCAGGCTGGAGTCCAATGAGAAATATCAGATTCCAGTCCCGATTGATGTAATAGGTGTGGGGAAAAGCCCCTTTCAGGATCTGTATCATCATGCTGTTGACCTGCCGCCGAATGGGCAGCTCCGCCAGGCGCATAGGTGTGTCCACACCCCTGTTAACCCAGCTGCACGCAGCAGTCACCACAATGTGCGGGCCCTTCAGGCGGTACTTCTCCACCAGGTTGGGCATTAAATCCTCCGGAATTAGTTCCCGTTTGAACAGCAGCATTTCCAGCAGCTCGTTCATCAGGTTTTCGCCGTACTGGTCTTGGAGAATGAGGGATGAGACCTCGCCTATCAGTGTGGCCAACTGGAGGTCCCAGGGCGCGGAAAACAGTGGAAATGCGCATGCGTCTGCATAAGCTGCGGTCTCCGGCGGAATCTCGGGAATTAGGTCCTGGTGGAGCAGGACGATGAGGCACGCGGCGTCCCCGGCGACAGCCTGTTCAATCAGGCCATTGAGGAATCCGGCGGAGTGGTCCAGCCCTACCCCGCTCATCAGTATTACGTCTCCGCCCACCAGCCACTCCCGGATGCTGGCCGTCTGGGCGATATTGGGCCAGGAGATACGGCGGTGCAGCCCGCCCTTCCCCGCCTCCAGCGTGATACACTGGAAGCACTCCAGCCCCAGCAGGCTTTTAACGCTGAGCATTGCCGCCCGACCTCCTTATCCCCGACGCATGGCTTCCAGCAGCCGCTCAGGTGTGGCGGGCAGTTGGCGTATCCTCACGCCTATGGCGTCGTGGATGGCGTTGAGCACCGCCGGGGTCATGGGCACAGTGGCCACCTCGGAGATACCCTTGGCGCCAAAGGGCCCCAGAGGCTCCGGGTCCTCCACCAGGGCGATTTCATAGGCCGGAGTCTCCCCTGCCTTAGGCAGGCCCAGCTTGCCGTAATACAGGTTAACAGGCACCCCGTTCTCCGACGGGAAGGACTCCTGAAGGGCGTAGCCGATGCCCATAGAACAGCTGCCCTCAATCTGGCCTTCAATGATATGGGGGTTGATGGCCCGGCCTACATCGTGAGCCGCCACAACCTTCAGCACCTTCACCCTGCCGTTGGATTTGTCCACCTCCACGATGGCGGCCTGGGTGGTGTAGGCGTAGGCGGGATAATTGCGGTACTCATCGCCCTGGGTGCGGCGGGCCTCCTCGTCCTCCAGCTTATAAGTAGGGGGCGCCACGAAGTAATACTCCGCCTGCCTCCGCTCCCCAGGCTTCCAGGGCTTGGCTTCACATTCCGCCTTCAGGCGGGCGGCCGCCTCCACCACGGCGCGGCCCGAGTTGAGGGTCTGCCGCTCACTGACTGCCTGTCCATGCCGGAGAGTACGGGAGGTATCACCCGAGATAACATCGATGTCCTCTGTCTTCCAGCCGGTGGCCTCGGCGCAGATCTGGAGCATGGCGGTGCGGAAGCCCTGGCCCATGTCGATACCGGACACCCGCATCTCCAGGCGGCCGTCCTCCTTGATAGTAAGGATACAGCCGCCGTCGTCAGGCACGCCCTTGCCCACGCCTACATTCTTGTAGCCGCTGGCCACACCAACGCCCAGGACTTTGTCTCCCTGGGGGTACAGCGGCGCATACTCTGCCACCGCCTCCCGGGTCAGCTTTTCACAGAGGTTGATGGTGTCCACCAGCCCCACGCTGTGCTTGAGCAGCTCGCCGCCCACGGTGCGGGAGCCGATACGCAGGGCGTTGCGCCGGCGGATCTCAAAGGGGTCCAAGCCCAGCTTTTCCGCCGCCTCATCCATCAGGGTCTCGATGCAGATAGCCCCCTGGTTGATGCCAAAGCCTCGGAATGCGCCGCCCAGCACATTGTTGGTCCGCACCGCCTTGCCCTTCACCGAGATGTTGGGGATGTGGTAGGGGCCGCCGGCAAAAATGCAGCTCTGCATCAGCACGCCGCCGCTCAGGTTATTGTAGGGGCCGGCGTCAGAACACAGGGATGCGTCCAGATAGGAGAAGGTGCCGTCGGCGTTAAAACCGACTTTATAGCTGGTATGGTAGGCGTGGCGCTTGGTGGACAGCAGCAGGGACTCCCGCCGGTCCAGGGTGATCATCACCGGACCGTTCATCACATGGGCCGCCACAGCAGCAGCCGCCTCGATGTGGGCGTCGCACTTGCTGCCGAAGCCGCCGCCCAGATGGGTGCCCACCACCTTGATGGCACTCTCATCCATGGCCATGATGTAACTCAGCATCCGCCGGATCTCAAAGGGAGACTGGGTGGTGGCGTACACTGTCAGCATTCCATCCTCAATGCAGCCCAGGGCACACTCCGGCTCCAGGCAGCCGTGTTCAACCCGCTCCAGCTCATAGTCGCCGGACACGGTCACCGCCGCCTTCCCTTTGGCCGCCTCCACGTCGCCGGTCTGGCGGCCGTTCTCCATGAGGATGCTTCCCTTGGCAATGCCGTCCTCAATGGTGTAGATGCCGTCGGCCGCCTGCCAGCTGACCTTCACCGCCTGGGCCGCCGCTCTGGCCTGCTCCTCGCTCTCGGCCACTACCAGGGCCAGCATGTCCCCCAAAAAGTTGAACTCCCGGTCACAGAACACAGGCTGCTCCCGGTCAAAAGTACCCAGCCGGTTCTCGCCGGGTACGTCCCTGGCGGTGACAACCCGCAGCACCCCGGGCATAGCCGCCGCCTCGGACAGATCCAGGCCGGTGACCGTGCCTTTGGGCGCAGGGGCCCAAACAAAGGCGCCGTAAGTCATATCCTTACGCACCATGTCGCCGCAGTAGGCCAGCGTACCATCGGCCTTGGCGGGGCCGTCCAGGTCCCAGATAGACTTGCCCAGCACTCTGTGCTCCTGAGGTTCCTGCTTCTCCTGCTCCCCCAGAGAGATGGTGCTGTGCTCCAGGAACCGAATCTCCTCCTGGCTGGGCTCCTCTCCCCGGAGCCGGGCTGCCGCCAGATAAACCGCTTCAATAATCTTTACATAGCCGGTGCAGCGGCAGTAGTTGTGCTCCAGCGCTTTTACAATCTCCTGTTCGGTAGGACTGGGGTTTTGATCCAGCAGCGCCTTGGCCGCCAGCACCATGCCCGGCGTACAGAAGCCGCACTGGATGGCCCCCACATCCAGAAATGCCTTCTGAATGGGATGGAGGCCGCCGCTCTCCCCCTTCAGGCCTTCAATGGTGAGGATCTCCGCCCCATCTACCCGGGACATCTTGGTGATACAGGAGCGAATGGGCCGCCCGTTCATCAGTACTGTGCAGGCGCCGCAGTGACCGGTCCCGCAGCCATTCTTGGCGCCCTTCAGACAAGCTGTTCCCCGCAGGTACCGGAGAAGGGTCAGGTCCGGATTACAGGTACAGGAGACCCGGTTCCCGTTCAGCACAAACTGAATCGCCGCTTCTTTCATGTCAACACTCCATCCATATATGAGCATACGCCGGGCCCGGCGCATACTCTGTGTCAGATCTGATTCTTTTTTCGCCGCTGTCATTGTGGTTTTTTTCACATACTGATTATATCAAATTGTCACCTCCCCCGCCTGGGCTGCTGCACACAAACTTTTTTACTATTCTTTGTATATTGAACCTGAATACTTTTATTGTGCGCCTGGGGTATTTCCCGCAGAAATGGCCGGCTTCACAGCGAAAAGAAGACTGCGGAATCATTCAGCGCGCGGCACAGGCAGAATCACAAAACAGCCCAGCCCCTCTCGGGACTGGGCTGTACTGTTGTGAGGTATGTTACTGTGCAGGGGCAGCTGCCATACGCTCCTGGGCAATGTTCAGCGCGTGGTCGCCGATACGCTCAAAGTCAGTGAGCAGTTCGGAGAAGAGAATGCAGGCCTCGTCAGAGCAGGAGCCCTGCTTCATGCGGTCCAGCTGGCTCTGACGGAATTCGGCAGTCATGTCGTCAATACGCTGCTCCAGCTTCTCCATAGAGCCGAGCCAGTCCTGCGTAATATCGGAGTCGGAGGCCAGGGTGTCCAGCGCCTTCAGGCACACCTCCCGCATTTTGCGCAGTTCTTCCTTGGCGCCCTCGGAAAATTTGATTCCCTTCTGATCCATCATAGTACTGTACTCGCAAATATTGATGGCGTGGTCGCCGATACGCTCGATGTTGCCGGTAATCTTGAAGTAGGCGGACACGGCGGCGGAGTCGGTCTCGTTGGTCTCGTGGGAAATAACCTTAGAAATATACTGGGAGATCTCCTTGTTCAGATAGTCGATATAGGTCTCTGTCTCTTCAGCCTTGCCCAGCAGGTCGGGTTTGACCTCCAGCACAGCCCGGAAAGCCAGGTCAATGTTGCTGCGGGCCTTACCCAGCATGCGCTGGAGCTCCTCCCGGATCTGGTTGAGGTAGATGGCGGAGGTACCAATGGCGATGGAGCGGTCCTTGTCCACGGAGATGGGCTTGATGTACTCCAGGTGCATGCCCTCCTCCTTTTCCTCCTGGCGGTCAGGCAGGATACGCATGGCCAGCTTGACCAGCTCTCCACCCACAGGAAGGAGCAGAATGGTGGTGACCACATTGAAGAGGGTGTGCATGTTGGCGATCTGAGCGGCGGCATTGTCCGGCGTCAGGCTCGCAACAAAGCTGGTCAGCGGCGTGGCCATACAGGCAATGGTAAAGATGATAGTGCCGATAATGTTAAAGGAAAGATGGATAATGGTGGTGCGCTTGGCGTTGCGGCTCGTGCCGATGGCAGCCAGCACAGCGGTGATACAGGTGCCGATGTTCTGACCAAAGAGGACGTACACGGCGGTGGGCAGCGTCACTACGCCGCTCATCGCCAGGGCCTGAAGAATACCAACCGACGCGGAGGAGGACTGAATGATGGCAGTGAAAATAGCGCCGGTGAGGATGCCCACCAGAGGGTTGGAGAAGGTGGAGACCAGGTTAATAAAGGTCTCCGAATCCCGCAGGGGCTCCATGGCGGCACTCATCATATCCATGCCGATAAACAGAATACCTAGACCGGCCAGGATGCTGCCGATGTGATGAACCTTGGGGTTTTTCATGAACACCATCGGCGCAATACCCACAAAGGCAATCAGCGGGGCCAGAACGCCCACATCCAGAGCAATGAGCTGGCCGGTGATAGTGGTGCCGATATTAGCGCCCATGATAATCCACACGGCCTGGCGCAGGGTCATCATGCCCGAGTTGACGAAGCCCACCACCATGACCGTGGTGGCCGAAGAGGACTGAATCACAGCAGTGATGACCGCGCCCACCAGCACACCCAGCAGGCGGTTTGACGTGAGCTTCTCCAGAATGCTCTTCATGCGGTTGCCTGCGGCGGCCTCCAGGCCGGAGCTCATCATCTGCATACCATGGAGGAACAGGGCCAGACCGCCCAGCAGACTCAATATGTCGGTAATTTTCATTCTCTTTCTCCTTACTCCTTTACACACATCTTAAATTCTTTCCGCCAGCCGGACAAAAATAAAAAGAGTACAGCCCGCCTTCCGAAAACCGGAACGCAGGTCATACTCTCTTTTTCATCATTTGTCCGTCAGGCAGCTGTGGCGGGCGCCGGAATGAGGCGTCGTCCATCATGTGCATAACCCTCTCTGTATAATTTCTGTAAAACGATACAGGAGTAGTATATCAAATTGTAAAATCGAGCGTCAATAGACTTTACAATACTTTTACATTGTCTTGGCAAAACCCCGTTAATCTTCCTTTTCTTTCTTGTCTCTTTGGGCAAAGTGTGGTATAATTTTTTTACTAAAAAAAGGAGGTCCGTTATGGCAACGCTGAAAGAGCTCTCCGACCGCACGGGCTACTCCCCAGCCACCATCTCCCGCATTCTGACAGGGGATCCGTCGTTAACAGTAAGTGACGAGGCCAGAAAGCGGGTCCTGGAGGAGGCTGGACGTCTGGATTATGCCGCCACCCGCAGCCGCCGGGGACGGTCGCCCAAAATGCTGCTGCGGGTGGGGGTGGCCGAGATGCTCACGCCGGAGCAGCAGCTGGCCGACCCCTACTACCTCTATCTGCGCAACTTTGTGGAGCAGGCCTGCGGCGAACGCAAGTACGCCTTTCTCCCCCTGGAGCGGCAGGATGACGAGGGCTTCGCTCCGCCGGAGAGCGCTGCGCTGGATGGCATTGTAGCCATCGGCATCTTTACGCGGAAACAGCAGGAAGCTTTGGCCGCTGTCAGTCCCAACCTGGTGTTTCTGGACTCCTCCCCCGACGAGGCCAGGTTCGACTCGGTGGTGCTTAACTACGCTCTGGGCATCCGTCTGGCCCTGGACCATCTTCTCTCTCTGGGCCACACCCGCATCGGCTTCATCGGTCCGGCGGAGAAGCTGGGAGACTGCAAGGAACCCGCCCCTGAGGTGCGGCGGAGCTGCTTCATGTCCATGATGGAGGAGCGGGGCCTGCTGAACCCGTCTCTGCTGGTGGAGGCACCCATGGAAAGCCGGGCCACAGCGGCGGCAATGTCCGCCTTCCTGGACCGGTGTCCCGATCCGCCCACCGCCTTCCTGACCGCCAATGAAGAGAATGCCATGGGCGCCAGCCGGGCTCTGGAGGCCAGAGGGCTGTCTGTACCCAGGGATGTGTCCCTGGTGTCTTTCAACGACACTCCCCTGTCCCAGCTCATTACCCCGCCCCTCACGTCAGTGTCTACCCACGCCGACGAGATGGCCCGTACCGCTGTGGGGCTGCTGGGGGAGCGGACCTCCGCTGTTGCGGGCCGGCCGGCGCGTACTCTCCCCCAGAAAGTGGTGGTCCCTCCCACTCTGGCTATCCGAGAGAGCACAGCTCCCCCCTCTCGCCGGTAGGTTCGCCCTGTTCTTTGCTTTTCTGCACAATCAGTCCAGCTCTTTTTGTGTGGAACGCTGAACTTCTCTGTGGGCTGAAAATTGCTGTTGAATTTTTAGTAAAAATTAAATATACTAGAGACACAACAAGCACAACTATAATTTGACCGGGAGTGATTGTATGCTTTCCTGTAAAACACTGATAACTCAGCTGGCAGCTGGCAGCTGGGACAAGCGGCTCAACCATCTGTACTGCTGCAATGGCGGCGAGAAACTGGAGGCCGTCCGCGCCCGGGCCATTGAGGCGGTGAAGCGCTACCAGGCCCTTTTCTCCGCCGGGGACGACGTCCAGGTGGCCCTGTTCAGCAGCCCCGGCCGCACTGAGCTGGGCGGCAACCATACTGACCACCAGCATGGCTGCGTGCTGGCCGCCAGTGTGAACATGGATATGCTGTCCGTGGCCGCCCCCAACGGCACCAACCAGGTACGCATCCACTCGGAGGGTTACCCGGTGCTGACGGTGGACCTGTCCAACCTCTCCCCCGTTGAGAACGAGAAGGAGACCTCCGCCTCCCTGGTGCGGGGCGTGGCCGCCCGGATGACCGAGCTGGGCCAGGCTCCCGCCGGTTTTGACGCCTACGTCTGCTCCTCTGTGCCTGCCGGGTCCGGCCTGTCCTCCTCCGCCGCCTACGAGGTGCTGGTGGGCACCATCTTCAACGTGCTCTTCTGCAACCAGGTCTTTACCCCCGTCCAGGTGGCCCAGATCGGCCAGTACGCCGAGAACGTGTTCTTCGGCAAGCCCTGCGGCCTGATGGACGAAACCGCTTCCGCTGTGGGCGGCGTGGTGTCCATCGATTTCAAGGACCCGTCCAACCCCGTGGTTCGCAAGGTGGACTTCGACTTTCCCGCCACCGGCCACACCCTGTGCATCATCAACTCGGGCGCCGACCACGCCGACCTGACTGACGCTTACGCCGCCATCACCAACGAGATGAAGTCGGTGGCAGCCTGCTTCGGCAAGGAGGTGCTGCGGGACGTGGACGAGACCACCTTCCGGGCCACCATCCCCGAGCTGCGCAAGGCCCTGGGCGACCGGGCCGTGCTGCGGGCCATCCACTTCTTTGACGAGAACCGCCGGGCTGTCCAGGAGGCTCAGGCCCTGGAGAAGGGCGACTTCGCCGCCTTCCTGGCTCTGGTGCGGGCCTCCGGCCTGTCTTCCAGCCTGTACCTCCAGAACACCTTCGCCCCCTCCGACCCCAGGCAGCAGGCCATCCCCATGGTGCTGTGGGCGGCTGAAGAGGTGCTCCAGGGCACCGGCGCCGTCCGGGTCCACGGCGGCGGCTTCGCCGGCACTGTCCAGGCCTTTGTGCCCAACGACAAGCTGCCCGCCTTCCTGGACGCCATGGAGCGGCTGCTGGGCAGGGACATGTGCCATATGCTGTCCATCCGCCCCGAAGGCGGCTGCCTGGTGGCGGGCTGATCCGTTGCCGAACACAAAAATCAGGAGGTAATTTCTCATGGCAATTCTGGTATTGGGCGGGGCCGGGTATATTGGCTCCCACACGGTATATGAGCTCGTCGATGCGGGCCGGGACGTGGTCGTGGCCGACAACCTTCAGACCGGCTTCAAGGCGGCGGTCCACCCCAAGGCCCGGTTTTATCAGGCGGACATCCGGGACCGCGCCGCCATGGACGCCCTGTTCGAGAAGGAGCACATCGACGGCGTCATCCACTTCGCCGCCTCCTCCCAGGTGGGCGAGAGCATGACCAATCCCCTCAAGTACTACGACAACAACCTGGGCGGCACCATGGTGCTCCTGGCCTCCATGGTGGCCCACGGTGTGGACAAGATTGTATTTTCCTCCACTGCTGCCACCTACGGAGAGCCCGAGCAGGTGCCCATTCTGGAGGGCGACAAGACCCAGCCCACCAACTGCTACGGCGAGACCAAGCTGGCCATGGAGCACATGATGAGCTGGGTGTCCCGTGCCCACGGACTGCGGTATGTGGCTCTGCGGTACTTCAACGCCTGCGGCGCCCATCCCTCCGGCGCCATCGGCGAGGCTCACAACCCGGAGACCCACCTGGTGCCCATCATCCTCCAGGTGCCCAACGGCCAGCGTGAGGCGGTGAGCGTGTTTGGCGACGACTACCCCACCCGGGACGGCACCTGCGTCCGGGACTACATCCACGTCACCGACCTGGCCCAGGCCCACATCCTGGCCCTGGACTACCTGCTCCAGGGCGGGGAAAACAACGTGTTCAACCTGGGCAACGGCGTGGGCTTCACGGTAAAAGAAGTCATCGAGTGCGCCCGCAAGGTGACCGGCCACCCCATCCCCGCCGTGGTCTCCCCCCGCCGGGCCGGCGACCCGGCCCAGCTGGTGGCCTCCTCGGAGAAGGCCAAGACCGTCCTGGGCTGGAAGCCCCAGTACGACAACCTGGAGACCATCATCTCCACCGCCTGGGCCTGGCACAGGGCCCACCCCAACGGCTACAACGCCTGAGAGGCGAAGATTAAAATGTGAGGTTGATAGACATGATCGACACCGCCATTGCAAGCCTGGTGGCCTACGCCGAGCGCACCGGCCTGATTGAGCCCTGCGAGCGGAACTGGGCCGTGAACACCCTGCTGGAGGCCCTCAAGCTGGACAGCTATACCGCCCCCGAGACCCCTGTGTCCGGGGACATCGACCTGGCCGCCGTGCTGGGCGAGCTGATGGATGACGCCCACGCCCGGGGCGTTCTGCCCGAGGACTCCGTGGTCTACCGTGACCTGTTCGACACCATGCTCATGGGCCGTCTCACCCCCCGCCCCGCCCAGGTGGTGGAGAAGTTCAAGACCCTCTACGCCCAGAGCCCCCAGAAGGCCACCGACTGGTACTACCAGTTCAGCCAGGACACCAACTACATCCGCCGGGACCGGATTGCCAAGGACATGAAGTGGGTCACCCCCACCGAGTACGGCGACCTGGACATCACCATCAACCTCTCCAAGCCGGAGAAGGACCCCAAGGCCATCGCCGCCGCCCGCAACCTGCCCGCCTCCGCCTATCCCCGCTGCCAGCTGTGCGCCGAGAACGAGGGCTACGCCGGCCGGGTCAACCACCCCGCCCGGCAGAACCACCGCATCGTGCCCATCACCATTAACGGCTCTCCCTGGTTCCTGCAGTACTCCCCCTACGTCTACTACAACGAGCACTGCATCTGCCTCAACAGCGAGCACACCCCCATGAAGATCGACCGGGCCTGCTTCGCCAAGCTGCTGGACTTTGTGGGCCAGTTCCCCCACTACTTCGTAGGCTCCAACGCCGACCTGCCCATCGTGGGCGGTTCCATCCTAGCCCACGACCACTTCCAGGGCGGCCACTATACCTTCGCCATGGCCAAGGCCCCCATTGAGCAGGAGTTCATCTTCCCCGGCTTTGCCGACGTCAAGGCCGGCATCGTCAAGTGGCCCATGTCTGTCATCCGCATCTCCTGCGGCAACCCGGAGCGGCTGGTGGAGCTGGCCGACCGCATCCTGACCTCCTGGCGTGGCTACACTGACGAGGCCGCCTTCATCTTCGCTGAGACCGAGGGTGTGCCCCACAACACCATCACCCCCATCGCCCGCATGCGGGACAGCCGCTATGAGCTGGACCTGGTGCTGCGCAACAACATCACCACCGAGGAGCACCCCCTGGGCGTGTACCACCCCCACGCCGAGCTCCACCACATCAAGAAGGAGAACATCGGCCTCATCGAGGTCATGGGTCTGGCCGTGCTCCCCGCCCGCCTGAAGGAGGAGCTGACCGCCGTGGCCGACGCGCTGGTATCCGGCGCCGACCTGCGCGCCGACGAGCGCACCGCCAAGCACGCCGACTGGGCCGAGGGCTTCAGGGACAGCTACACCATCACCGCCGACAACGCCCTGGACATTGTCAAGCAGGAGACCGGCAAGGTCTTTGCCACCGTTCTGGAGCACGCCGGTGTGTACAAGCGCACTGACGAGGGCCGCGCCGCCTTCCTCCGTTTCCTGGAGCAGGTGTAAGAGGGCCGTCAAATGGCAAAATGCCGCTCCGCGCTGTGAAGGAAAAACCTTCACAGCGCGGAGCGGCTTTACTTTTCAATATATGCTTATAATTGCAGTCTATGTAATGTAGTTCTACCTTACAGTTTTCAGCCCCCGTCAGTCGATGTGGATGCCCACGCCGTTTACCTCCACGCCCTCGTCAGCCCGGATGAGGATGTACTTCTTGCCGTCGATGACCCGGGTCTCCACCAGGTCGCCCCGGTCGGGGGCCACCTTGATGACCACGTCGGGGGTACGCACCTCCAGCTGGCGGGTGTCCACCAGGTTGCGGGGGCTGAGCCTGGTGTCGTCGCCGAACGCGCCGTCGTACTTGGCGTCAAAGGCCTCCACGTGGGAGTCGGCCACGCCGCAGGACCGGAGCACGCTCTTCACCGTGCCCTTGGACACCACCAGGGGCTCCTCCTCGTGGCTGGCCTTGTGCTCCTCGATAAGGCCGCACAGCTGGTCCTGCACCGCCTGCACCACGTCGAAGCGGCAGTCCTCGGCCAGGGCGTCCCCCAGGATAGACTGGAAGGTCTCCTTCTGGGCTGCAGCGGGCATGGGAATCTCCGCGCGGAACACCGCGTCCACAAAGTCCTTGTGGTTCTCCTTGACGTCCTTGTTGTAGTAAAGGGCGTTGTAGAGGTTGGTGCTGCGGTCGTCAAAGGCCGGGAACAGGAACCCCAGCTCGGGGGCGGACACCAGCCAGTCGGCGGTCCGGTTACGGAATTCGTTCTCCTGCACGTGGTAGCTCAGGGCGGGCTTGGTCTGCTTCACCGGGCAGATGCTGCACAGGATGTAGGAGTAGACCTGCTCAGAGCTGTCCTCCATCTCCACCCCGTCCTTTGCTCGGTAGGGCACGTCGTAGGCGTCATGGGCCAGGAGAATCAGATAGTTGCCCTCCATGGTCAGGGAGCCGATAACCTTCTGGAAGAAGGCCTGTACCGCCTCCTCGTCCTTCAGGCCCGAGCTGCGCATGGCCATGAGCAGCTTGTGCTCCTCCCCTTCTGCCACCTGCCGGGTGGCAAATTCAATGTCCAGCAGGTTCTTCCCCAGAGTGCCCGACAGGGTGCGCTTGAGGATACCCAGGAATTTCTCGCTCTCCTCCTGGCTCATCAGGGCCAGGGATTGGTTGAACTGGGCCACAATCTCTCCCAGCTCGTTGACATAGCAGCCCCGCACATGGGTGATGCTGGTCTTGTCGGGACGAAAACGGCGGCGGATTTCCGCGATTTCTTTTTCGTTCATGGTGTTCTCCACTTCCAGTCTGGATTTCGGGCCGCCGGCGATGCAGGTTCCGCAGCGCGGCCAGTACGATTGTACCTTATTTTCCCGCCGGACGCAACCACAGGCTATCCCGCCCCCGGCATCACAGCCGGTTGTTGTCCCCCCACTCGCACATTCTGTCGAGAATCGGAATCAGCGATTTCCCCCGCTCCGTCAGGCTGTACTCCACCTTGGGCGGGATCTGCGGGTATTCCTCCCGGTGTACCAGCTGGTCCGCCTCCAGCTCCTTCAGCGTCGTGCTCAGCGTCTTGTAAGAGATTCCCCCAATGTATTTTTTCATCTCATTGAATCGCACCACGCCAAACTCCATCAGCGTATAGAGAATGGTCATCTTATATTTTCCATTGATCAGCGAAAGGGTGTAGCTGAATCCGGTTGTTCCCAGGCTCTCGTCTGCAATACAGCGTTCTCTCATTTTATACTCTCCTTTAAGATAGTATGAGATTTATATGTAAGTATCGCACTTTTATGTGCGTACTTGTTTTTTACCTCATTCTAGCTATGATTATACTATCAAGTTCCGGAGAGATCAATCTCCCTGGCAAGGAGGAATATGGAAATGGGAAAAAAGATTGTTGTCATTACAGGCAGCCCCCGCAAAAACGGAAACAGCTTTGCTATGACGGACGCTTTTATCGAGGCGGCGGAGGCGAAAGGCCACCAGGTAACCCGGTTCGACGCAGCTATGATGAATATCAGCGGCTGTCACGCCTGCGAGACCTGCTTCAAAACCAGCAAAGCCTGCACCTTTGACGATGACTTCAATTCCATCGCCCCAGCCATACTGGAGGCGGACGCCATCGTCTTTACCATGCCGGTCTACTGGTATTCCATTCCCGCCCAGATCAAATCCGTCATTGACAAGCTCTACTCCCTGGTAGTCGGCGGCAAGGATATCGCAGGAAAGGCGTGCGCCCTGATCGCCTGCTGTGAAGAGGAGGATATGACTGTGCTGGACGGAGTACGCATCCCTATCGAGCGGACCGCTGCGCTGAATAAGTGGAACATGGTCGGTACGGTGCTGGTACCCGGCGTACTGAATGTTGGCGACATTGAAAAGACGGACGGGTGCCGGCAGGCAGCCGCCCTTGCAGACAAAATCTGACGCAGTAGGTGGTTGGCAATGGGCAAAAAAATCGTGATCCTGAACGGCAGTCCCCGTCAGCACGGGAACACCTCCGCGCTGACGGCGGCATTTGCGGAGGGCGCGGAAAGCGCTGGCAACACTGTTACTGAGTTTTTCCTGGAGGGCATGGCCATTCACGGCTGCAGAGGATGCTTCTGCGGGCACAGCGCCCAGGAACACCCCTGCGTCCAGCGGGATGGCATGGACGGCATCTATCCGGCCGTCCTGGACAGCGACATAATCGTTCTTGCCAGCCCCCTGTACTACTGGACCCTGAGCGGCCAGATCCTCACAGCCCTTGACCGCCTGTTTGCGCTGGAGGAAGGCGGTCAGAACCGGCTGCGCGGCAATGGAAAGGCCGCTGTGCTTTTGATGGCCGCAGAAGGGCACGGTTTTGAGGACGCCGTACGCTACTATGACCACTTGACAGAACATCTGCGCTGGAATAATCTTGGTCACGTGCTGGCGGGTGGAAATATGGATACCGGCGACATCAACGGAAAGCCAGAGCTCCGGCAGGCTTACGAGCTGGGGAAATCCATCCGATAACATCCGTGCGCGGTGCAGGGCAAAACGCCCTAATGCCGGGTGTCAAAGAGCGGCTAAACGCCCTCCCCGCCCCGAAGCAGGCAGATGGCCGGCGGAGGAGAATTGCAGATGCGCCCTGGCGGCAAGCGTCCGCCAGGGCGCATCCTGTCTCTTTTCCAGACAAAACAAAAACCTCGCTCCCTTTCGGAAGCGAGGCAAAAACGCTTTTCCTTGATATGGTGGAGATAAGCGGGATCGAACCGCTGACCTCTTGAATGCCATTCAAGTAAGAAATCAAAAATCACAGAAACATCAGAAGTTATGTATGGAATTCCTTTTACTTCCGCAAGATTTGGTGTTCAGCCGTTCTTTTCTTTCCAACTATTTTATACTCGTTCAACACATATTCAACACGGGCGGGCCAGTGACTCTCGCGCAAAAATTTGTGAGCGGTCTCAGCGGTAGATGATATAAATTTAAAAACGCAGCAGCTGCAATGGCTTCGAAGCTTTTTCATGGCAATTATACCGTCATTCTCAAAACGGAGTTTCCGAAGCTTAGACGTAAAAACACCGTCAGTTCAAAAAACAGATTCCATTCGTTTAAAAGTAAAATGCCGTCATTCTGAACCTGAACCACTTTACCCAAATGCTTCAAAACGCCGTCATTCCAAAAAATGAACCGGCATTAAAACCTCGTCATTTCAGAAAATGTAAAAACAGTAATTTCTCCGTCATTTTTAATGCTGAGCAACAGGAAAACACCGTCATCTCCCAAAAGTCCAATGACGGTGTTTCCACGCAGCAGCACACACAAAATACCGTCATTTTAAATTGTGCTGTTGTGCGGCACCAGAAGCCGGTTTTGTGTTTGGATAAACACCAGGTAAAAATCGGTATAAAGCAGATGCCGACTCCTTGCAAAAATCACTCGAAAACAGAAGTTCCCACGAAAGGCGTTTACATACAAATCTCCAGTATGGTAAGATATATGTCCAGTAAGGGAAAACGTTTCTGCAGCTTGTAACCTTCCAAATATTGTTGCTGCGTTATCCCGAGGGTTGGCCCTCAAAAACATCTTCAAGCAAGGAGAGAGGATCCATGAAAAGAAAGATTGCCAGTCTTTTGCTGGCGGGAGCCATGACGGTCAATATTGCCGCAGTCAGTACAGCCGCTCACGCCGCAGCATTTACCGACGTGCCTGATGACGCCTGGTACTCCGAGGCCGTGGACTACGCCGTGAACCACGGAATGTTTTCCGGCACCGGTGCCGGAACCTTCTCGCCCTCGACGCCTATGACCCGCGGCATGATTGTGGTGGTTTTAAGCAACGTGGCGAAGGCGGACGTATCCTCGGCCAAGGACGCCAGCTTCAGCGATGTGCAGCCCTCTGACTGGTATGCGTACGCCATTGACTGGGCCTATGAGCAGGGGTATGTTTCCGGCACCGGCGCGAATACCTTCAGCCCCAATTCTGTTGTGACACGTGCTCAAATCGCGGTTATCCTCTCCAATTACCTCCACAGCATCAACGCAGACCTCGAAGAGGATGGGAATTCTGCGGCATTCAACGATATTACGGCAATCCCTTCCTGGGCGCTGGAAGGCGTCAAGTATATGCAGGCCATTGGCCTGATGGCGGGCGACTCTGCAGGCAATTTTAACCCCAACAAGGAGCTGACCCGGGCAGAGGCCGCAACTGTTTTTATGCGCATGGACCAGAAGCTGAACGGAGACACCTCTTCTGACAGCTCCTCCAGCGGCCAGAGTGGATCGGAGATCACCCTCCCCGGCGGCATTGTCGTGAAGGATGATCCCATTTCCGTCAAGGAGGCGTTCAAAACAATTGCTCCCGGCGTCAATGATACTCAGGTCCGCCCTGGCAAAAGTTCCAAAGGGTTAATTCCGGCCGGCACGGAGATGGCTGTCGGAGATGACGTGGTAGAGCAGCAGGTCTATGTGGACCTGGGCAACGGCATTATCGGCGTGATGACTACCACATTCAACCCCAAGATGACTGTGCGCAGCACCACTCTGGAAATCAATTTGTTTCCCGGTGATACATTTTCGCTGAACTCTGAGGACTGCGGCTTTGTTAAAATTGGAAAGTGGAAATCTTTCCAGAGCGATATTGCGGCTGTCACTACTATCGATGATCACCGCGCCAACATCACCGCCAAGAAATCCGGCGGCGCTGCTGTGGTCTATGATAACAGCACCGATGTTGATAGCGAAATGATTTTTTCCGTACAGGTCAGGGTCTTTGAGAGGCGCCCTGCCGAAGGCGAAACCGCTAATTTCCGTCTGGATACCGATAACGAGCCGGTCTACTACGTGTCTCCCAGCCCGGAGTATTACCGCCTGGCACAGGTTTGGTATACCGACAAAGGCACCAAATTTACCAGCAAGGATTCTGCTCACTATACGAGCAATGGCCTTGATGTTATCGGCAACATCTACGTTTATCCTGATGCCGATGCAAACATCGCCAAAAGCGACATCACTGCCCAAGGGTATGTAAAGCCCGAATGCATCACGAAGTATTACTCCATTTCCACATCGGAAACGGACACTCGTTACCTTGCAGTCGGTGACTACCTCACGCTGGGTTTCTATGTTATGAACTCTACCGCCGAGAATACTGTTGTTACGGTATATATCACCAGTTTGGAAACCGGCCTTACCGAGACCATGGACATCGCGATTCGATACGCCGGATAACAAAATAGCAGGAGCTGCCTCCCACAGGAGGCAGCTCCTTTCTTTTGCTGATTACACTATATGCCGATCACACCGTCATTTTGAGCCGCGTTCCATCGCCTCATCTACGGCCCGGTTCAGGAAGGTATTCATGGACTCCCCTGTCGTCTCTATATATGCCAGCATCTTTTGTTTCTTTTCAGGCGTAACCCGAAAGCCCCGAATCTCCTCAAACTTGCTGCGCCACTTGTCATTTGCTTTTTTCTGTGCATCAGAAGTAGGCATCGTCTCTCCTCCTCATGTTCCGTACCATATCACAGCTGGCTGCTGGCAAAAATATGGCAAGCTGCATATATACGCGCGCGTATTATTGGCAAGTATGTCTATTGATATACGTGCTCGTATATCTTATAATACTGTCAGAAAATAAAGTCACAACCTCCGGCTAAGCCGGAGGCTTGATTAAGCCCTATAAGGGCATAATACAGACAATACCCCTAAAG
>NZ_CALXGI010000050.1 GCF_944387805.1 uncultured Pseudoflavonifractor sp. | reverse complement strand
CCCCTTTAGGGGTATTGTCTGTATTATGCCCTTATAGGGCTTAATCAAGCCTCCGGCTTAGCCGGAGGTTGTGACTGACTGTTCGGCGGCGCGCCGGAGCGGCAACCGGGTCAGAGTATATTTTTCAGCGAGAGCTGTTCGGCCTCATAGAGCAGTCTGATCTGGGTGATGAGCCGGGCATTGGCGGCGGAGTACTCGCCGCTCTCCTGACAGCTGATAAACTCACCCACCTCCTGAAAGCTGCTGTTGATGTCGTCCGTATCCGAGTGGCGGAGAAGCACATGGAGGTAGAGGTTGTGGGATTCCCAGGCCTGAAAGGCGTCTTCCGTGAGCCGGGCGGCCTCAGCCCAGTTTCCGGCCTCGGCCCAGGCCTCCGCCTGGGTGAGCCGGTCAGACAGAGAGGCGGTAAAACGGTTCAGATAGCTGGCATTGTACAGCGTGGCGGCAAAAATAGCCGCCAGAATGCCGCAGGCAATCCACAGCCGTTTCATGTTGCAGTCACATCCTTTCTGGCCAGATAGATCTGGTTCTGCCCGTCTACTGTGAGCAGGAACACGTCGGCGGCGGATTTTATCTTGTGCGCCTCCAGCTGCCGGTCCAGCCAGACGCGGTTGAGTCCCCGGGAGCGGAGATTGCGATCCAGTATCCGGCCGTCGTTAATGACCACCACCGGAAGGCCGGGGTCGGCCGCCTCGATGCCCATCTGGCTGGCGGTGACAGGCAGCTCTCCGGCCCGGGGCAGCACGGAGATCTGCCCATTGGTCTCCAGAATGGCGTACTTTACGGCGGAAAGGTTAGTAATCCCCTTCATCCGCAGCTCCTCCATCAGTTCATCCACGGTAAAGCGGTTCCGTTTCATCTCCTTTTGCAGGATTTTGCCATCCTCCACAATGATGCTGGGCTTACCGCAGATAATGGCCCGGAAGCGCACGCTGCGCATGGTGAGCACAGAGATGGCCATGGTAATGCACAGCAGCGTGAGAATTGGGACAATGCCGGAGAGCAGGGGAATGCCGAAGTCCTGCATGGGCACAGCGGCCAGGTCTGCGATGATGAGGGCCAGCACCAGCTCCGACGGCTCCAGCTCCCCCACCTGCCGCTTTCCCATCAGGCGGATGCCGGCAATGATGAGCAGATAGAGAATGATGGTGCGCAGAAAGGCGATGACCATGAAAAGACCTCCCGAAAGACAGCTCGATTAAGCTCAGTATCACCGCCGGGCGGCATAATATTCAGGGGAAAAGCAGGGTAACAAAAAATAAAAAACGAAAGGGAAATATTTTTAAAGAACTTTTCAAAATGTGACCGAAATGTAACTGTTGTATGGTATAGTAGGGTCACAATCGGAAGAGAAAAACACGGTACCGTGTTTTTTGTTCCTTTCAGGAACAAAGCGGTGCTGAAAACGAAGAAATTCTTCCGGTGACGAAAGGGCAAACCGGCCGAAAGACCGGGACGCAAAGTCAGGAGGCTAAAGCGGAGCGCCCTATCCGCCATGCCCGTCCGACTGCCGCATTTTCAACCTCAAGGTTTGAAAGGGGAATTGAAACATGTTGGCAAAGAAGTGTAAGAAATTGGTGGCGATGCTGCTGACGCTGAGCCTGGTGCTGGGATTGCTGGGCACTGCCGCTCTGGCAAGCGGCACGGAGTCCACCGGCGGAGAACCGGCTCCGGGCGCGGTGACGAAAAATGGAGTCACGGTGAACAAGACCGCCACACCGCTGGATGAAAACGACAAGACGACTGTCTCCCTGTCGGTGGGCGCGACAGAGGAGAAGGAAAATGTGGCAGTCATGTTCCTTCTGGATAAATCCACCAGCCAGGGCATGCGGGACGAGGCTGCCGCCATGCTGGACGAGCTGAAGACCAAGACCAACACCAACATTCTCTATGATGTGGTGATCTTCTCCGGCACGGCGACGGCAACCGGATGGAGGGACATCCAGAACGACGCCGATCTGGAGGACACCAAGGCCAACTTTGTCAACGCCGAAACTACCAGCGGCACCAATATGACCGCGGGCATCCAGAAGGCCCAGTCTGAGCTGGCTGCCCTTCCTGCGGGGTATGACACCACGTATCTGGTCACCCTCAGCGACGGCATCACCTATGTCTGGGACGAGGGCGGTCAGACCTACTGTGTGGCGGTTGCCGGGCTCAACGCCAAGGGCGAGGCAGTGGAGAGCGGTGTTCAGGCTGGACCGGACACCTGGATTATGCTCCATCCTGTGGACCTGTATCCTCATAAGGATGAGGACGCCCGCACGACGGTGGAAAGCCTTTACGGGAGTTTTGACGGCTTCCTGACGAACGTAGAATCCAGAATGGAGGCCACCAGACAGGATGGATATGTAAAGGCATATGGTGCGGACGGCTCTTACAACAAGGACTCCTATGTCACTACCTACATCTATCAGGGTTGGGAGGAAGAACAGGCTGAGGCTGAGGCTACCTACGCCTGCGGCCCGGAGTTTGCCCTGTACTATGCCGCCACTGGCTATACCGAGCTGGCCGCTCAGTTTGACAAGAGCTTTGCCTATGCCGTGCCCGAGCTGGATGATAATGGCGAAGAGAATACCGCCAACTGGAAGAACTACCCCTGGGGCCAGGAGCTGATGAACTACTGCCAGTCCAAGAGCACCAACGCCGGTTATGGCAGTATCTCCAATACCGATGCAAAAAAGATTTTTTCCGAAATTCAGGACGCGATTCTGTATGCCATCCAGAGAGGAACTGTGACCGATGTCATCGGAGACAGCTTTGACCTGACCGATCTGGACACTGTTAAGCTGACCGTGGGCGGCACTGAGCTGTCCGGAACGGCAGATACAGAGAACGAGAACCTGATCAACTTCGGCACCGCCGATGAGCAGGGCGTCTACCCCTATACTGTGGAGTACAAGCCTGCCGCTGATACGGAGAAGGAACAGCTGGTGTGGACCATCAACGTTCCCGTGGAGAGTGCCGCGGGCGTGAAGCTCTCCTACGGCCTGACGCTGGTCAATAAGGCCGAGGATCCGGGCGATTATACTGTGCCCACCAATGAGAGCGCCGTCCTGGACTACACCTCTACGGAAGGCGGTACGGGTAATGTGACGTTCCCCCAGCCTAAGCTGACCTATACCGTGGAGGATACGCAGACCGATCCTGATCCCGACCCCGAGCCGCCCGCCACTGACTGGGAGGTCTCCAAGTCCAAGACGGCCACCAACCTGGACTCCAGCTATGAGTCCAAGGTGACCCTGTCCCTGCCTTCTGCCCAGGAGACACTGGAGTCCGATGTGGTGTTTGTGCTGGATTATTCCAGCTGCAAGGAATCTGTGGCTAGGGACGCTCTTAAAATGCTGGAAAATCTTAGGAAACAGGCGGAGGACTCCGACGCGCAAATTAACATTGGCGCGGTCGTATATAGAGGAAATGCATCGGAACGGCAATTCAGTTTGCAGAGTTTAACTAAAGACAGTCTCGACAAACTGGAAGAATTCTTGAACGTGGAGCCTGAAGAGCCAGGAAGCAACATGCACGCCGGATTGTTAGCGGCCCAGGCTATGCTGGAAAAAAGTCCTACAAGCAACAACCGCCAATATATGATTCTGATCAGTGATGGAATCACTTATTCCTGGGATCAGGAAGGAGAGCAGTACGCCGCGGCGTATCAGACAGAAACGCTTCAGTATGCCAACAATACCGCTTGGGAGGTCTGGCACGGTTCTCTTAACTGGACGCCTTCTGAGGGATGGGACGCCTACCTGGATAACCAGGCAGGCAAGATTGAAAAGACCTTGCAGGATCGCTCTGCCCCATATGACAGAAAAAATATCCAAAACCCGATCGGCCCTGATGAGCGTGATACTTATGCAAGCTGTGTGGACGTGGCGCTGTATAAATGTCGTGAAGTCTATCGTCAGCTGCAGAGTACGTATCACTGCTATGCAATGTTGTCGGGTACTGATGGCCAATATGGAGCATCTTTTATAGAGTATTTGGCAGACGGTAAGACCGTGAACTTTAAGGAGATCCAGAACGACATCTATTACCTGCTGGACGCCGGCTCCAAGGTAGTGGACGTTATTGGCTACGGCGACGACTACAATTTCGACTTTGTCAACGACATCAATAAGCTGACCCTGACTGTGGGCGGAACTCCTCTGGATAAAGTCAAGATCAACGACACCACCTACGGCTTCGACCCGATTACGGACGCAGAGACCGGAGAGACCGTCTACCGTTATGTCCTGCACTACTATACTGACGGGGCCACCGACGAGCAGACTGGCGGCAACGGACAGGTTAATGACGAGTGCTTCGTGTGGGAAATCAACGTGCCCGTCAGCAATTTTGCCCCCGTGGAGCTGACCTACTCGGTAAAGCTGACCAACCCCAAGACTGATGCGGGTACCTACGGCCAGTATGACGCTGACGGCAGCAAGGGCTGCGGCGGCCTGTACACCAACAACAGCGCCGTGCTCTATCCCGTGGACTCTCTGGGCAATGTGGGCGCGGCGGAGGAATTCGGCAAGCCCACCGTGTCCTACACCGTCAGTGGCGGTGGCGGCGGGATTATCCCCAGCTACAACTACTACACGGTGACCGTGAACTATCTGGACAAGGAGACGGGCGAGAAGGTTGCGGACAGCTATGTGAGCCCCAGCCGTATCCAGGGCAGCCGGTACGATGTGACGGCGTACGACGCCATTGCCGTTGATGGTTATACCTACGACAGCACCAGCGGCGACGCGCTGACCGGCACGCTGAACAGCAACAAGGTGGTCAACGTGTACTACGTGGCCGAGGCTACCGAGATTCCCGACGACGACACGCCCACCGGCGATCTGCCTGAGCAGCCCGGCGAGACCGACATCCCCGACGACGACACCCCCACCGGCGACCTGCCCGAGCAGCCTGAGGAGGGCAATCAGCCCGGCGAAGGCGGCGAGGTGGACATCGGCGATGGCGAGACGCCCACCGGCAACCTGCCCCAGACCGGCACCACCAGCGGCAGCACCGCGCTGCGCGCTGTGAGCGGCGTGTTCCTGTGCCTGGCGGTGGTATTCGGCGCCGTGACTGTGGTCCTGTTCCGCAAGGAGCGGGAGCAGGGCTGAGACAGCCGCCTGAAGGAAAGATAACTTCAGCAGCACAATAAAACAGCGGCCCCGCCTCTCCACAGAGAGGCGGGGCCGCTGCTTTATTCCGGATGCGCCCCTGTCGGGGCGATGAGAATGGACATCTGAAGCACATAGTTGTCGTGCCCATCCACAGAAAGCTCGTCCAGCAGGGCGTCCTCATAGAAGGGGCCGGACAGGGACATGCCCCGCTCCTGAGCCCAGGAGAGCATTCGGCGGTAGGTGCGGTAAGCGGTGCCGTACCCGCCGGTGTGACAGGCGGTGAGATAGGCTCCGGCAGGCCGGACCGTGACGGGCACTCCCCTGGGACGGCGGTCCACCTGGGTGTAAATAGCGCAGTACCCCTCCGTGCTGTCCCGCCCGGCCCACTCCGGGCTCATAATGGCCCCCACCGGATAGGGGCTGGCAATATGCCTGGCCTCCCGGTACTGCATGTGGGCCACAAAGGCCAGGTTGATGTTTTCCCCCGGCCTGCAGGGGGTGGTGATGAGCAGGGCCTGGGGACACTCTGCTACCCGCATGCCCTCCTGCTCCACGGCCATGGCCGCCCGGGTCAGCTCCGCCTTTCGGCGGATCAGGTCCCGCATCTGCCGTAGGCGGCGGATCTTCTCCTCCAGCTCCACCGACTCCCGCTCCAGCAGGGCCACCAGCTGCTCCGGACTGCGCCGGTCCAAATAGGCCCTGATGTCTGCCAGCGGCATGCCCAGCTCCTTGAGGGTAGAGATCACATAGAATACGTCCATCTGAGGAAAGGTATAGTACCGGTATCCGTTCTCCCCCTTGACCGCCGGGGAGAATATGCCCATCTGGTCGTAGTGGAACAGGGTGTGCTTGGTGGTGCCGCACAGGCGGGCAAAGTCGCCTGTGGTGAGATAGCCTCCGGGTACTGCTGACACGCCGTCCGGCCTCCTCTCTGCCAAACCCGCCCCGGCAGAAGGCGGGAATTTGGCGCTTGACTATCGGGTTACCCGATACTTTATAATATCTGACGCATTGAGATTTTGTCAAGAAAGGCCGGTGCTTCCCATGGAAAACCGTCTGGACAGGGAGTTTCGCTTTTTCTCCCTGCTCCGTTTTGCCCTGCCCAGTGTGGTGATGATGATTTTCACCTCCCTCTACTCCATTGTAGACGGCATGTTTGTCTCCCGCTTTGTGGGCGAGGACGCGCTGGCGGCGCTGAATATTGTCTTTCCCGTCATGAGCCTGACAATGGCGGCGGGGGTTATGCTGGCCACCGGCGGCAGCGCCATTGTGGCCCGGCGGATGGGGTCCGGGGAGGAGCAGTCCGCCCTGGAGGGATTCTCCCTGCTGACCGCGGTGGGCGCGGCGGTGGGCGCGGTGTTCTCCGTGCTGGGACTGGCGGCGGTGGAGCCCATCTGCCGCCTGCTGGGCGGCGAGGGGGCGCTGATGGCCTACTGTGTGCCCTACCTGCGGATTATCATGCTCTTCGGGCCCATGAGCATACTTCAGCTTATGTTCCAGAGCTTTTTCGTCACCGCCGGCCGGCCCGGGCTGGGCCTGGGGCTGACGGTGGCCGCCGGCGTGGCCAACATGGTGCTGGACTATGTATTCATCGTGCCGGTGGGCATGGGGGTGGCGGGGGCCGCCCTGGCCACGGTTGTCGGCTACTGCATCCCGGCGGTGGCGGGCCTGGCGTTCTTTGCCCTGCGGCGGCAGGGCCTTCGCTTCACCCGGCCCAAGTGGGACGGCCGCATGCTGGCAGGGGCCTGCTTCAACGGCTCCTCTGAGATGGTGTCCAACCTGTCCAGCGCGGTGGTCACGCTGCTGTTCAACCTGACCATGCTGGAGCTGCTGGGACCGCCCGGCGTGTCCGCCATCACCATTGTGCTCTACGCCCAGTTCCTCCTCACCGCCCTGTACATCGGTTTTTCCATCGGCGTGGCGCCGGTGTTCAGCTTCAACTACGGCGCCGACAACCGCAAACGGCTCCGGTCCCTGTTCCGGTCCTGCCTGATCTTTATCGCGGGTTCGTCTGTGGTGCTGCTCCTGGTCGCTCTCTTTATAGCCGACGGCGTGGTGACGGTATTTTCTCCCCGGGGCTCAGAGGTGTATGACCTGGCGGTTCACGGCTTCCGGCTCTTTGCCCCCATGATCCTCTTCACCGGGCTCAATATCTTTGCCTCCGCCCTGTTCACCGCCCTGTCCAACGGTCCGGTGTCCGCCCTGCTGTCGTTTCTGCGGACCTTCGGCTTCCTGACGGCGGGCCTGCTGCTGCTCCCCCGGCTGCTGGGGGTGGACGGCGTGTGGCTGGCGGTGCCGGTGGCCGAGCTGCTCTCCTTTGGGGTGAGCCTGTGGTGCTTCCGCTGGGGCGGAAAGCGGTACGGCTACGCCTGAATCAGACAGACAAAAATCCCCGCCGCTATGCGGCGGGGATTTTGTCATGCAGGTTACTGATGAATGGCATCCCGGGGGGTGCGGAGAGCCTCCCGGGCCACCCGGGCCTCCTCGGTGGGATAGTGGTCCGGGTCCTTGCTGGCCTGGCTGTTCTCCCAGAGCTCCTTGGCAGCGGGAGCCCAGCAGGCGGCGTAGCTGTCGCACTTGGCGCACAGGTGCTCGGCGGACTCGGGGGACTGGGGGTCGGTGGAGTGGGCGCCGGTGCGGGCGACCATCTCCCGCAGCTTGTTGGGGTTCTCCAGCATGGGGCAGGGCTGGAGCATGTTCTCGTTGAAGGGCTGACCGTCGTGGTAGGCCATGAACAGAGGCCCGCGAAGGGCGTCCAGCAGGGACTTCTCCCGGATGTTGGTGTCCGAGTAATGGATGAATACGCAGGGGTCCACGTCGCCGTTGGCGTTGATGTGGAGGTAGCGCCGGCCGCCGGCGATGCACCCGCCCACATACTCGGCGTCGTTCTGGAAGTCCATGGCGAACAGGGGCTTGCGGCTGCGGTAATCCCGGAGGCGGCGGTACATCTCGGTGCGCTGCTCAGGGGTGGGCAGCAGCTCGGGCACGGCGTCGTTGCCCACGGGCATGTAGTGGAAGTACCACACGAACAGGGCGCCCAGGTCGATCATCTTGTCGTAGAAGGCCTCGCTGGTGATGGACTCGAAGTTGGCGCTGGTGTAGCAGGCGGAGATGCCGAAGGGCAGGCGTTTGCGCTTGAGCAGCTCCATGGCGGCGACGACCTTCTGATACACGCCGCCGCCCCGGCGGCTGTCGGTGGCCTCCTCAAAGCCCTCCAGGCTGATGGCGGGGATAAAGTTCTTCACCCGCAGCAGCTCGTCGGCAAAGGCCTCGTCGATGAGGGTGGCGTTGGTGAAGCAGAGGAACTGGCAGTCGCTGTGCTTCTCGCACAGGCGGATGATATCGGCCTTGCGGACCAGGGGCTCGCCGCCGGTGTAGATGTACATGTACACGCCCAGCTCCTTGCCCTGGCGGATGATGTCGTCAATCTCGTCATAGGACAGGTTGAGCTTGTTGCCGTACTCGGCGGCCCAGCAGCCGGTGCAGTGCAGGTTGCAGGCGCTGGTGGGGTCCAGCAGAATGGCCCAGGGAATGTTGCAGTGGTATTTGGCCCGGGCGGCCTCCTGCTTGTCCCAGCCGATGAGATTGGCGTTGAGGAAGAAGTTGACAAAGGTGGCCTTGAGCACCTCGGGGTCAATGTCCTTCACAATATGCAGAATGAGCTGGTGGTAGGGATGGTCCGGATTGGTAATTGCCTCCCGAACGGCGGCCCGCTGAGAGGGGAAGGCGCCCCGGGAGAATTTATCCACCCAGGTCATCAGGGTGGGCAGGTTCTTCTCCGGATCTTTGGTGATGTAGTCCACGGCCTGTTCGATGCCGAATTGCTTCAAACTGTTGGGGATATGCATAAAATCACTCCTTGTCCGTTGGTAGACCGATCTTTGATACTAAATTATTCCGGGCTCTGCTGTTTCTCAACGGACAGAGCGGGAAAAGTGTCAAATTTGGAAACAAAACCGCGAAACTGTCCAAATAAAACAGGAGGCGGCAGAGCGCCTGTGAGGAGAACAGCTGGATTTTTCTCTGCATATATGCTAAAATTATATTTTACCGTATGGGAGAATATGAACGGGGAAAGGGGATTTTTATGAGCGCAAAAGAGGAGTTTATTGAGATTTTTAACGGGAAAATCCATCGGGACGGGGCCCATGCCCTGCTGGATTACCTGGAGAACAAGAGCGATTTCTTCACCGCTCCCGCCTCCGCCCGGTTCCACGGGGCCTATGCCGGGGGCCTGTGCGACCACAGCCTGAACGTGTACCACTGCCTGACGGACTACCTGTCCCGGCCGCGCGCTCAGGAGCTCTACGGCCTGGAGTACAGCGAGGAGACGGTGGCCCTGGTGGCCCTGCTCCACGACGTGTGCAAGATTGGCTGCTATAAACCGGGGACCCGCAACGTAAAGGGGCCGGACGGCAAGTGGCAGAGCGTGCCTACCTACTCCTTTGAGGACCCCCTGCCCTACGGCCACGGGGAGAAGAGCGTGTACATCGTCAACGGCTACCTCCGCCTGACCCGGGAGGAGGCCATGGCCATCCGCTGGCACATGGGATTCTCGGGCACGGAGGACGCCCGCACGGTGGGCCAGGCCTTCCAGCAGTTCCCCCTGGCCTTCGCTTTGGCCACCGCCGACATGGAAGCCACTTATTTCCTGGAAAATGAGGAGGGCTGACCATGGCTAAGCGCACAAACGACCTGGGCAGGGACCCGGTGCCCCAGCTGCTCCGGCGGCTGGCTCTGCCCGCCGTCACCGCCCAGGTGGTCAACGCCCTGTACAACATTGTGGACCGGATGTACCTGGGCCACATGAAGCCGGACGGGGACCTGGCCATCACCGGCGTGGGCGTGGCCTTTTCCATTATTATGTTTATTTCCGCCCTGTCCGCCCTGGTAGGCATGGGCGGCGGCTCCCGGGCGGCCATCCGCACCGGCGAGGGCCGCACCGACCTGGCGGAGGAGATTCTGGGCAACTGTACTATGCTGAGCATTCTGATCTCGGTGGTTGTCATGGCGGTGTTCCTCCCCCTCCAGCGGCCCATGCTGCTGATGATGGGGGCCAGTGAGGACACCATCGGCTACGCTGTGGACTACCTCACCATCTACCTCTGCGGCACGGTGTTTGTCCAGATTTCCCTGGCCCTGAACAACTTTATCACCACCCAGGGCTTCTCCACCACCTCCATGCTCACCGTGGTCATCGGCGCGGCGGTCAACATTGTGCTGGACCCCATCTTTATCTTCGGCATGGACATGGGCGTCCAGGGCGCGGCCCTTGCCACCATCATCGCCCAGGCGGTGTCGGCGGTGTGGGTAATCTGCTTCCTCACCGGGAAGCGCACCGGCCTGAAAATCCGGGCCAAATACCTGCGCCTCAGGCCCAGGGTTCTTCTGCCGGTGGTATCCATCGGCGTGTCCCCCTTTATCATGCAGTCCACCGAGAGCCTGGTGAACATCGCATTCAACGCCTCCCTGCTCCGGTACGGCGGGGACCGGTACGTGGGGGCCATGACCATCTGCTCCTCCATCATGCAGGTGCTGACCATGATTTTCCAGGGCCTGGCCCAGGGGGCCCAGCCCATTGTGGGCTACAACTACGGCGCCGGTCAGCTGGACCGGGTCCGCAAGACCTTCCGCCTGCTCATTACCTCCGGCATTGTCTACGCTGTCGCCGGCTGGCTGCTGGTGGAGCTCTTCCCCCACGCCTTTGTGGCCATGTTCAACGACAAGCCCGAGCTGGTGGAGGCCGCTGTATGGGCGCTGCGGATTTATCTGGCCTGCTTCTTCATGCTGGGCGTGCAGTTCTCCTGTCAGCAGACCTTTGTGGCCCTGGGCCAGGCCAAGGTGTCCCTGTTCCTGGCCCTGCTGCGGAAGATCATCCTCCTTATCCCCCTTATCTACATCCTGCCCCGCGTCCTCACCGGGAACCAGGTCTTTGCCGTGTATCTGGCCGAACCGGTGGCCGATTTCCTGGCCTCCACCACCACCGGCCTTATATTTGCCTGGCAGTTCCCCCGGATTCTCCGCCAGCGGGAACGGGAACTGGGCAAGACTTGATATCATTGCAAAAGCGACCGGAGGGCCGCCGCTTCAGCGGCGGCCCTCCGGTTTTTTCTGCCTTCCGCTGGGGGGAAGGCGGTCTGCACCCCCACCTCCCTTCCGGCATAGGATGACCGGAAGGGAGGTGGAAAATTGGACGTTTTGGCTTCCATCGGGGCCATACTGGTCTTTACCATGGCCTGCAATCTGGATACCATGCTCCTCTCCATGGGGTACGCGGTCCGTGGGCTGACGGTGTCCCCGGGAGGGTGCCTGATTCTGGCGGGGGTGACCACGGGGGTGACCTGGCTGTCCCTGGCCCTGGGGGCGGCGGCGGGCCGGTTCCTGCCCGCCGGCCTGGGAGATATGCTGGGGGGCCTGGTGCTGCTGGCCATCGGCCTGTGGTTTCTGCTGGACTGGCTGCGCTCCCCGGTGGAGGGCGCAGAGCCCCTGCCCTGCGTGCGGGCCTGGGTGCCCCTGGCGGCGGCGCTGGCGGTGAACAACGCCGGGGCTGGCGTGGCGGCGGGCATCAGCGGCCTCTCTCCCCTGTGGGCGGCGGTGTGCAATTTCTGCGTGACGCTGCTCTTTATTTCCCTGGGCGGCTGGCTGGGGGCGGGACCCCTGGGCCGCCTGCTGGGGAAATGCGCCCTGCCCCTGTCCGGGCTGCTGCTGGTGCTGCTGGGCGCCGCCGAGGCCTTTCTCTAAGAGGCGGACTGTGGTACAATAACCGCAATACAAACAGCTTTGCTGTTTGCGGCCGCCCTTTGGGCGGCCCGGCGCGGCGAAATCGCCGCGCGCTGCGCTTGTTGTACCATAGCCCCCAAACCGGCGGGGCCGGTTTTCCGCCGCTCTGCGGCGTGCAAGCCAAAATGGCTTGCAGCTATGGTACATACAGGTAATATATAGACACAGGGGGCTTGCGTTATGACAGAGCTGACGGCGCGGCTGGGTGGCCCGGAGGCCATCACCGCGGGAATTGTGGCGGAATTTCAGGGGATGTGCGCCGTCCCCCACCCCTCCCACGGGGAGAAGGCGGTGGGGGAGCTGCTCTCCCGGCGGCTGGAGGCGCTGGGCGGCGCACCGGTCATGGACGCCGCCGGCAATCTGACCGCCGGCCTGCCTGCCGCGCCGGGCTGCGAGGGCGCACCCCTCACCATCATCCAGGGACATATGGACATGGTGTGCGCCGTCCGGCCGGGCAGCGGCTATGTGCCCGACCGGGACCCCATCCGCACGGTGACGGCGGACGGCTTTCTCCGGTCGGACGGCCGGTCCTCCCTGGGGGCGGACAACGGCCTGGGCAACGCCGCCGTTCTCTGGCTGCTGGGGCAGAAGCTGAACCGGGGGCCGGTGCGGGTCATCTTCACGGTGGCCGAGGAGGTGGGCCTGGCGGGGGCGCGGGAGGTTGACCCGGCCTGGCTGGCAGGGGCCAAGTACCTGCTCAACACCGACGGCTTCCACCTGGGCACCGCCGTGGTAGGCTCGGCGGGCGGGCGGCGGGAGACCTTCTCCCGTCCCCTGTCCCTCTGTCCGGCGGAAGAGGGCGCGGCCTTCACCGTCAACCTGTCCGGCTTTTCCGGCGGCCACTCGGGAGACGACATCCACCGGGGCCGGGGCAACCCCATCAAGGCCCTGTCCGCCCTGCTGTCCGCTTTGCCCTTCCCCTGGGCGCCGGCGGAGTTCTCCGGCGGACAGGCCCACAACGCCATTCCCACCTGGGCGTCGGCGGTGGTGGCCCTCTCCCCCGGCCACATCCCGGCCCTGAAGGCGGCATTTGAGGCCTGGGCAGCGGAGCTGGAGGCGGCCCACCGGGCCACCGACCCGGAGTTCAAGGCGGCGCTGGAGGAGACTGCCCTGCCGAAATTGGTGTGGGACGGCCGCTGCCGGGACGCCCTGCTGGCCCTCACCGGCGGCCTGGCCCACGGCGTGCAGCGCTGGCACAGGGACTTTCCCGGCGTGGTGTCCGCGTCAGCCAACCTGGGCCGGGTGTGGACGGAGGGGGGCGCGGTGAAGGCGGCAGAGTTCCTCCGCTGCGCCGACCCGGCGGACGAGGAAGCGCTGGCCAATGCCCACCGCCGTCTGGCGGAGGAGAACGGCTTTGGGGTCACCGCCACCGGCTACCCCGCCTGGCAGGGCAGGCCGGACAACCCCCTTGCCCTGCTGATGGACAGCGTGTACCGCCGGGAGACGGGGCGGGGCATGACCATCTCCGCCGTCCACGTGGGGCTGGAGCCCTCCCTGTTCCATGCCAAGGCCCCTGAGCTGTTGATGGCGGTGGCCGGGCCGGACATTCTGGACGCCCACTCCCCCGACGAGCGGGCGCCTCTCTCCTCCCTGCCCGCCTACGCCGCTCTCCTGGCAGGCACCCTGGAGGAAATTGGCCGCCAGCAGGGATAAAGGCCTGAGCTTGTCCACAAAAAGCGCTGCCGAGGTGGAAAAACAATGCCCGCCGGAATTCCGGCGGGCATTGAAGACGGTTTCGATTCAGCTGTACCGCTCATCCAGGATGCGGATGATGTCGGCAATGCAGTGGTCGTCGCTGGACTTGACGATGACCGGGCCGAAGTTCCGGACCGGGTCGGCGCAGTTGGCGGGGGCGAAGGGGATGGCGGACACAGCCAGCATGGGGATGTCGTTCTGGTTGTCCCCCACGCAGTAGATGTCCTTCCGCGCCACCCCCAGGCGCTCTGCCAGCCGGAGGACCATGCCCCCCTTGGTGGCGCCCTTGGCGGTGATCTCCAGCAGGGCGTTGCTGGAGAAGATGACCTCGTACTTGTCCCCCCACCGGTCCAGCAGGAACTTCTGGGCGGCGAGCAGGGTCCTGTGCTCGTCCTGGATGACCGCCTTGCTCCAGGACGTGGGCATGTCCGCCAGGCTGCAGGGGGTCCAGGTGGTGCCCACCCGCTTCACATGGCGGTCGGTAAAGGCGTTGGGGTGGTGGATGTACACGTCGTCCCCGTGGTAGGTCTCCATGCCGATGGAGGGCATCTCCGCCGACAGCACCGCCAGGTCGCGGGCTGCGTCAGCGGGCAGAGGAAGCTCGCAGACCACCTGATCCGTAGAATAGTCGTAGAGCAGGGCCCCATTGGACAGGATGACGGGGGCGTTGATGGGGGCCAGATGCACGTAGGGGGAAAAGGTGCGATGGGCCCGGCCGGTGGCCACGGTGAAGTAGCCGCCCTCCCGGATGAAGTGCTCGATGGCGGCCACATTCTCGGCGGACACCTCCAGGCGGGAGTTGTAGAGCGTGTCGTCGAAGTCGCTGGCCAGCAGCACACGGTCGAATTTACCCAATTGACTTCCCCCTCATATGGTATTATTATCGGATATCTGCGCCCATATAATACTTTTTCAGGCCGGGGAACAGAAGCCCGGCAATGACCAGCGCCAGAATCGTGTTGGGCAGCATGTAGACGCCGTTGTAGAGCAGAGAGTAGAACCAGGGATTGGTCATGGTCATGTTCAGGAAGCGCTCGGGCATGTACTCGGCCCAGATGGTGGCGCCCACCACATAGTGGACCAGGAAGCGGGCCGCGCAGCCCACCACAGTGCCGGCAAAGATGCCCCACTTCTTACCCTTAAACACTCCGGCCAGGCCCAGCACGGTAAAGGCCGCCAGATAGTCGCCGATGATGGACTGCCAGCCCAGGGCGAAGCCGCCGTCAAACATGAACTGGAGCACGCCGAACACAAAGCCGGCGCCCAGGCCCGGCCCCAGGCCCCAGCGGACCGCGAAGAAGAGGACGGGGAACATGGCGGGGGTCAGGGAGCCGCCGTTGGGCAGCTCCAGGAACTTGATGTAGCTGAGGATCTGGGCCAGGGCCACCATAATGGCGCCCTCGCAGAGCATCCGGGTGTAGAGGCGGCGCTTGCTGGATGGGCTTTTCTGGGTTGGTGTTGAGATAGGCATGATTGGTTCCTCCCGAAAAAATATGTACCGCAGGCCGAACGGGCGCAATGCGGTACGGGAGAAACGACAGTCATAGCCGAATCATCTTCCTACGCCGGCATTACCCGGATCAGGTTCAAGGGACCGGGAGAAGCGCTATCCTCCACATCTCAGCCGGACTTGCGTCCAGCGCCCCTGTGTTCGATTGTCTGCGGTCGGGCATTATTTTATACCAGAGAGGAATCTCTTGTCAAGGCGCGGGGGAAAAACAGGACAGATGACAAAATGACGGCCTGTTCGGGCCGAAAAAAGGAGCAGATTTGCCATGGAACTGAGACCATACCGGCCGGAGGACTGCCCGGCCCTGGGGGCGCTGTTTTACCGCACGGTGCACGCGGCCTGCACCGGGGAGTACACCCCCCGCCAGCTGGACGCCTGGGCGCCGCCGGAGGGGGTGGACCTGGCGGCCTGGCATGAGAGCTTTTCCGCCCATGTGACCCTGGTGGCGGTGGAAAACGGAGCAATTGTGGGCTTTGGGGACATGGCCCCGGACGGATATCTGGACCGGCTCTATGTGGCCCATACCCATCTGCGCCGGGGGGTGGCCTCCGCCCTGTGCGCCGCCCTGGAGCAGGCGGTGCCCGCCCGGCGGTACACCGTCCACGCCTCCCGCACCGCCCTCCCCTTCTTCCTGGCCCGGGGCTGGCGGGTGGTGAAGGAACAGACCGTGGAGCGCCGGGGCGTCACCCTGAACAACTATGTGATGGAGAAAATCCCGGTGCAAACGCCCGCAGCATGAAGCGCAGGAGAATAAGCCCCCGCATGGGTCTCTCTCTGGAGGAACCCATGCGGGGGCTCTTGTATCCACATGATGTTGTCCTTTTGTGGAAAAAGTTCAGCTCATGCGCCGCAGCTTGTCCAGCACGGCCTCAAACCAGTCGGGCAGGGGGCACTCCACAGTCATCCGCTCCCCGGTGCGGGGGTGGACAAAGGAGAGCCGCCGGGCGTGGAGGCACTGGCCCGCCAGGCCGGGATAGGGCTTCTTGGAGCCGTACACCGTGTCCCCCAGCAGGGGGTGGCCGATGTGGGCCATGTGCACGCGAATCTGGTGGGTGCGGCCGGTCTCCAGACGGCACTGGAGGTGGGTGTACCCGGAAAACCGCTCCAGCACGGTCCAGTGAGTCACGGCCTCCCGGCCCTGGAGGAAGTTGACCGCCATCTTTTTCCGGTCGGTGGGGTGCCGGGCGATGGGGGCCCGGACGGTGCCCTCGTCCTCCTTGAAGCCGCCCACCGCCACCGCCTCATACTCCCGGTACAGGGAGTGGTCCTGAAGCTGCCCGGCCAGAGCCAGGTGGGCAAAGTCGCTCTTGGCGGCGATAATCAGGCCGGAGGTGTCCCGGTCGATGCGGTGGACGATGCCGGGCCGCAGCTCCCCGTTGATGCCGGAGAGTGATTTTCCGCAGTGATATAACAGCGCGTTGACCAAAGTGCCGTCGGGATGGCCTGCCGCCGGGTGGACCACCATGCCCACCGGCTTGTTGATGACAATAACGTCGCCGTCCTCGTACACCACGTCCAGGGGGATGTCCTGGGGGACCACGTCCACCTCCGCCGGGTCGGGCAGGGAGAGCACCAGCTCGTCCCCCACGGCGGTCTTGTAGTTCTTCTTCACCGGAAGGCCCCTGAGGGTGACGGCCCCCTCCTCCAGCAGCTTCTGGGCCGCCGAGCGGGACAGCTCCGGCAGCTGCCGGGCGAGAAACTGGTCCGCCCGCTCCTCTGCCCGGTCAGCCCTCAGGGTCAGCGGCGTCATGGTCAGCCTCCTGTCCCGCCGGGGCCTTCTCCAGCTTCTCGTAGAAGAAGAGCACGTACACCATCATGGCGACAACGCCGCACACCAGGCAGCAGTCGGCCACGTTGAACACGGCGAAGTTGATGAAAATGGTCTGGAACATGTCGGTCACATAGCCGAAGGCCACCCGGTCGATGAGGTTGCCCACCGCCCCGGCCAGGATGACGGCCAGAATGGCCTGCCCCGCCGGGTGGCGGAACACCCGCTTGACCATGACCGCCACCAGGGCCACGGATACTACTGCGGAGATAAGGGCCAGAATCCAGGTGTGGTCCCGGAAGAGGGAGAAGGCGGCGCCGGTGTTCTGGTAATAGGTCAGGTTGAGAATGTGGGGGATGAAGGGCACGCTCTCCCCCAGCTCCAGGTTGGACCGGATGAGAAATTTGACCACCTGGTCCGCTGCGACCAGCACCGCGGCAAGAATGGCATAGGGCATAATAAGAGTCTCCTTTGTATTCGGTGTGAGAGCATTATAGCACGCTTTTCCAACCCTCACAACGGCTGAGGCGGAAAAAAGGACGGACACAGGGGCTGTGTCCGTCCTTTTGGGGGTTAGGTTTTTTTCTTGGAGGCCTCGCGCATCCGGGCGGCGTGGTCCAGCAGGCGCTTGCGCAGGCGCAGGCTCTTGGGAGTGACCTCCAGCAGCTCGTCGTCGGCCAGGAACTCCAGGCACTGCTCCAGAGACATCTGGCGGGGCGGGGTCAGGCGGAGGGCGTCGTCAGAGCCGGAGGCCCGCATGTTGGTCAGCTGCTTCTTCTTGCAGACGTTGACCGAGATGTCCTCCTGCTTGGGGGTCTCGCCCACAATCATGCCGGCGTAGACGGGCACGCCCGCGCCGATGAACAGCACGCCGCGCTCCTGGGCGTTGTACAGGCCGTAGGTCACGCTCTCGCCGGTCTCGAAGGACACCAGGGAGCCGGTGTTCCGGCGGGCAATCTCCCCTTTCACAGGGGCGTAGGAGTCGAATACGCTGGCCATAATGCCCTCGCCTTTGGTGTCGGTGAGGAACTCGTTCCGGTAGCCGAACAGGCCCCGGGCGGGCACCAGGAACTCCAGCTTCATGCGGTTGCCCACAGGGGTCATCTCCAGCAGGTCGCCCTTCCGGGAGCCCAGCTTCTCAATGACCGCGCCCACGTTGTCGGAGGGCACGTCCACCACCAGGCGCTCCATAGGCTCGCACTTGACGCCGTCAATCTCCTGGAAGAGCACCCGGGGCGGGGAGACCTGGAACTCATAGCCCTCCCGGCGCATGGTCTCAATGAGGATGGACAGGCTCATCTCGCCCCGGCCGGCCACATTGAAGGAGTCGGTGTTGTCGGTCTCGGTGACCCGGAGGGACACGTCCTTCAGGGTCTCCCGGAACAGGCGCTCCCGCAGCTGGCGGGAGGTGACGAATTTACCCTCCTTGCCGGCAAAGGGAGAGTCGTTGACGGAGAAGGTCATCTCAATGGTGGGGGCGGAGATCTTCACGAACTCAATGGGCTCCACACAGTCGGGGGCGCAGATGGTGTCGCCGATGGTGATGTCCCCAATGCCGCTCATGGCGATGATGTTGCCCGCGTCGGCCTCGGTGACAGGCACCTTGGCCAGGCCGTCGAACTGATAGAGAGCGGTGGCCTTTGCCTTCTTGGGGGGCTGGTCGGGGCTGTGGTAGTTGCACACAGCGATCTCCTCGTTCTGTTTCACAGTGCCCCGCTCAATGCGGCCGATGGCGATACGGCCTACGAACTCGTTGTAGTCGATGGAGCTGACCAGCATCTGGAAGGGCTTGTCCACGTCGGCCTCGGGGGCGGGGATATAGTTGAGGATGGTCTCAAAGAGGGGCTTGAGGTCGGTGCCGGGCACGTCGGGAGAGTAGGAGGCGGTGCCGTTGCGGCCGGAGCAGAACAGGGTGGGAGACTCAAACTGCTCCTCAGTGGCGTTCAGGTCCAGCAGCAGCTCCAGCACCTCGTCCATGACCTCGTGAATGCGCTGGTCGGGGCGGTCGATTTTATTGACCACCACGATGACCCGGTGGCCCAGCTCCAGGGCCTTGGACAGCACGAAGCGGGTCTGGGGCATGGGGCCCTCGGCGGCGTCCACCAGCAGGATAACGCCGTTGACCATCTTCAGGATGCGCTCCACCTCGCCGCCGAAGTCGGCGTGGCCCGGGGTGTCTACAATGTTGATTTTCACGTCCTTGTAATGGACGGCGGTATTTTTGGCCAGAATGGTGATGCCCCGCTCACGCTCCAGGTCGTTGGAGTCCATCACACGCTCCACGGGCGCCTGATTCTCACGGAAAATGCCGCCCTGCTTGAGCATCTCGTCCACCAGGGTGGTCTTGCCATGGTCGACGTGGGCGATAATGGCTACGTTGCGCAATTTTTCGTTTTGCACAGGGAATACACCTCAAATCTTTCTTCAAACAAGTTCAGTATCAAACACAACCACTTATTATAGCGTATAAAGGGGAAAAACGCAACTTTTTTCCCCTTTTGTTTTAAAAATATTTTACCCAAAAGTGAGGAGGAATTTCGCGCCAAAGTTGACAGCGCCGCGGGGATGGGGTAAAATACACTCCGTAGCGCAACAGGATATACCCCTCCGCTGCGCTGGTGCGGAATGCGCCTCCGGCCGGACAGCCGGCGGTGAGGCGTTCACCCCTTCAGTTTCATATGCGCCTGTAGCTCAGCAGGATAGAGCGACCGCCTCCTAAGCGGTAGGTCGGAGGTTCGAATCCCCTCAGGCGTGCCAAAAAGGGAGGCTAAAAAAGATATTGAGGACAAAACCTCAGTGTTTTCAAGGCTTCCGAGGCCCGTAGATCAGCAGATCTACGGGCCTTATTTTTCCGATATTTTACCCTGTGCCATCCA
>NZ_CALXGI010000049.1 GCF_944387805.1 uncultured Pseudoflavonifractor sp. | reverse complement strand
TCGGGGAGTCCTTTTTTTGTCCATAGCTATAAGCTCTTTATCCACTGGCAGACCCAGTGGTTCTTTAAGCAACAGAAGGGCGCCGCAGAATATTCTGCGGCGCCCGTTTTTCCTGCCCTTGACATGCCTCGGTTATCTATGTATAATATACCTAGATAATCGAGGTATAATTCTATTATTAAAATAAGAAAGGAGGCTCCCCCCATGAAGCCTGACAAAAACCTGCTCTCCGGCAGCACCACCCTGCTCATTCTCTCCCTGCTCTCTGGCGGCGATATGTACGGCTATGAGATGATTGCCCAGCTGGAGGCCCGCAGCGACCACACTTTCACCCTCAGGGAGGGCACACTCTACCCCATCCTTCACGGCCTGGAAAACAAGAAGGCGGTCACCTCCTATGAGAAGGAGTCTCCCTCCGGTCGGAAACGGAAGTACTACCACATCACCAGGAAAGGCCTGCGGCTGCTGGATGAGAAAAAGGCGGAGTGGCAGGTCTTTTCCGAGAAGGTCAACGCCATCGTCACCGGCGCCGCCGGGGCCATGGCCTGACTCCGTCCGATTCCGAAGGGAGGTCATTCCATGGCCTGGGACCCTATCCGTCAATACTGCGACCGGGTGTGCCGCCGCATCCGCTTCCGCTCGGCCCGGGAGCAGATCTATGAGGAACTGCTGGGCCATATGGAGGACCACGCCCAGGCCCTCCAGGACAGGGGCATGGACCCCCGGCAGGCCCGTCAGGAGGCAGCCGCCGCCATGGGCGACGCCGACCGGCTGGGCGCCGACCTAGACAGGCTCCACACCCCCTGGTACCCCCGTCTTACCCGGGTGTTCTGCATTCTGGCCCTTCTGATTTTATGCGCCGGATTCTTTGCCGCCCGGAACGAGGTTATGGCGAACGCAACTTGGGCCCCCTTTGCCAATCCCCAGACTCTGGTTTTGGGCGATGAGAGCGGAATTTACCCGCCCCGCACGGTTCTGGCCTCCGGCGCCGCCGTGGGGGGCGGCCAAATCGGCTCCTATTTCTTTTCCGATACCGGCGCCGCCCAGATCTACCGGTATGATACGGATGCCAACGGCATCCCTCTGTCGGAGCCGGAATACCATCTGGATATTGTGGTCTCCGCCCTGTGTCCCGCCTTCTGGCTCTCTCCGCTGGACGCCGAGTATCTCCCTGTCTCTCTCAGCGGAGATGATGGCCCGCTCTCCGGTCGTTCCTATCTCTCTGCCTGCCCGGAGCGAGGGCTGTTCCGCCAATTTTATAGCATCTCCGTGTACTTCTCCCAGCCAGTCTCTCTCCCCCAGACCTTCACCATTGAGTTTGGCAATGACCACCAGCTGGTCTACCAGTTCACCGCCCAGGAGGTGACCGAGCCGTGAAGCTGCCTGTTCCCTCCCGAAAGATCCGTCTGACCCTCAGCATTCTGTTTCTGCTGTTTTCTCTGGTGTTCTACTGGTGGGCGTCCGGTTCTCCTATGCCCACGCCCGGTCTGGCTCACCGGGCTGCCCTGCTGTCCTACGGTCTCACCCCCGGCCCGGTGGAGGCCCAGGGTACCATCCATTTTCAAGAGATTACCTCCTCTCCGGACAGTTCCGGAGAGGGGAGCTGCTGGCTGGTCAGCCGTCAGGAAGACGGCTGGGCGGTGACCGTCCATCCCAGGGCCGGCCTCTTCTGGTCCCAGCCCAATCTTCGTATTCATCTTCTTACGCCTTCTGAGGATTCTCCCCTGGAGGCTGTTCCCCTTCAATATGCCACCGCCTACCTGTGGGAGGAAGGCATTTCCGAAAATCCCTTTGACGACGGTGACTGGTACTGGGAGTGGGTCTCGCTGGCCGTGTGCACGCTGCCTGACGTGGCCCGCATAGAGCTCTATCAAGGCTGGTACAATTCCATCGAATCGAACGGTCTCTCCCCCCGGGACTGGCTGCTGGAGCATGGCAGCGTGGCCGACTGCACCCGTCTCTCGCCAGACAGCCCCTTCTGGACGTGCCAGCAGGTCTGGAATCCTGGCGAAGGCGCCGGCGCCACCCTGGCCCGTGCCTATGACGCCCAGGGCAATCTCCTCTGCGAGTGGTGCTCTTACGACGGATAATTTATCCAGTTTATGGTATCTTCTCCCCAGGAGGTGATACCGTGAAGCATTTCTTTGCCCTTGCGCTCTCCCTCGTCCTGCTCTGTCCCGCCTGCTGGGCTGTTTCCGAGCCTGTGACCCGCGGGGAATTTACTGTTTCCCTTTGGGAGGCCTTCGGCGGCGTGCCTTATGAGGACACCGGCATCTTTTATGATGTCTCTCATACCCGCCCCGATACTGCCGCCATCTGCTGGGCGGCGGACATGGGCTTTTTGCTCGGCACAGGCTGGGGCCGCTTTGACCCCGACCGTCCCATCACCCGGGAGGAGGCAGCCGTGGTGCTCCGCCGTGTGGGTAACTTTCTGGGGTTTGAGACCCGTACCTTCGGTAATTTACCCGGGTGCAACGACTTCGACGGCATCTCCCCCTGGGCAGACGACTCCCTCTACTGGGCCACGGACACCGGTCTCATTCTCTGGGCAGAGGGCGGCCTAATGGCTCCCCAGGGCACTCTGACCGTCGAAGAGGTGTCCGGCATTTTCACTCGATTTTTTCTCTGATACAGTGACGCCCCGGCCGTGGAGATTCACGGCTGAGGCCTTTTTACCGCTCCGATTTCCCCTGGTCGCCCTTTTCCAGCAGTACCTCCAGGGCATTTTTCAGAAAAGCGGGGTAAGGCACCCCCATCAGCCCCAGATTTTCCAGGATGGACAGACCCTCATTGCCAATAAAGAAAATCAGCACCGCCATCCGGACGTACTGGGTTCCGCCGGTGAGCGCGTCCAGGCGGACGGCCAGCAGCACCAGCACCAGCTCCGCGCATTTCTTGCACAGTCCCCGGAACCCGGCACCGCTGTCCAGGCGCCCACCCTTGCTCTTGTCGGAGCGTTTGAACACTGCCGCCACCACCACACCGGACACGCAGTCCACCGCCATGAGCGCCAGCAGGGTCTGGAGGGCAATGTCCCAGCCCCCCAGCCAGCCGGTGAGGATGCTTCCCGCCGCAGCTGCTGCCGCCAGAATTCCAACCTTCATTTCTGCCCAACTCACTCCGTCACCTCAGTCCACCCCCGCACATCCGGGGCCCAGACATTGTCATTCTCAGTACACTCGTAAATTTTCCCCTGATACTTCACCCGGCTGCCAATGTGATAGGCGTCCTCAGCCCCCAGGGGCTGCCGCCATTCCGGTATCTCCTCCGGGTTCTCTGCTGTCACGCCCAGAGGCGTGTACAGGGCCGGCGTCCGGTCCACAGGCCAGTCAGCCTGGGCTGTGTGATCCTGTACCACCCGGTACAGGTTGCCCTCCTCGTCGGAAATCCGCTCCCCTGTCTTGTAGGCTGTCCCCGGTGTCCACTGGGGAAACAGCGCTCCCACCTTGGCGGCCTCATTGTCCTCCAGTACTGCGGCGGCCTGCCGCGCCATGGCGATAACCGCCTCCTGCACCAGGTCATCCCGGTCCTTCTCATAGCGCACCACGCCACGGCCCACTGCAATCCGTCTCATATTTTTGCTCTCCTCCCGCTCAGGTCACCAGTTTCTCTACCTCACCCCAGGTCAGATTCAGCTGCTCCAGCTCTCCCCATGTGGCAAACCGTTCCTCCAGCATCCCCCAGGTCACATACCAGTACACATACTCCACCGCCAGATGACAGGGCAGTATGTCCTCAATGATGGCCCTGAGCTCCTCAAAGCCGTCGGGGATGCCGGGCACGTCAGGGAAGCGCACTTCCACCGTGCCCGGTGTGCCCATCTCGCTGGCCACTGCGTTGATGCCGCACCCGGCCAGGTTGTCATTGATGGCTGCCAGGGTAAAGCTGTCTCCGCCGATGCGGAGAAGGGCGGCCAGAGCAGCCCGCCGTCCTTCCGCCGTCCCGGTCACCGGCCTGCGGCTCAGGAGACTTTCAACGGCCTCCAGCCCTGTGTCCTCCGCCGTGGTAAGCAGCATCTCCCGCTGAATGGTGTCCAGTGTCCCCGCCACGCCGTCCAGCGCCCGGCCCTGAGCCTCCACCTCTCCGCCGTTGATGGTACCCTCCAGCCGGTAGACTCCCAGGGGCCGCAGCAGTTCCTTTAAATACTCCCCACAGCTCATGTACTCATCTCCGTCACGCTCAGGCTGCCCAGTTTGGGCAGCTCATCCTCTTCCACCGCCACATCCTCCGCCGGCGCGGTCAGGTCGTAGTTCTCCACGCCGTCCACGCCGAAGATCACCGCCCCCAGCTTTGCCCGCAGCACATCCTGTCCCAACAGTCCGCCGTTGAACCAGCTCCTCAGGGCCTGCTCTACTGCCGTCCGTACAGCAGCGGCGTCGCTGCCTGCCTTTGCAGCCACTGCCACCGCCACATCCACCGTCCTTTCCCGGGGTGCCAGCACCTGTACATCCACAGCGATCTCCCGCCGCTCCTGGAAGTAGGCAGTCAGTTTCTCCAGCAGCTCCTCATCCGGGCTGCCCGCCGCCGTGGCCACCACCACGTCAACGGTGCCGATGCCCCGGTTTCTGGGCAGCACCGCCGCGGCGGCCACCTCCGGGAAGGACAGGGCCCCCTGCTCATAGAAGGCGGCGTTTGCCCCATTGGGCAGACGCCGGTAGGTCTCCAGCACCCGCTCCCGTAGGGTTTCGTCGCCCTCCCGGTCTGTGCCGCCGGTAAAGCCCTCCGGGTTGGAGCACCGGCTCACCCCCACCGGAGCCACCGCCATGGTCAGGATGGTTCCCGCCGCTGCGTTTCCCGCCGTGCCGGGCTCCACTGCCCTGGCCGGAGCGTCAACATAAAGGCTCCCCGACCGGAGTACCGCCGCCTGAGTGGTCTCAAAACGCACCAGTCCCGCTGTCATACATACTGTTCCTGCCGGTATAGTCAAATCAGTGCTTCCCGCCTGGTCCACATGGAAGCGGATGGCGCCCACCGCCTGAGCCGCCTTCTTCCGCTCCAGGCCCCGCAGGAAGGCGTGCTGGTCCAGGTATTCCCCTGCCGCTGTCTGTGGAAAGCACTGCCGCGCCGTCCAGTCCGCCTGTACATACAGGGCATAGACCTGGGCGGCTACCGCATAGAGCCGTACCGCCATGTCCCCGTCCTGTCCCGCCGTCTGGCCTGTGGCTCCGGCGAAGGCCGCCGCCAGTTCGCCGTATATCTCGTCCACCGTTTTCATTTCGCCGTCACTCCTCCAAGGTCACGCCCGCCGTCATGGTTCTTCCCTCATAGGTCAGCTCCACCTTCAGCAGGCCAATTCCGTTCTCTTCCGTCAGCTCCACGCCGGTGACCTCCAGGCCATCCTCCCCTTCCAGGGCCTCCTGAACGTACTGCTTCGCCATAGCCAGCCGGTTCCCCGGCTTTTCCCGGGTCAGGAGATAAAGCCTGCTGCCCAGGTCGGGCAGGAAGGGGAAGCTGCCCCGCCGCAGGGTGAGCTTCCACAGTACCCGCTGCAAAATGGCGTCATTCCCCTCCGCCCGGACCAAGCCTCCCTTTCCGTCAGGCACATAGTCTCCGTCCCGTATCATCAGTTCCGTCATGCTTCCCCGCCTTTGTTCAGCATATCCTCCAGGGGAACGCCGTTGATGAGTACTTGCCCCATCAGGCTCACCGTGCCGTCGTTCCCCAGCTTTACTGCCGCATCCCCCTGCCCGGCGTGAATGAGTACCTCGCCGGGGGCCAGGCCGCCGCCGCAGCGCACGCCCACCACGCAGGAATTTTCCCCCTCCTGCTTGAGCACTAGCACCTCTTCCCCCACGGCGGGCCGCCACACATACCCCCCGGGGGCAAAAACGGCCAGCGCCCGCCGCTCCGCATCCAGGTAGGCGCCCGCCGGGTCGCCGCCCAGGGTGGTCTGACCCACCATGGCCTCGCCGTACCCTCTGCTTTTTTTCCGCTCAGAAAGCCACACGGGCCTCCCCCTCTCTCAAACCGTAATCTCCCGCTCGCCCAGTTCCAGCACGGTGCGGAGTCCCTGTCCGTCTCCGCTGTGCCCGGCAGACAGCACCCGCCACACGCCGGACAGGCCGTACCGCTCCAGCCTCAGCTCTGCCAAATCCCCGGGCCAGGCCTCCACCCGGCCCGCCAGGGTCAGTTCCAGCCGCAGCCGCTGGGCGGCGGACTGCTCCAGCTGGAACCGCCCGCTGTACCGCATGGCCTGGTAACTGCTCTTGCCCGGCATGGTGAGCACCCGCCGGCACCTACCGCCCCTGTCCAGGACAGACTGGTTGACCACCCGCTGCACGCTCTGGGTGGTCCGGTCCCGTACCAGCACCTCGGAGAGCACACCGTAGCGCTTCTCCCTCCACCGTACTTTCTCCACAGCTGCGCCGTTGTCCAGCACCAGCCGCTTGCTGTCCTCCCATGGGGTAAGATGGAGAATACCCTGCCGGTCGAAGTACGGCTCCACGCCGCCGTAGTAGCGCGCGAAGTTGTAGAGCACCTGCCACTCGCTGCTGCCGCTCTCCACCGAGAAGCCGGGTACCGCCGGCAGGCTGGCTCCCTCCGCCGTCTGAATCCCATAGGGCGTCACATGGTCCCGCAGGATGTCACCCAGCGTGGCGGTCTGGTAGTCGGCGGGCTCGGCCTCATTGTCCAGCAGCCGTCCGGCCATGCCCCGTCCGGAGATAAGCAGCGTGCTTCCGCCGCTGCCGCAGCTCCACTCGTACTCATCCACCACTCCGCGGAACACGGTCTCGCCATTCTCAGCAGCCACAAACTCCACCGCGTCGGACAGAGCCCCGTCCAGCCGGTTTCCCCAGGGACAGCGTACCTCAAAGCTGTCGCAGGGGGTACCAGTGCCGTAGTTCAGCGTCCACTCCAGCAGCACAGGCAGGGCATATTCCTTCCCGTCGTATCCAATCAGCCTTCCCGTCACTTCACCCGCACCTGCTCTCCCGGGTAGATAAGGTTTGGGTTTTTGATCTGGGGATTGAGCTTCACCAGGGTCTCCACTGTGGTGCCGTAGAGCAGGGAAATGCTCCACAGGGTCTCTCCCACAATCACCGTGTGACAGGCCGTTCCGCTCCCCGCGGCGCTGCCGGTACCCACGGTGCCGCCCGTCTCTCCCGCAATCTCCCGCAGGCCCTCCTGATAGCCGTCGTAGCACTCCCAGAACTCAAAGGTATAGCTGACATAGTCAGCTCTGGGCTCCTGTTTCAGGGAGAGTGCGGCAAAGTAGGCTTTGGCCGACTGCCACACCGGGTGGACCAGCAGACCGGGCCCCTCGCCGTAAAAGACGGAGGCCAGCTTTTTAAACTCGTCGTAGGCCCCCTGCCCCACAAACTCCCCCTCGCCCTTCATAATCCGCCGGGTAGGCCCCAGGTCCTGGAGGCAGTACCGGCCGAAGGGCACCTTCCGCGCCGCAACTTCCCGTCTGTATTCAATGGTGTAGGCCCTGGGATTGTGGGGCCATACATAATTTTTATAGCGCATTGCCGCCAGTCTGCCCATGTCCATCCCCCTCAGTAAAATTCAAATCCGCCGTCATACCGGCGGGCGTCCCGCTGGACGGCCCGGTCCAGCTCGGCCAGTCCCTGGATGGCGCCGCTTTGCTCCTCCGCCGGCAGAAGGGCTACGCTTGTCCGGTTGGGCCGGTATTCTGCCGCCGTCTGAGCCTGTCTCAGCCGCTGATAGAGTCCTCCGCCGCCGGAAGCGCTCCCCCGGAGCACAGCAGCCGCCTCTTCCAGCCAGTTTCCAGCTCCCACAGCAGGCACTGCCGTCTCCAGCCATGCCTGTGTCTGGCCGGCCGTCAGCTCCGTCAGTCCGCCGTCCGGCTTCTTCCCGGTCTGTACTCCATCCTCCGCAGTACTGCCGCTCCAGACAGCTCTGCCGCCTTCTGCTCCGGGCGTTTTCAGTCCCTGCTCCCGTGCTTTCCCCCGTCTCCCGCCGGCAGCGCTGCGCTGCTCCAGCAGGTTCTCCGCCGTCCCGTTATTCTCCCGCTCCTCCTGATCCTCCAGCGCCAGGGCAATGTAATCTATCATACCCGCTCCCCCCGTTTCAGCCGTTCATACCGCTCCAGGTCAAAGGCCTGGTTTTCCCCGGCGTTTGCCGGAGCTGCCGGACCTCCGCACACCGGGCAGCGGCCTTCCTGAGCCTCTGTCCGGCAGGAGGGACACAGCGCCGCCAGCTCCTCCTCCTGATCCAGCAGCAGATTGAGGGTGCACCAGAGGTAATCCCGGCCGGTCATCTCTTTTGCCCGCGCCTCAGTGGGGAGGGCCCCGAAAGCTTTGAGCACACGCCAGCGAAGGCGCGCTTCAGGCGTGTGCTCCAGGCTTTTTTTAGGGCTTCCACCCGCTCCTCTCCGTCCTCCGGGCTCGGATTTTCCGCCCGGTTCAGGCCGTTCCACAGCTTGGCCAGAGTTCCGATCTCGCCGGCGGAGAGCCCCTGAAGCACCGCCTCTCCGTCCGGAAACACCGGCTTTCTGTCCCGCTCCAGGGCTCTGGCGAGCAGGCAGGCATTGGCGCACAGGGCCTTCTCCTCCTCCCTGCGCGCCAGCCGCTCAGCCTCACGTCCCGCCTCCAGCAGCTCCAGGGCGGAGAGGAGCCGCAGCTCCGTGCCCTTGTCCACCTTGATGCTCCGCCTGCCGCCCAGCAGCACCGACCAGTTCTCCTCCACAGCTTACACCTTCATCTCAATCCGCTTGGCGGCCACAATGGTAATTTTCTCCACCACCATGGCCCCCAGGGCGCCGGTCTCGCCGATGGAGCTCCACTGGCAGCCGGAGTAGATGATCTTCCGGTCGGGCTTGCAGATGACCAGGTTGAAGTCCTCCAGGTCGTGGAAGTTGATGCCGTCCCGGATGGCCTCGTCGGTGGCGTAGAGCCGTGTCAGCTCCAGCACGTGGGTCCGCTGGCCGGGGATGGTGGCCACCGGCTCGTCCTCGCCGAAGGCCTCCACCGTCTGGCTGGTCTTGCTGGTTTTAGCGGAGTAGCTCTGAACCACTGCCACCTTTTTTCCGTCCACCTCCAGGTAGATATCGCTGCTTGTGGGAAATCCCGACAGATTCATGTGTGTTCCCTCCCTTTACACGGTGATGTGTGCGGTAAGCCAGATCTGGTTCATGCCGTGGACCACGGCGAAGGAGAACTCCACCAAACACACGGTAGGGTCCTCCTCCAGGGCGGACACCGTCACATTCTCATATGCGTCGATGATCTCCCGGCTCACCCGGTTTTCCAGCTCCACCACCACCTGGGCCCGCACAGCGCCCCGGCTCTGCTCGGTGTTTTTGGCCCTGCGGAACTTGGACCGCAGGCTGCTGCGCAGACCGGGGATCACCTCGTCAATAATAAGGATGGTGGACAGCTCCCGCCAGGTGGTGTCGGGGGTCTCGCCGGTCTTGGTTCTGGTGGTAATGCCCCGCACCACGCTCACCACCCCGGCCAGATTCTCCAGTGGGGTGACGCCGCCCCGGACCAGAGTGTCGATCTCGTTGTCATCGTACCGGGCGCTCAGGTCGGTCAGCCCCTTCAGCTCCGCGCCGCCCAGGGGGACGGCGGGGTCGCTCTCCCCGGCGATGGCTCCCGCCACAGCGGCGGCCGCCTTGGCCCCGCCGGGGGCGGTGAGCACCACCCGCTCGCAGTTAAGGTTGCCCGCCCGCTCGGCCAGCTGGCTGGGTTTCTCTCCTGTGCCTCCGGGCACCACTGCGATGCGCTCCCGCCGCGCTGCGGATGCGGCCTTCACGCTGTCCCGCAGGGCCTGCTGTACTGTCAGAGTCTCGCTGTCGCAGACCGTGATGGCCACGTTCTCTTCCCCAGAGAGCAGGGCGAAGGCTTCCTCGTAGTCCTCCTCTTCCTCCACGGGTACAGCGTACACCGCACCTGCGCCGTTGAGGAAGAGGAGCTTTACCAGCTCGGTCATGGTGTCGCCGGCGCCAAAGGCGGTCTCAGCCTCCTCCAGTCTGGTCAGTTTGTAAAGGGTTCCAGCCATGCCGCCTTCGCTTACCGCCGCGATGCCCACCGTCTTGCTTCCGCCGGCGGCAGCCACCACCGCAGAGGCGTCATAGCTGGAGTAGACCCCCGGCCGTTCATGTGTCGTCACGCTCATAATCTCTCCCCTCTGATTTCAAAGTCCAGGAAGGCGCCGCCCTCGTCGGCCACGGCGTATAGCCGCGCCTGGCATACCGCCTCCACCGGACAGTGGTAAAGCTCGCTGTCCTCCTGGAATTCCGTCTCTCCCGCGGAGAACTCCAGAATGTGCAGGCCGTCGGGCCCCGGGCCGTTGAGGGCGGCGGACAGGGTGTCCAAGGCCCTGTCGATGGCTGCCGCGCCGCCGCTGCGCTGGGCGGCGTAGAGGTCCAGTCCAAAGGTGAGTTTCACCCGCCTGCCGTAGAGCTCCTCCCACCGTCCGGTGTCCTGGTTGTACCGCTCGCCCAGATAGTCCTGAAAGCCCGCCGGGCCGCCCTCGCAGCTCCGGAGGGAGACGGCAATGGCCGCTCCATTTCTCCGTGACCGTCTTACCTCCGGCCAGGCGGTCACAGCCTCCAGGCCCTGTTCTGCCAGAAACGCGGCCATGCGCGAGCGAATCTCATCCAAGCCCGCCATATTCTCCCCCCTCTCACACATCCTCCACTGTCAGGATGGCCCACCAGTGGCTGACCGTGTGGCCAATATAGACGGGCTGTGCTGCGGACACCCTGAGCCGCAGGTCCCGCCACTCCAGGTACCCGTCCTCCAGATTCTCCAGCGGCGTGTCTGTTCCGGTCAGGCAGAGGAAGCGGTCCTTCCGTACCGTCCCCATGGGGGAGGGTTCTGTCTGCCGCCAGGTCTCGCGCCGCTCAGTAACGGGCTGGAGGAATGCCCGAATGGTCTCCTTCTCTCCCTCACGCCTGCACAGCGTCACGCTCTGTCCGTATTTGGCCAGCAGCGTCTCAAAGGTCCCGCTCATCCCTGCACCCCCAGGAAGCAGAAGCCCTCATCTCTCAGGTAGGGCCGCATCACCTGTTCCGCCTGCCGCCGCAGGCTCAGGCTCCTGCCCTCGGCGGCGCCGCCGTCCCGGTGGTGAATGGTCAGGCTGCCTGCGGTAAAGGACTCCACCTCATCGGCGGCCCCTGCGGCGCACAGTCCGGCCAATCCCAGCCAGGCGGCCCCCAGGGTGAAGGCCGCGCCGCAGTCGGCCTTGGCAATACCGTCCTTCAGCCTACCCTCCAGCTCCTGCTCGGCCAGGTCGCACAGGGCCTGCAATTCCTCCATTCGCTCCTCGGGCACCTGACCCAGCTGCCGGGCCAGTTCCGCTGTCTCTTCCGCCATACTGTTCCCTCCCGTCTCTTAGATGGGGACGGACTGTAATCGCAGCCCGTCCCTGTGCCGTCTCACACCTTCAGCACCCGGCTGGCATCCTGATAGAGCTTGGCGAAGCCGCAGGTGCTGGTAATGGCGGCCCGCTCCAGCTGCCGGTCGATGAGCTTGTCGTACTCCACGGTCACATCGCCGGCCTGCACCATCTCCAGGGCGTAGTTCTTGTCCAGGCCAATCATGGTCTTCTCGCTCATGGCGGAGGTGCGCAGCAGGTTGGCGCCCAGGGGGGTGGTCATCTTGCCGGTGCCCTGGAAGTTGAGGCCGGTGAGGGGGTTCTGGAACTCGCTCATTTTGAGCATCTTGAGCATTACATCCCCGGACACCAGCATGGTGTTCATCTCGTAGGGGTCGAACTGGGCCCAGAAGTCCACCAGGTCGTCATAGGTGAGGGTGCCGGACGCTCCGCCGATGGGGGAGGTGCCCACCTTGTACTCTTTGGCGGCGTTGTCGTTGCCGTCGCCGTTGATGAGCACGTCGATGGCATCCTCCAGCAGCATCCGGTTGATGTGCGCGCCGATCTGGCGCAGGGTAACGGAGAAGAGGTCCAGCTTCTGCCACCGGATGGCCTCGTAGCTGGCCACCAGCATACGGCCCCGCTTGTGGAGCTTCACCAGATTCTCCTGGGTCTTGACCTCTGTCTGGGGGATGGCGGCGCCCTCCTCCACATTGCGCAGCTCCTTCTCCTCCTTGCCGGGCACGGAGGCCACGGATCGGTAATCCATGCCCTCAATGCGGGTGGTGGTGGCCACGATGGAGGGCAGCAGGTTGGCCTCCTCCATGCCCTGGCGTACGGCCCGGGCGATGTACTCGGGGAAGAGGACGGCGGAATCGGAGGTGCGGAAGAACTTCTCCACCACATCGCTGCCCGCGCCCTTCACCTTGATGTCAAAGCGCTTGAGCTGCCGCTGGTAGGCATCCAGGCCCTCCAGGGGCGTGCCCTTATAGCGCTCAGAGGGGTCCTCCTGCTCCAGAACCTGGGTAAAAGACTGACCCGCCTGCCGGTACATGCCCTTTTCCAGTCTCACATTGTCATAAGCGTATCCCATTTTTCAGCTCTCCTTCCTCCGGCGCAGCGCGCCGGCACTCCGTTTTCTCTCCACCCCGCGATTACAGCAGGATGGTGGTCTGCTTCTCCGTGCTGCCGGCCTCCACCACCAGGTAGGCGGTGCCCGACGCGTTGGTTTTGACACCGCCGCCGGCGTTGGCAGACAGCTTGGTGTAGCCCACGGCTACGGCGTCGCCGCAGCTGACCCTGACAAAGCCTTTAAGCTGTACCAGGGCCAGCCCGTCATTCACCTCCAGGGCCACGCCGCAGAAGGCGTCCCCGTCTCCGCAGGGACCCACCTTGCCGTCGCCGGTCATCTTGACGGGGCCGCTGGTGAGGCCCTCTTCCGCCAGGAAGGTGACCATCATCTCGCCGATGCCTTCAAACGAAACCTTTGCCATACTCCGTTCTCCTTTCTTTTATCTGCGCCTCAGATGAGGAAAGCGCCGTCTCTCTGGTCCATCTCGGAGCGTTCATTGTGCCGGGGCAGCTGTACGGCGAGGGGGAACCGGTCCTCCAGCCGTTTCTGGTAGCTGTCCCGCAGGGCCTCCAGCTCTTCGCCGCTGAGTTTCTCCGCAATGCTTCTACGGATATGCTCCTCCACGCCCTTTTCGCAGATGCCGCCCAGCCGCAGCACTTCTCCCCGCAGTTTCTCCAGGTACTTTCTCCCCAGGGCGGCCTCCTTTTCCAGCTGCTTCACTCTGCTCAGCAGCACAGGCTGTCCCTTCAGGTACTCCGTCAGGTCGTCCTCCTGGCCGCCGCCCATTCGCTTGATGACTCCGGCCCTGGGCTGGGCGGGCACTGCCACAAAGGACCACTCATAGGCGTCGGTGGCGCCGGACAGGTCTGCCCAGCACAGCTTTCCGCCGTATTCTCTGCCCTTGACGTGGGCGCAGTTTGTTCTGTCCCGGATGTCCCCGCCGCAGATGGAACACACAGCCCGCTCCACGGCGCACCCCACGGACACCTCCCGCTTGATGCCGCCCTCAATTTCAGCGATGAGGCCCTTGTTCTCCTCGGTGCGCACCATATAGGCGTAGCCCTTCAGGTAGCAATACCGGTCCCCGGCCCTGGTGAGGATATTCTCCTCCCGTACCACCTCGGTGCGGTAAATCCGGGCCGCCTGACCCTTGGCGCTCCACTGGTGGTCAAAGATGCCGCTCTTTCCCTCAAAGAGCTTTGCCAGCTCCTCCAGGGTCTCCTCGGTAAAACGCTCCCCATCCCGGTCAATCTCGTTGTCGCACAGCCGCACGGCGAAAGCGTATACCTCCTCGGCTGTCAGAACTTTCCGGCTCCAGCGGTTGATGAGGGCCAGATCCCGTTCCTCCACGATGAGGGTCTGCCCCATGTCCGCCTGCTTTATAATGTCCATTTCCTACCCCCTGTTCTCTGTCGGATCACTGCTTCTGCTCCACGCCATCCAGCTCCAGCCGGATTTTCCTGGCCTGCTCCCGGTAGAGCTCGGCCCTGGCCTCCTCCACCAGGTCCTGGAGGTTGATGTCCTCCCAGTCCACAGTCACTCCGCCTCCATAGCCCTTCAGCTCCAGCCAAAGCTCACAGATTCGCTCCACCACCGGCTCCAGCCCCCGGCGGATGGCAGTGAGCTCGCTGGTCATCATATCTGCCTGCTGGGCGCTCATCCGCTCGGTGGAGGACCAGGACAGCCCCAGCATAAAGGGCGGGATGCCGGTTCTGGCGATGAGCTGCTCCAGAATCTGCCGGACAGGCACCTGGCTGTCCAGAATCTGGTTGTCCGCGCCGATGACCTTGATGTCCACGTCTCCCACAGCCACAAAGTCCCGCACGCTGCCGTTTTTGCCTGCCTGCATAGCGGCGGACCATTCCCGTGCAATCTGCTGGCTGCGCTCGGCGGCGTAAGCCCGGTCCATGGCGTCCTCACCGGGCTTGTAGACCACGGCGAAGCGGACGTTGCCCATCCGCTCCCAGTTCATGCCCTCGGCCTGATAGATTTTCAGCAGAATCTCGGTGAGGAAGGGCATGGACCGCAGCAGGGATACGCCGTAGGGGCTGTCGGTCTCGGGCTGGAAGGGGGTGAAGAGGAGCAGCTCCTGGCAGGGCAGGTCCTCCAGTGTACCGTCTCTTCCCCTGGCGCACAGAGTGATATCCAGGGGTGTCTCCCCCTCTTTGATTTCCACGTCGGCCACGTTGCCGCAGAGCACTGCGGCGATGCTGTCCCGCCTGCCGTTGAGCACAATCTCTCCCACCGCTCTCCCACAGGTGAGCATGGAGTCCAGATAGCAGTCCAGGAAGGACTGAATGCCCCGCTGCCCCCGTCCGGTGCTCACTGTTCTCAGAAAGTGCTCCATCTCCCCCTGAGCACTCTGATTGCCGCACTGCACCACCGGTCCTCCCGCCAGGCGAATCAGCTTCAGGATGGCTGCGTCCACAATGGGCACTGCCTCCCGGATGCTGCGGTACAGGGCGATCTCCCCATTTCTCAGGGGCACATACCCGTCCAGCACGCCGAAGGGGTGTCGTCCGCCGTCCCGCAGCTGGACGGCCACCCCTGCGGGTGCCTCACACTTTTTCTTCTCCCAGAATCCCATCCGAGCCCTCCCGTCTCCTAAAATCTTGTCCGCTCCACATAGGCCGCGCCCAGGTAGGGCGGCTCTCTGCCCGTGACAACCGTAGCCGCGAAATAGCGGATCTCGTCCATAGCGTGGTCGTGCTCCTTGCGCACCCGGTCCTGTCCACCCCCATCCGCCCAGCAGTAGAGCTGAAATTCCCGAAGGGCGTCGTCGCATCCCCGGCAGATCACCAGCTTTTTCTCCCGCAGCAGTCTGGCAGTGGTGCGAATTCCGGAGAGCACGTCGTTCTCCGCCTTCACCACCCGCCAGCCCTCCCGCCTCAAAACCTCGATGAAGCTGGCCGCCGACGGGTCCACCACCACCAGCCGGATGTCCCGTCCCCCAGCCAGCTTTCGCAAATCTTCCGCGTATTCCCCGTCGGTTTTCTGCCGTTTTGTCTCCCTGGAGTTGTAGTAGAATTCCTTCACCCGGTACCACACTCCATCCTTCCATCCCCACAGTCCGAAAGAGGCGGGGTTGACGGTACCGTAGTCGCAGGAGATGCACCACCTGCTCAGGCCGTCGGGCGGGTCCTCCAGGCAGCTCTCGTCGAAGAAGTCGTAAACCCGCCCTTCAGCAGCCACCCATTCTCCCAGCACGAACCTTCGATAGAAGGCGCCGCTGAACATACGTCCGTACCGCGCCTTCACCTCCTGTCTGAGCCCTGGGTTGTCCTCCATCGTGAAGTGGAGGTAGAGAGCCCTGCGCTCCTCCGTCTTTTGAATCCACTCCTTGTAGAACCAGTGCTCCGGCCCTTCCGGGTTGCAGTTGAACCACAGCCTGCTTCCCGCCACAGAGCACCGGGCACAGGCCTGCTCCACAAAGGACCGCGGCATCAGGGCCACCTCGTCCATCAACACCCCCGCCAGGGTCACGCCCTGGATGAGAGCGGCGCTGCCCTCATCCTTTCCGCCGAAGAGGTAGAAGATATTCTCCCGCCCGCCCCGCCGGACGGTAAGGAGGTTGCGGGACACTTTCTCCTCGAACCGGAACCCCAGCTCCTCCAGTACAGGAATCAAACCTCTCACCAGGTTGCGCCGGAGGGACACGGTGGTCTTGCCGCATAGCCCGAAGGCGGTGTTTTGGAACCTGGCCATGGCCCAGCATACAAAGGACAGTCCCATGCAGAAGGTTTTTCCGCTGCGGACGGCGCCGTCGCAGATGATGGCCTCATACTGCCGTTCCGGTGTACACCACCACCGCAGCACAGTTTTCTGTTTTTCGGAAAACTGCCATTTCCGCACTCATTCGCCCCTCCTGGGTATTGATTCTCCGCTGTTTTCTGTTCCGGCGTGCTGGTCCCCAGATTGCTCCAGCGCCTGGAGAAATGCGTCGGCCTCGTCCTCCTCTCCCCGTTCCAGCATGGCGGCGATTTTTTCCAGCACCGCCACCCGGTCCATGAGCTTGATCTCCACAGTTCCGTTCCCGCTGCGCTTAAATTCTGTGAGGGTGGAGAGGTCCAGGCTGTCGATCTCCTCCACCCGCTCCTCATTCAGGAAGGCCAGTTTGACCGCGTCGTTGACTCTTCCGGCAGCCAACTGATCCATACGCCGCATCAGCGCATTCAGGCGGCGCTCCCGTTTTTTCCCGGATTGCGTTCTCATTTGCTTCACCTCTCACCCCATTCCGTTCCACCCGAAAATATTGCTGCTTTCCATACATCGAATGGAAAATTTCTTTTTCTTTTTTCGCGACACTTCTGCTCATGTCTACCAAAAGTCTACCAGTTTGAAAGCCGGAATCCTTTGCGCTCCAAGGGATTCCGGCTTTTTCTTTTTCCCCTTTTCCGGGCTGTGTCTACCAAATGTCTACCAAGCCGACTTTTTCCCCTGAAACAAGCCCTTTTCTCCTGAAAACAGATATATTTCCTTCTCTTCATTCGACTGAAAGGGGCGTTATACGACCCTGAGCGGCCGTTTTCGTCCCCTAAACTCAAATTTTAGAAGGAGGAATTTCCAAATGAGAAACCTCAAGCGGGTCCTCAGCCTGGCTCTGGCCTCCGTCATGCTCCTGGGCATGATGGTCATCGGCGCCGGCGCTGCGGACAAGACTGCGGCTGATCTGACCGATATGGATCAGGTCACCAACATTGAGGCTGTGTCCCTGATGGTCGACCTGGGCGTCATCGAGGGCAAGCCCGACGGCTCCTTCGCCCCTGCTGAGGGCGTGGACCGCGCCACCATGGCCAAGCTCATCACCTACATCCTGATGGGCGATGTGGACGCTACTCTCTTTGAGGGTACTGCCACCGACCTGACCGACATCGACACCAACTGGGCCGAGGGGTACATCAAGTACTGCTACTCCAACGGCATCATCACCGGCGACGGTCTGGGCCACTTCTTCCCCACCCAGGGCGTGACCGTTGTTCAGGCCGCCAAGATGCTGCTGGTGGCTCTGGGCTATGACGCCGACGCTCAGGGATATCAGGGCAACCCCAACTGGTCCACCAACATCATGAAGGACGCCCAGAAGGCCGGCCTGACCAACGACCTGCGCCTGACCGCCACCGACACCCTGACCCGCGACAACGCTGCTCAGATGATCTTCAACGCTCTGTTTGCCAACACCGTGACCAACACTTACGGCTTTGATCTGAACGGCAACCGCTATGTCACTGGCTCCACTGCCAACCAGACCACTCTGGGCGAGGAGACCTACAACCTGCAGAAGGTTACCGGCATTGTCACCGGCATTTCCGCCAATGGCGACGCCATTGTCAACAACCAGCTGACTTCCTTCAAGGCTGCCCCTGAGCAGGTTGGCGTTCAGGTTGTCTATTACAAGAACAGCCGCACCAACGCCATGATCTCCACCTCCCTGTCCCTGGGCAACAGCGTGGTCCTGGGCACCAGTACCAACGGCACTTCTCTGGAGAACCTCAGCTCTGTCAGCAACGCCGCCTATCTGGCCACTGCTGATACTCAGGTTTCCTACTACCTGAACGGCGCTTCCAGCAACGCTGCTGGCGTTGCTACTGCTGTGGCTAAGGCCGGCGTTGTGGTTGAGCTGATCGACAATAACAATAACGGCAGATACGACGTGGTCCGCGTGACCGAGAAGACCGTGGGCACTGTGGGCGAGAAGGGCGTGACCATCTCCAAGGCCACCTCCGCCGACAGAGTTGACGCTGTCAGCATTGACGGTATCTCCGCCATCAGCAACGTGGCCGTCAACAAGGTTGTCGGCTATGAGAACCTGGCTGCCGGCGATGTGGTGCTCTATGTCACCATCGGCGGCGTGATCTACATTGAGAAGGCTGCCACCGTGACCGGCACTGTGACCGGCATGCAGGGCGCTGGCAAGTACGTTGTGGGTGGCACCGCCTACTCCGCCAGCGGCCTGACCAACACCACCGCTATCAGCGGCCTGAGCAGCTACTGGAACAAGGAAGTCAAGCTGTTCCTGGACAACAACGGCACTGTGGTTTCCTTCGCCTCCACTGAGGCTCCCGCTGTTGCCAACTACGCCGTTGTGGTTGACACTGCCTGGGTCACCCCCTTCACTGACGGCAGCATCGGCTCCACCTCTAAGGCGTATGCCGAGGCCATGCTCCTCTACACCGACGGCACCACCGAGATCGTGACCGTCAAGACCGTGGACGGCAAGACCGTTGTGGCTCCCACTACTAGCAACACTGCCAGCGCTGCGGACAAGATCGAGTATTCCTGGGATACCAACGGTGCTACTGAAGGCGGCGTGGAATACGCTATGACGAAGGGTTCCTTCTACACCTACACCGTGAACAGCGACAAGACCGTGGCCCTGACCTCTGTCACCAACAGCACTGTCGACAAGGGTACCGCCTATGTCACTGGCTCCACTACCATCGGCAACGGCAGCAACAAGGTCTCTGTCAACAGCAACACCGTGTTCCTGATTGCCACCACCAAGGGCAGCAACACCGTGTACACCGCCTACACCGGTATCGGCAACGTGCCCAACCTGCAGAGCAGCCTCTCCGGTAAAGCCGTTGTGAAGAGCGGCGACACCTTCGCCTCCTTCGTCTATGTCACCGGCGCTCTGAATGCCGCTACCGCTCAGGATCTGGCCTATGTGGTCAGCGAGTCCTTCGTCGGCTATGTGCCCGCTACCTCCAACACCGCTGAGTACTGGATCTACTCTGTCATCCTGAACGGCGAGATCACCACCGTGAAGGCCAACTCCGCTACCTTCTTCTCCGGTACTGCTAACACCTTCCAGTCCCTGACCTTCACCGACGGCATTGCTACCTCTAAGACCGCTGCCAACACCAACAGCGATAATATTCTGACCGAGGTTACCGGTACTAAGAAGGCCGACGGCGGCGTTATTGGTCTGGGTTCCACCGGCACTACCTTCTACACCTACACCGACGACGCTGTTGTGTACTACATCAACACCGACGGCAGCGTGACCACCGGCTCCATCTCCGGCGTTGTCACTGACACTGATGACAAGGTCATCGCCATGGTGAAGGACGAGGACGGCACCGCCCCCGCTAACACCACCATCACCGCCCTGTACATCAAGGTTGTCGGCACCAATGCCTCCGGCGGCGTCAGCACCGGCGAGACCGCTGGCTACACTGTCTCCGACTTTACCGTGACTGGCGGTTCCGGCAAGGCTACCCTGGCCTTCAACCTCACCGGCAAGACCGCTGGCGACACCGGCGATGTCACCATCAAGTACACTCCCTCCCGTATGCTGGACAACGGCAACTGGGTTGAGCTGGCTTCCGTGACCGACGCTACCACTTACGATATGAACGGCACCACCGCTGTGCCTGTCAGCATCGATTACACCGGCACTCCCGGCTACCTGTACCGTTTCACTGTTGAGATCACCTTCAACAATGAGACCGTTACTCTGAGCACCAACCCTGTGGAGATCACCAACTAATTAAAGGCTGGTATTCTTCCAAAACAGCCCAAAACCCCCGGGCCAACTGGCCCGGGGGTTTTCCCTTTGTCTGTTTCTTTCCGGCTTTACTGGAACACGATTCCGTAGTCATATACCGAGCCGATTCCGTCCTGCGTCATATCCAGCTCCACCACCGCCGTGCTGTTGGGGGCAGCGGGCGGCGCCGTCATTTCATATTCCGCCTC
>NZ_CALXGI010000048.1 GCF_944387805.1 uncultured Pseudoflavonifractor sp. | reverse complement strand
GTCGTCCTCCTCGCGGAGGACGTGGATAGAAATCTAGTGGACGGAGTACCGCCAGTTCCGACATAACGTCGTCCTCCTCGCGGAGGACGTGGATAGAAATCTAGTGGACGGAGTACCGCCAGTTCCGACATAACGTCGTCCTCCTCGCGGAGGACGTGGATAGAAATACGCCCCCAAGGAGGGCGTCAGAGATGGGCTGGCCGTCGTCCTCCTCGCGGAGGACGTGGATAGAAATCTCCTGACGGAGGAACTGTTATGGATATGTTTATGGTCGTCCTCCTCGCGGAGGACGTGGATAGAAATTGTGCAAAAGGACGTGTGAAATATGACGCCGATTGAGTCGTCCTCCTCGCGGAGGACGTGGATAGAAATAGAGGCCCTGAAAGATATGGAGGCGCGGCGTGGAGTCGTCCTCCTCGCGGAGGACGTGGATAGAAATATTGTGTAATCTGTGCTCCATCCGCCGCGGGCCATGTCGTCCTCCTCGCGGAGGACGTGGATAGAAATTTGACTGGTCCATCATTCTCAGCATCGTGGGCGTGGTCGTCCTCCTCGCGGAGGACGTGGATAGAAATTCCTTTTACCGTGAGCAGGACAGGGAGATGCGTGGTCGTCCTCCTCGCGGAGGACGTGGATAGAAATTTGAGCCTGAGAATTATCGACTCGAGTCTCAATGTCGTCCTCCTCGCGGAGGACGTGGATAGAAATATTTGCTCCTCTCTTGGTGTTGGTGCAGGAACACGTCGTCCTCCTCGCGGAGGACGTGGATAGAAATTTCTTTCCGGCCAGCGGAAGATAGAACTCTTTCGTCGTCCTCCTCGCGGAGGACGTGGATAGAAATCTTCAGCTTTCTGATAACATCTCCGCCATATGCGTGCGTCGTTCTCCTCGCGGAGGACGTGGATAGAAATTTTACCGCCTTGCGCTGCTCTTCCAGGGCGTCAGTCGTCCTCCTCGCGGAGGACGTGGATAGAAATTGTCACCACCTCTCTGAGTAATACTATAACATTAGTCGTCCTCCTCGCGGAGGACGTGGATAGAAATCACCAAATCACGAATAAAATCAAAACCACTGCCGTCGTCCTCCTCGCGGAGGACGTGGATAGAAATACGTATGAGGCCATAACTGGGCGCCATAGGCCGCCGTCGTCCTCCTCGCGGAGGACGTGGATAGAAATACCAAGTCCTTTGTGGAGCATGGCTTTGTGATTGGCGGTCGTCCTCCTCGCGGAGGACGTGGGTAGAAATGATGTGATGGTGGGCGGCAAATGGCGGCCCACCCGTCGTCCTCCTCACGGAGGACGTGGATAGAAATGGCCACTGGGAAATGGACGGCGTTATGGGGCCGGGGCGCTCTCCCTCAGAGGCACAGGCAGAACCGCCATACCGGCACGCCATTTTATCTTCCCCCGCAGTTCCGCCACCTTTCCAGAGAATCATCAGGAAAAGCAGCAGCCCAGCAGAAGCATTGAATCTAAACCCTGCATCCCTTGGGGCCCAAGGACTCTACCGCTGGTCGATTGACAAATGGGGGTGTTTTTCGCTAGGATGGAGCCAAAGGAGGGACCCATATGAATGACATCGACAAGGAGCGTTTCGGCAGCTTTCTGGTCCAGCTGCGCCGAGAGAACAATCTGACCCAGAAGGAGCTGGCCGAGCGGCTTTTCGTATCGGACAAGGCGGTGAGCAAGTGGGAGCGCGGCCTGAGCCTGCCCGACGTGGGGCTGCTGCTGCCCATGGCGGACTGCCTGGGTGTGACGGTCACCGAGCTGCTCCGTGGGGAGCGCACAGCGGCCGCTCAGCTGCCGGTGGAGGAGGTGGAGGCTCTGGTGAAGTCCACCCTCCAGCTGACGGAGGAGGAGCGGCAGGCACAGAAAACGCGGCGCAGGAAGTGGGGACTGGCCTATCTCCTGTGCGCCCTGGTGGGCGCGATAGAGTGCGCCGTGCTGCTGGCCGCAGGCTTTACGGTGGAGGAGATGGGGTCCAACGTCCTGCTGCTGGAGGGGCTGTGTCTCCTCTTCGGGGCCTGGCTCTGCTTCCGGGTGAAGGAGCGGCTGCCCGCCTACTACGACCAGAACAACATCAGCTTTTACGGCGACGGTGTGTTCCGCATCAACCTGGCCGGGGTGCGCTTCCACAACGGCAACTGGCCCTACATCATCCGGGCCATGCGGGTCTGGCTGCTGGGACTCATGGTCCTCTTCCCCGTTCTATGGGGAATAATCCACTCCCTATGGCCCGGTCATGCCCTCACTCTGGAGATGCCCCTGACACTGGTTTCCCTGTTCGGCATGCTGATTGCCGCCATCGTGGCGGGCAAGCGTCACGAATAAAATAATGATAACCTGTCTCCCTTTATCTACGAAATGCCTTACAATACAATTTCGTATTTATAATCTTTCATGATGATATCTGTTCCCTTTTTCTCAGATGTGGTCTCGCTGACAATTTTTCCGCCACATTTCTGGGCAACACGATTAGAAGCGGCATTTTCCTGATTCACATAAATCGTCACTTTCTCAGCGCCTTGACTACGCGCATAATCTATCATTCCCTGGGCGATTTCAGTTGCATAGCCCTGACGCCAAAAATTTTTATGTACGCAATAACCAATATCGTATACTTTCTTGTCGTCACTTACCATGAAACTGCATGTTCCTACCCGTTCTAGGGAATCCTTAAAAACAGGAATCAAATAGCAGCATTCCTCATCCTCGCCCAAGCCTTCTAACATCTTCAAATATTCATCATCTATTTCTTCTTTTGCTTCATCCGTCAAATATTGTCCCATCTCCGGATCGTTCCAGATACTATATGCCCACAAAGCATCTTCTTTCGTGAATCCTCTTAATAAAAGTCTTGGCGTTTCAATATCATTTATCTTCATAAAATCCTCCGTCAAATTCAATTTTTCGCCGCTGCTTCTTTCAGCACGGCATCCTGTTCCATTGCTCTGGTATCCCTTTTGGTATAATAAAGCACCCCATTTGCCATTCAGTATAGCATGCTGAATAACAAATGGGGTGCAATTCATGTCATGGCCCGCTGGTTTTGCTTTTTTAGTTGGAAGCGGTATCCAGGTCCTTATCGCCGCCCCGCGTCGCCGCAAGCTCCATATCCTTCGCCTCCGCCCCAGGGCGAAGGCTCACTCATTTCACTGCGGCTCCTTTCCCCACAAAACCCGCTTCGCTGGGCTTTTGCGGGGACCCCGGAGTCCTGTTTAGTTGGAAGCGGTGTCCAGGTCCTTATCGCCGCCCCAGATCATGTTCTTGCGGAGCTCCTCGCCCACGATCTCCATCTGGTGCTTCTTGAGCTGCTGACGCTTGGAGTTGAAGAAGCAGCGGCCGTTCTTGTTCTCGGCGATCCACTTGCCGGCGAAGGTGCCGTCCTGGATGTCGGAGAGGACGGCGCGCATCCGGGCCTTGGTCTCCTCGTGGGGGATGACGCGGGGACCGGAGACGTACTCGCCGAACTCAGCGGTGTCGGAGATGGAGTAGTTCATGGCAGCCACGCCGCCCTTGTTGATGAGGTCGATGATCAGCTTCATCTCGTGGATGCACTCGAAGTAGGCGTTCTCAGGCTCGTAGCCGGCCTCAACCAGCACCTCGAAGCCGCAGCGCATCAGGTCCACAACGCCGCCGCACAGGACGGTCTGCTCGCCGAACAGGTCGGTCTCGGTCTCGTCGTGGAAGGTGGTCTCCATCACACCGGCCCGGGCGCCGCCGATGCCGGCGATGTAGGCCAGGGCGATCTTATAGGCGTTGCCGGTGGCGTTTTGCTCCACAGCCACCAGGCAGGGCACGCCCTTGCCGTTGACATAGGTGGAGCGGACGGTATGGCCGGGGCCCTTAGGGGCGGCCATGAACACGTCCACGCCGGCGGGCGGAACGATCTGCTGATAGCGGATGTTGAAGCCGTGAGCGAAGGCCAGGGCTTTGCCGTCGGTCATATAAGGGGCGATATCCTTCTTATAAACCTCAGCCTGGACCTCGTCGTTAATGAGAAGCATCACGATGTCGCCCCACTGGGCGGCCTCGGGAATCGTCTTGACGGTGAGGCCGGCCTGCTCAGCCTTGGCCCAGCTCTTGGAGCCTTCCCGCAGGCCCACACAGACGTCACAGCCGGAGTCCTTCAGGTTGAGGGCGTGGGCATGGCCCTGAGAGCCATAGCCGATAATGGCGATCTTCTTGCCGTCCAGATAGCTGAGCTCGCAGTCCTTTTCGTAGTACATCTTTGCCATTGTAATACACTCCTTTATAAGTAGAGGTGATATTTGTTATCTGAGATAATAGCACAGGCGGTGGGAAAAGAATGATAACTGTGATACAATCGGGAGAATTTTTATCCGTGCTGTCAGAGCACGTTCTTGCCCAAGATAAACTCCGTCTTTGTCCCCAGGGCGCCAGCGCCCTGGGGGCCCCGTATTTTACTCCCTCGGGCGGAGTAAATCCGCCCTGCGGCAAGATTTTGCCCCTTCGGTTCAAAATACTTGGACGCGGCACCCGCCGCGCCCCGCTCTCGCGGGCCCCAGGAAAAAACGTCCCCTCTTACAGTACGTTCTTGCCCAAGATAAACTCCGTTTTTTCCTTGTTCTCGTCGCTGATGGTATAGGCGCCCCGCTCCAGGGCCACCATGCCGGTGCGCACCAGCTCCAATATGCCGAAGGCCTCCAGCAGCTTCTGCATGGCGTCTGCCTTGGACTCGTCGCCAATAAGGGCCAGGGTCAGGGACTTGAGGGACACGTCGATGATGGAGGCCCGGAAGATGTTGGCGATCTGGATGACCTCGTTGCGGATGTCGTGCGTTTCCGCCTTTACCTTGAACATGACCAGCTCCCGGCGGATAGACCGTTCGGGCAGCAGCTCCTGAACCGAGTAGACAGGAAAGAGCTTGCGCAGCTGATTCATAATCTGATTGGCCATCTGATCATCGCACATGACCTCAATGGTGATACGGGAGACCTCCGGGTCATCGGTGGTGCCCACAGCCAAGGATTCGATGTTGTACCCCTTCCGGGAGAAGAGCCGGGAGACCTGGCTCAGAACGCCAGGGGCATTCTCCACCAGAACGGAAAGGGTGCGGCGGGTTACAATACTGTTTTTCATCCTTGTCTCCCTCCTTAATCCAGCAGGAAATTGGTCACAGGCGCGCCGCCGGGCACCATGGGATGGACCATGGCGTCCTTGTCAATGGCGCAGTCCACCACCCAGGCCGTCCCGGAGGCCACCGCCTCCTTCAGCACGGCCTCCAGCTCCTCCTGGGTGCCGCAGCGGGCGCCCCGCAGGCCGTAGGCCTCAGCCAGTTTGACGAAATCGGGCCCCCGGTCCAGGTCGGTCTGGGAGTAACGCTGGCCATAGAGCAGGTTCTGCCACTGACGGACCATGCCCAGGGTATGGTTATCGAAAATCAGGATAATCACAGGGATGTGGTAGTGCTCCACAGTGCACAGCTCATGGCAGTTCATGCGGAAGCAGCCGTCACCGGTACAGAGGAACACGGGGGTGTCCGGGTTGCCCATCTTGGCGCCCATGGCGGCACCCAGGCCAAAGCCCATAGTGCCGAAGCCGCCTGATGTGATGAGCTGGCCGGGCCGGTCGAAGTGGTAGTACTGGGCGGCCCACATCTGGTGCTGGCCCACATCGGTGGCCACAATGGCTCCCGGGGCCACCGCCTGGATGGTCTCCAGCACCTCGTGGGCGTGGAGAATACCGTCCTTTTTCAAGGGGACCTCTTTGTGGGAAAATACCCACTCCTTCCACTCGGGGTAGTCGTGGGCGGGCAGCTTCTCATTGAGCAGCTCCAGCACCCGCCGGGCATCGCCGATGATGTGGTGGTCGGTCTGGACGTTCTTATCCACCTCCGCCCGGTCGATGTCAATCTGAACGATCTTTGCATGCCTGGCAAAGGTCTTGGGATCGGTGGCCACCCGGTCGGAGAACCGGCAGCCGATGGCGATGAGCAGGTCGCACTCGTCAACCGCATGGTTGGAGGCATGGGAACCGTGCATGCCGATCATGCCGGTAAAGAGGGGGTGGTTGCCCGGGCAGGCGCCGCCGCCCATAATGGTGGAGGCCACAGGGGCGTTAAGGCGCTCAAAGAACTTGCGGAACTCAGGCACCGCGCCCTTGGATCGGATGACGCCGCCGCCCACCAGCACCAGAGGCTTCTTTGCCTCCTCAATCATGTCCAGCAGCTTATCGATATCACCGCGGTCAGGCTCAGGGGTACGCAGGTCGTGGGAGGCCCGGCGCAGCATAGCGGCCAGGCGGCCGTGCTTGCTGTGCTCGCTGGGGGGCAAATACTCGTACTCCGCCTCCTCATATGTCACATTCTTGAGAATATCAATCAGCACAGGACCAGGACGGCCGGAGCGGGCAATGGCAAAGGCCTCCCGGATCACGTCGGCCAGATCCTCCGCCCGGCGGACCAGATAGTTGCACTTGGTAATGGGCATAGTGATGCCGGTGATGTCTACCTCCTGAAAGGAGTCCTTGCCAATGAGATTCTCCGCCACGTTGACAGTGATGAACACCACAGGTGAGGAGTCATAGTAGGCGGTGGCAATGCCGGTGGTGAGATTGGTGGCGCCGGGGCCGCTGGTGGCGAAGCACACGCCCACCTTTCCGGTGGCGCGGGCATATCCGTCGGCGGCATGGGAGGCCCCCTGCTCGTGGGCAGTCAGAATGTGGCGGATTTTCTCCTTATAGCCATGGAGCTCCAGCTCATCATAGACGTTCAAAATGGTGCCGCCGGGGTAACCAAATACGGTATCCACCCCCTGCTCCAGCAGACATTCCATCAGGATCTGCGGGGTTTTCATCTTCATATCGTGAGACCTCCTTTGGTTTCATGTACGAGAAAAAAGAAAAGAGCACAACATTTCGTCCCATAGGACGAAGTCATGCTCCGTGGTACCACCTAAATTCGCAGGGCTGCGCCCCGCGCGCTTTTGCCCCGATAACGGAGGGAAAACCGGCCGCGCCTACAAAGGGAGTGCGCTCCCCGTTCAGCCCGGCTGCTCCTTGGGCGACGTTCCGAGCCACGCTCACGGGGGCTTACACCAGCCGCTCCCTCTCTGCGCTTACACCATGGCCGTACTTACCCAGTCATTGCTTTTCTTTCCGGCACATCTGTCTGTGCACGGTGTGTAATTAACTGATATCATACCGCTGAAATAGACATTTGTCAATCTTGATTTTATAATTTTTGAAAAAAATCTTTTTCTCTTTAAAGTGATGCGGTTTTTGCTTTTTCGCCGCTGTCCGCCGGACTCCGGCGAAATTCCCCTCCTCTCTGGACATCTCGCCTGTAAATACGATATAATATATTAATTGCCCTGGAGGTTCCTTCTCCGGCGGCAACGCTATCGTATTATGTGCAAGAGGTGGAGACATGTTTTCCATTTTTTCCGGCGGGATTCGTCCCGCCCAGCGGAAGAAGGCCACCGGCCAACTCCCCTTCCGGCCCATGGAGCAGCCGCCGGCCCAAGTGGTTCTCCCTCTGGCCGGTGCGGGAACCGCTTCTGCCGTGCCGCTGGTGGTGCCGGGGGACCGGGTACGGGCGGGCCAAAAACTGGCTGACGCTGTTCCCGGCCAAGCAGCGGTCCACGCCAGCGTATCCGGCACCGTGGCGGCAGTGGAGCCCCGGCAGCAGATCCGGGGCGGGGCGGCGCTCTCCGCGGTCATTGACAGCGACGGAACGAACACACCTGTGGCCTCCCCCGCCTGGCGGCGGGTGGACAAGGACGCTTCTCCCGCCAGCCTCCGGCCCGGCGAACTGGCCGACATCGCCGCTCAAGCCGGTCTCACTGCCATGGACGGCACCGGCCGCCCTCTGTCCCAGCTGCTCCGGGACGCCATGGGCAAGGCGGATGCCCTGCTCATTGACGGCACCGAGTCCGAGCCCTATGTCACCTCTCGCCGCCGTCTGATGGCAGACCGACCCGAGGCGGTGCTGGGAGGCGTGCGGCTGCTGATGCAGGCCCTGAGCCTGCCCCGGGCCACGCTGGCCCTGGAGGGCAGTCAGTATGATGCTGTGGCCGCTCTCCGGAGCTATCTGCCCCTGCGGGGCGGGGACATTGAACTGCGGCTCCTCCGCAGCCGCTACCCCCAGCCCCTGACCTTCCATCAGGAGGGCCGGGCCCTGTTTACCGTCTGCTCTGCCGCCGCTCTGTGGGACGCGGTGTACCGGGGGCAGGCCCTGACCCATCGCATTATCACTGTGGCCGGCTCTGCCGTGGCCAGGCCCGCCAACCTGCTGGTTCCCATCGGCACCCCTGTCTCCGACCTTATCCGGGAGGCCGGAGGCTGGAAAGAGGAGCCGGTACGGCTGGTGGCCGGGGGCCCCATGACGGGTAAGGCCCAGTTTGATCTGACCGCCCCGGTAACCGGGGAGACCCGTGCCCTGCTGGCCCTGTCGGCGGCAGATCTCTACCCCTCCATCCGTCCTGAGAGCCCCTGCCTCCGGTGCGGCCGGTGCGTAGAGGTGTGCCCTGCCGGACTGGCGCCCCTCTTTCTCCACCTGTACGTCCGGAGCGGACAGTGGGAGGCCCTGGAGCGGGAGCAAATTTCCGCCTGCACTGAGTGCGGCGCCTGCGCCTATGTGTGTCCCGCCCACCTGCGGCTGGTCCACAGCATCCGGGTGGGCAAGCGGCGCCTGTCTGGAGCGGCGGGCAGAAGGGAGGCTGACCATGAAGAAGAAGCGTAAAAACCGCTCCGGCGGGCAGCAGCGCCCCCAGCATGCCCCCCAGGCCAAGCAGAATGAGACCTTCCAGCCCCAGGCGGCAGAACAGATTTCCCCGGTGGAGAAACAGCCCTCCGGCCTGGCCGGCCAGCCCGCCCCCGCCCCGCTCCCCCGGGACGAGGCTCCCCGGGCTGAGGCTCCTCAGGTGAATCCGGCGCCCGTCCAACCCCAGACTGCGCCCCTGCTGCCCAAGGCAGAAAAGCAGCCGAAGCTGTCCTCCAGCGCCGGACTGGGCACACCCCTCACCCTGGCCTCCGCCCCCCATCTCACCACCCGGGACACCACCCGCACCCTGATGCTGGACGTGCTCATCGCCCTCATGCCCGCCCTGCTCTTCTCCGGGTGCTACTTCTTCGGCCCCCGGGCCTTTCTTGTCTCCTTGGTGTCGGCGGCAGGCTGCGTGGGCTTCGAGGCCCTGTTCTGCCTCCTCACCCGCCGGAGGCAAACCGCGGGCGACCTGTCCGCCGCGGTCACCGGCGTGCTGCTGGCCTTTACCCTGCCCGCCGGCGTACCCTACTGGGCCGTTCTGCTGGGGGACTTTTTCGCCATTGTGGTGGTCAAGCAGCTCTTCGGCGGCCTGGGAAAAAACTTTCTCAACCCGGCGCTGGCAGGCCGGGCCTTTCTGTTCTCCTTCCCCGCCGTTATGACCGCCTTCCCCGCTGTCCGCAGCTGGGAGGGGCTCTCCATTGACGCCCAGAGCGCCGCCACCCCCATGGCCGCCCTCCACGCCGGCAGCCTGCCCTCCGCCTCCCTGCTGGAGATGTTCACCGGTGTCCGGTCAGGCGCCCTGGGCGAGGTGTCTGCCGCGCTGCTGCTGCTGGGCGGACTGTACCTGCTGGTGCGCCGGGTCATTAAGCTGCGGATTCCCCTGTCCTTCCTGGGCACGGTGGCGGTGCTGTCCTGGTGCTTTCCCCAGGGCGGCAACTCCTCCCTGGACTGGACCCTCTACTCCCTCATGGGCGGCGGGCTGCTTCTGGCCGCTCTCTTTATGGCCACTGATTTCACCACCTCCCCGGTCACCTTCTGGGGCCAGGTGGTCTACGGCGTGGGCTGCGGCGCCCTCACCGTATTCCTGCGCACCTTCGGCTCCTACCCCGAGGGAGTGGGCTTTGCCGTCCTGATGATGAATCTGCTCGCCTGGCTCATCGACCGCGCTTCCCTGGCCCTCCGCCGGGCCTGGCGGCAGAGAAAGGAGGCCCGGGCATGAGTGAATCCAAATTCCGTGACCCAGCCTGGCGCCGCTCGGCGCTGGTGCTGGCTGGGACCATCCTGTTCGCTCTGGTCCTGGTGCTTGTGACGCGGGCCGCTACCGCCGGCGCCATTCTCCGGGGAACGGAGGAGGCCAGGCAGGCGGTGATGGTCTCTGTGGCTCCGCCGGATACCACAGCCTTCTCCCAGCTGCCCTATGACCCGTCCATGGTAGACGACATGTACGCCGCCTGGCAGGGTGAGTCCCTGGCGGGCTACTGCGTGGAGGTGACCTCCGGCGGATTCGGCGGCCCTATGAAGCTGATGGTGGGCGTCAGCGCCCAGGGTTCCGTCACCGGCGTGGCCATTCTCTCCCACAGCGAGACACCCGGCCTGGGGGACGGTGTGGACAATGCCGCCTTTCTGGAGCGCTTTCTGGGCCTGTCCGGCACGGTGCGCGTCGGTTCCGGCGCAAACGCTGTGGCGGCAGTCTCCGGCGCTACCGAGAGCAGCCGGGCGGTGGCCCAGGGGGTCAACCAGGCCCTGGCGGCAGTTGCTGCATACAGTGCGGAAGGAGGTGCGGTCCGTGAAGAAGGAGAAAACTGAGGGCTGGACTGCCTTCCGGCAGCAGGCCCCTGCGCGGCTCCGGGCCTTGGGCTCCGCCGCCCTCCGCTGGCTGAAGGCCAGCTTCTCCATGGAGCCCGGCCGGGTGGGCCGCCTGTTCCTCCGGGGACTGACCCTGCGCAATCCGGCCGTGCTGCTGCTCCTGCTGACGGCGACGGTGCTGCCCTGCTCTGCTGCCCTCCCCGGCGGCCTGGGCACAGGCCTGTCCATGACGGCGGTGCTGGTGTGCACCAATCTGGCCGGCGCTGTCCTCCGCCCCCTCTCCTCCCCGGCCCTGCGCATCCCCTGCTACCTGATTGCGGCGGCGGCCATCCTCACCGCCGCCGGTCTGGTGCTTCAGGCCTGCTTCCCCGGCCTGACCAGCTGCGTGCCCCTGTTTCTCCTGCCCGCTGCCGTCAACGCCGCCATGCTGGCCCGACGGGGGGCCTTCTCCCGCCGGTTCACCCCCGGCTACGCCGCCGTGGACGGTCTGGCGGCGGGCATCGGCTTTACCATCGCCCTGTCTGTCCTCAGCGCACTGCGGGAGCTGCTGGGCAAAGGTACAATTTGGGGCGCCGCCCTGCCGGATGAACTGCCCCCTGTCCTGCTGGCGGCCGCCCCCTGCGGCGGCTTCCTGCTGCTGGCCTGTCTGGCCGCCATGGTCCGCTGGGTCTCCGAACGGCTTGAGAGGAGGGAGAAACCGTGAGCATCATACAGTTCTTTGCCCTGTCCCTGGCCGCCCTTGTAGCGGAGCAGTTCGGCGTGGCCCGCCGGCTTGGCCTGCCTGCCCCGCTGGACGGCGGCTACCGCTCCGCGCTGGTTATGGGGCTGACCGTCACCGTGGGGCTGACGGTCTCCATGCTCCTCTGCTGGGTGGTGTTTGCCTTTCTTCTCGCCCCCTTTGGGGCGGAATATCTGGAGGAGGCGGCGTTCCTGCTTCTGGGCGCCGGTCTGGCCTGGCTGTCCAGCCATTTTATGACCCGTTTCCTGCCGGGACGGTCGGAGCGCCTGCGGCAGAGCCTGCCTCTGTCGGCGGTCAACTGGGCTGTGCTGGGCGGGGCCCTGCTGGCTGCCCGCTCGGAAGTTGGACCGGCGCTGGCTCTCCGCAGCGGGCTGCTGGCCGGTATGGGCTTCACCGTAGCCGCGCTGGTGTTTGCATCTGTGTGGGAGCGCATCTCCTATGCCAGGGTCCCCAGGTCCTTCTCCGGCCTCCCCATCGCCATGGCGGCAGCCGGCCTGGTGGTCCTCACCCTGCTGGGGTTTACCGGCTTTCCGATGTGGTAATGGTTTCTGCCCATAAAAAATTCCCGGCGGCTATATCAGGCCGCCGGGAATTTTTCTTTTTCTTGCTCAGTGCTTGCAGCAGGTACCGTGGTCGCCCAGCTTAAAGGACGCGCACTCGGTAGCCGTGCAGTCAGACACGTTGGCGGTGGTGCAGCCCACCCTGATCTCATTCAGGGTACAGGCGCTCTGCTGGCCGTTGTGATAGGCGCAGCTGGACACGGAGCATTTGATACTGGGATTGGAATTCATAGCGTAATCCTCCTTGAGAGAGAGAATGGACGGCCGGCTCCCCGGCCAGCTCTAGTATCTGCTCTCCCGGGGAAAATATGCGCGCTATCCCTGGGTCTTTTGTTCTTCGCTCTCCCGCAGCAGACGGGGGATAAACCGCCGGGCAAAGCGGCCCTTTCCCCGGTTTTTCACGTAGAAAAAGCCGATGACAGAGAACACCAGGGCGCCGATAAAATTGACGAACAGGTCTTTCATGGTGTCGTTGATGCCGATGTCCAGATAGCCTCCCAAGCCCAGGGACCGCTGGACGCCGTCTGCTGTGACCACAATTACGTCCGTAATGTCCTTAATCTGCTGGGGATGGTTGCCGCCGGTGGGGTCCAGCATAACGGAGCTTATGGTGTGGACCACCGCGTCCTTCTGCATGTCCAGCAGAAAGACGCTGTCCATGGTCCACTCAAAGAACTCCCACAGCACTCCCACTGTCATGGAGAAGCAAAAGGCAACCACAGCCAGATAGACCGGCGAGAGGGAAAAGGTAAAACGGTCGCTGCGGTTGAGAATGTCCACCAGAGAGAACCCGATGGCCGCGCAGAGGAAGCCGTTTAGGGTGTGGAGCATGGTGTCCCAGCCGGGATATTGGGTATAGTAGGCTCCGATCTCGCCCAAAATCTCGGCGGCAAAGATAAACAGGAGAATGATGACCTCCAGTGTGTCGGGCACGTCAATTTTAATGGTCCGCTCAATAAAGCTGGGAATGGTGAAGAGCACCAGCGTAAGCAGGCACAGGAACACGTTCTCAAAGTTTCCATTGAAGAACTGGGCCACCATGGTCAGAATCACCAGGGCCCGCAGCACAATGTATACCGCCGCCAGAGCCTTATTCTCCCGGATCTGCTCCCGCAGGGTCTTGTGGTACTTTCCGGCCTCATCGGTCCGCTTTTTTCTTCTCATGCTTCGCTCCTTTTTTCCACTGGCGGCAGCTGTGCCGCAAGGCGGAGATACTCCGCCGCATTGTCTCTCAGCTTGTGTCGTTCCTCCGGCGTCAGGGTCCGCTTTACCCGCCCGGGAACCCCAACCACCAGGCTGCCCGGCGGAATAACCGCCCCGCCGGCCACCACAGCGCCCGCCGCCACCAAGGACTCCGCCCCGATAACGCAGTCACGGAGCACCACAGCGCCCATGCCGATGACGCAGCCGTCCTCCACCCGGCAGCTGTGGAGCACGGCGCTGTGCCCCACAGACACCTGCTCCCCCAGCTCTGTGGGCACGCCAACGTCTCCGTGGATGACTGCGTTGTCCTGGATATTGGTATCCCGGCCGATGCGGATGGGGCTCATGTCCCCACGCACCACCGCGCCGTACCACAGACTTACCCCAGCCTCAGCCGTCACGTTCCCCACCACAGAGGCGGTATCCGCCATGCGCACCGACCGGTCAAGCTGCGGCGCCTTTCCTTCCCATTGGACAAGCACACTATCATCTCCCAGTGCTGTTAGAGTAAACAGAATTATTATATGTGACAACCGCCTGGCACGCAAGAGGGAGTTTCTTTCCGTGCTTTCTGTCCCGTCTCTCTGCATACACTGGGTTGGAGGTGAACTGATTTGGATTTGAAGCACAACAAGATTACCGTGGGCGAACTGCTGGACAATCCCAAATCCCGGGCGGTGTTCCAGCGCCGCTTTCCCATGGCGATGAAGCATCCCCTGCTGGGAGCCGCCAGGACCGTTACCCTGGAGCAGCTCATCTCATTTGCAGGCGCGTACCTCCCCAAGTCTGTGATTCAGGACACCCTGCAGGAGCTCCAGCGCCTCTGAGCCTCCGCGGCACAGAGCATAAGAACCGCCCCTCAGCCGAGGGGCGGTTCCGTCTTATTCGTGGAACATATTTTTACCGATTTACCGGCGTCCCGGTAGGCGCACAGTCAGGACAGGCCCCCTAACGGCGTCCTCCAAAGGAACCGCCGCCGCGGCCGCCGCCAAAGCTGCCGCCACCACGGGAGCCGCCGCCAAAACTGCCACCGCGGGAGCCGCCGCCAAAGCTGCCGCCACCACGGGAGCCGCCGCCAAAGCTGCCGCCACCGCGGGAGCCGCCGCCAAAACTGCCGCCGCGGAAAGAGCCGCCGCCTCTGCTGGCGCCTCCGCCAAATCCGCCAAATCCGCCAGGCCTGCTGCCGCCGGAGTGGCGGCCGCCGAATGTGCCGCCCCCTCTGGGGCCCCGGTTACCCACGCCGCCGAAGCCGCCCGGATTGCCGCCGCCGGGGCGGCCGGGTCCGCCCGGACCTCTGGGTCCTCTGGGCGGCGGAGGAGGCGGCGGGCGATGCCAGTGCCGCCGGTACCAGTAGGAGCCGGGCCGGTGCCAGAAGAGGATGGGCCGGAACACATAGGGAGGGGCTGCCACGCCGTAGTACCGGGCGCGGTAGGCGTTGTACCGGGAGCGGTCCACCACGCTGAGGATGACCACCAGCACAATCAGCGCAACCACCAGCCAGAGCACCCAGCTGTAGGCGTATCCATAGGAATGCCCGGTATAGCCGTGGCTGTCGGGCAGGGCGTCGTTGCCCACTCCGAAATTGGTGTAGTAGAGGTCGTTAAGGCCGCTGTACAGGCTGAGCACGCCCGCCTCATATTTGCCGGCGTAGAAGTCCATGGCCAGATACTCTTCCAGAAAGGAGTCCGCCCGGCTGTCGGGGAGCATGGTGGCAAAGTCGTCGCCGGTGGCCAGATAGTAGCCCTCGTCCGCCACCGAGAGGACCAGTACCGCGTCGCCCTCGCCCAGGCCCAGGTCCGCTCCCAGCTCATAGGCGTAATCGGCAAAGTCGTCGATGGTCTCCACGCCGGAGGGCACGGACTCCATGGTCACCACGCCTACCACGCTGTTGTAACGGTTATCCCAGTTGGCGTTGTAGAGGGCGATGGTCTCCTCCGCGTTGCCCGACAACAGGTCCGCCCCGTCGTCTATAAATTTGGCGTAATATGTGGTGTCCAGCCCGGTATCCAGATTGCCGGGCTGGCTGTTCACCGCTGCCGCAGGCTGTCGCCATATGCCGATGCCCACAGCCGCCGCAATGGCGATGCACATGACCAGCACCGCCACGCCGGTTTTCTGAAAAATTTTCATTATATTCCTCCGCTGCCCTGCAGAGCGCCCCTGGGCTCTGCGGAGCCACCATTTTCTGAATCTGCCCGGCACGGAGCTCTATTCCGGTCTCCCGGTTATCGCTCAGCCCCGCAGCTCCAGCAGCTTCTGCTTAAGCTCACCCTCGATTCTTCCCAGCTCAACTTCGGCCTCCCGGCGCTTCTGGGCGCCCTCCTGCTGGATCTTCATGACCTCGTCCAGAGTGGAGATAAGCTGCTGATTGGTGTGCTGGAGTGTCTGGATGTCCACCACAGAGCGTTCAGCTTCCTTGGCTGTCTCAATGGTCCCCATCTTCAGCATGTCCGCGTTCTTCTGGAGCAGCTGGTTTGTCATATTGGTCACCGCGCTCTGGGCTGCGGTGGCCTGGCGGGAGTGCTCCAGACCCAGGGCCAGCACCATCTGGCTCTTCCACAGGGGGATGGTGTTCACCAGGGAGGACTGAATCTTCTCCAGCATCAGGGTGTCGTTGTTCTGGATGAGCCGGGTCTGGGGGCCCATCTGGATGGAGATCATGCGGGTGAGCTCCAGGTCGTGAATCTTCTTCTCAAAGCGGTTGCACATGTTGGCCAGGTCGTTGTAGGCCTGGGCATCCTCCTGGGCGCCGGTGGCGGCGGCCTTCTTGCGCAGCTCCTCCAGCTCGCCGGTGCGGACGGCCTGCAGCTTCTTCTTGCCGGCGATGATGTACATCGTCAGCTCCTTGTAGTACTTGGTGTTCAGGTCGTACATCTGGTCCAGCATGGCGATGTCCTTCATCAGGGTGACCTGGTGGCCCTCCAGAATCTGGACAATCTTGTCCACATTGGTCTCAGCCTTGGAGTAGGCCACCTTCATCTCCTCCAGCTCGTTGCGCTTGCGCTGGAAGAAGCCCATAATGCCCTTTTTCTCCTCCACGTTGAAGCCCTTGAGCTGGACCACCAGGGAGCTGAGGGCCTCGCCCACCTCGCCCAGGTCCTTGGTGCGCACCGAGTTGAGGGTGTTCTCCGAGAAGGAGGCCACGTTCTTCTGGGCGGCGGCGCCGTACTGGAGGACCACGTTGGAGTCGGTAATGTCGATCTTCTGGGAGAAGTCGTCCACCATCTTCCGCTCGGCCTCGGTGAGCATGCTCTCGTCAATTTTCACCGCGTTGGCGTCCCGCTGGGCCTGCGCTGCGGCAGTCTCCTCGGCGCCCAGGGTGGGCTCCAGGGTCAGGGTGGGAGCCTCAGGCGTACGGAGCACAGTCTCCGCCTGGGCGGCCTGGGCCGCGCCGGTGGGGTCCAGGGTCAGCTCGGGGGTCATATCAATTTTGTCGGTCATGGGAATTCCATCCTTTCCTTCTTTATGACTGGGCCGTCATCTGGTCCCCGCTGAGCCCCTCCTGGGCCAGCAGATTTTCCAGTACGGTAATGTCGGTAGAAATATCCAGCGCCTCATCCCCAAAGAGGGCGTCCAGCTGGCGGTCAAAGGCGGACACCACGGTGTCCATAATCTGCTCGATCCGGCCCATAGTGCCGTCGATATTGGTGCCCGACACCCCGGCGGCGTCCATCCGGTCGTATGCGTTGAGCAGCTTGAGGGTTGTGGGCAGGTAGTAGTTCATAAAGCGGCTGATCTGGCTCTTCTTGGCGGGCTTTTCCGCCACCAGGTCGAAAATCTTTCTGGTAGTGGCCTCCAGATGGTCAATCTGGGCGGAGAGCTTCTCGTCCTCGATGGAGTCGTTGAGGCGGCGCATCTCAGACAGGGCCATGTCCCGCTGCCTGAGCAGATTGTCCAGCTCCGGGTCGCCGGTGGACTTCTTCTCTGCTTTTGGGGGCTGGGTCTGCGGCTGCTCCGCTTTGGGCGGCTCCTGCTTCTCTGACTTCTGCTCTGCCTCCGGGTCCGCAATTTGATAGATCTTGTCCGGCCAGATGGCCTTGCCGAGGATAAAGACCGCCACCGACGCCGCAGCAGCCAGCACATAGTCCAGCGGGCGGTACAGCGGCAGCAGCAGCGCCCAGGCCAGCCACAGGGCGGCCACCAGATAAAAGGGTGCCACGGAACGCTTTACTTTTTTTGTCATAGCTTCCTCCATGCTCTGAAACCAGGGTCTTGTCCGGCCTGGCGGCCGGTGGGTATTCCGGTACTAGTTTATTGTACCCTCCTCATTTGGGGGTGTCAAGAACACGTTGACTTTAGCACTTAAATTCATTAAAATAATGGTTAACTATATTCAGAGGGATGACCTGACCGGCCGATTCCCAGTAAAGGGGTTTTCACCATGATGACATTGGAAGATTTCAAGGCCGCCCGCAGCGTGCTCTCGGGCGTCATCACCAACACGGGGCTTGTCCCCAGCGCGGCCCTCTCCAAGTCCTCGGGCAACCATGTGTACCTGAAGCCGGAGAATATGCAGGTCACCGGCGCGTACAAGATCCGCGGCGCCTACTTCAAGCTGTCCACGCTCTCTGAGGAGGAGAAGGCCAGAGGTCTGGTCACCGCCTCGGCGGGCAACCACGCCCAGGGCGTGGCTTACGCGGCCCAGGCAGCAGGCGTCAGGGCCACCATCGTCATGCCCACCACCACCCCGCTGGTAAAGGTAAACAACACCAAGGATTACGGCGCCGAGGTGGTGCTCCACGGCGAGACCTTTGACGACGCCGCCGCCCTGGCCCAGCAGCTGGTGGAGGAGCGGGGCCTGACTTACGTGCCCCCCTTCAACGACCTGGCGGTGGCCACCGGACAGGGCACCATCGCCTATGAGATTTTCCAGAGCCTTCCCGACGTGGATGTAATACTGGTGCCCATCGGCGGCGGCGGCCTGGCGGCAGGCGTGTCCACTCTGGCCAAGCTGCTCAACCCCAACGTGAAGGTCATCGGCGTGGAGCCCACCGGCGCCGCGTCCATGAAGGCCAGCGTGGAGGCGGGCCACGTGGTCTCCCTGGAAAAGGTGGAGACCATTGCCGACGGTGTGGCCGTAAAGACCCCCGGCGACCTCATTTTCCCCTATATTCAGCAGAATATTGACGATATCATCACCATTGACGATGTGGAGCTGGTAGACGCCTTCCTGGACATGATCGAAAAGCACAAGATGATTGTGGAAAACTCCGGCCTGCTGCCCATCGCCGCCCTCAGCCATCTGGACTGCCGGGGCAAGAATGTGGTCTGCGTGCTCTCCGGCGGCAACATGGACGTGATCACCGTGGCCAGCCTGGTGCAGCACGGCCTCATCAACCGGGGCCGGGTGTTCACCTTCTCCGTCCAGCTGCCAGACCGTCCCGGCGAGCTGCTGCGGGTGGCCGAAATCATCTCCCGCGAGAACGGCAACATCATCAAGCTGGAGCATAACCAGTTCGTCAACATCAACCGCCAGAGCGGCGTGGAGCTGCGGGTGACCCTGGAAGCCTTCGGCCACACCCACAAGCGGACCATCCTGACCGCTATGCGCTCCGCCGGGTACGACGCCCGGGAGGTCGGCACCGGCGATTTCTACGACTAATCCCCCGATCCTGCTGCCGTCCGGCGGGCGCTGCCCGCCGGACGGCTATCTGAAAGCGGTTGTTCTCCCGGCCGGGCCGCCGGACCATGGGAGCTGAGCGGGGGAGCGCCGCCGCCGGCCGGAAGCGATTCCGCTGAGCCATCCTATGTGCCGGAGCGCCCCCCGGTGCGGCGCAGGTCTCTGCCGCGCTGAATATATCATACAGGAAATTTTTCAATTTCTGTTAAAGCGGAGGTTTAAGTATGATTAAAATTGCCCCCTCGCTGCTCTCAGCGGATTTTGCCAACCTCCAGCGGGACATTGAGCGGGTGCCCAATGCCGACTGGCTCCACGTGGACGTGATGGACGGCATGTTCGTCCCCAACATCACCATCGGCGTGCCGGTGGTCAAGTCCCTGCGCTCCTGCACCGGCAAATTTCTGGACGTACACCTGATGATTGAGAAGCCGGAGCGGTATATCGACGCCTTTGCCCAGGCGGGGGCCGACCTGCTCTCCGTCCACCTGGAGGCCGACCTGCCTCCGGCCATCCACCGGGCCCTGGACAAAATGGAGGCCAACGGCGTAAAAAGGGGGATTGTTCTCCGGCCCATCACCGGCGCTGAGGCGGTGATCCCCTATCTGAAGCGGGACCTGGACCTGATTTTGGTGATGACGGTGGAGCCCGGCTTCGGCGGTCAGGCCTTCATGTCCGACATGCTGCCCAAGATCGAGGCCATCCGGGGCTACATCAACCAGTACTGCCCCGACTGTGACCTGGAGGTGGACGGCGGCATCGACCCCGCCACCGCTCCGCTGGTGATGAAGGCGGGCGCCAACGTGCTGGTGGCCGGCTCCGCCGTGTTCGGCAAGCCCGACCCCGCCGCCGCCGTGGAGGCTCTGCGCTCCGCCGGCGTCTGATTTCAAACATTCTGGAGGATTTTCCATGCAGTACTTCCCCCCCGCCCTGGAGAAGCTGGTGGAGCAGTTCCACAAGCTGCCCGGTATCGGCCACAAGAGCGCCCAGCGGCTGGCCTTCTATATGCTCTCCCTGCCCGACGAGGACGCCGCCGCCTTCGCTCAGGCCATCACCGACGCCAAGCGGGCCATCTCCTTCTGCCCCGTGTGCCAGAACCTGACCGAGGGCGAGGGTCCCTGCGCCATCTGCCAGAGCCCCAAGCGGGACCGGTCCACGGTGTGCGTGGTGGCTGACCCCAAGGACGTCATCGCCATGGAGCGCAGTCGGGAGTACAACGGCCTGTACCACGTGCTCCACGGGGTTATCTCCCCCATGAACCACGTGGGCCCCGACGACCTGCACATCAAGTCCCTGGTAGAGCGGGTTGGCAGCGGCGAGGTGAAGGAGGTCATCATGGCCACCAACCCGGACACTGAGGGCGAGGCCACTGCCATGTACCTCTCCCGTCTCCTGAAGCCCTTCCAGGTGAAGGTGACCCGCCTGGCCTACGGCATCCCGGTGGGCAGCCACCTGGAGTTTGCCGACGACGCCACCCTGATGCGTGCCCTGGAGGGTCGGCGGGAGATGTGATTTTTTCCACAAAAGAGGCGGCCGCGGTTGATAACCGCGGCCGCCTCTTTTATCTTGCTTAAAGAACCACTGGGTCTGCCAGTGGATAAAGAGCTTATAGCTATGGACAAAAAAAGGACTCCCCGATAG
>NZ_CALXGI010000047.1 GCF_944387805.1 uncultured Pseudoflavonifractor sp. | reverse complement strand
GGAGACGGCCCGGAAAGATAGGTAACGCCAACACAAAGCGAAGCGGCAGACTGATGTCTGCCGCTTCTTTTTGCGTTCTGCGGGGCAGTGTAAAATACTCTATGCAGTACCTACCGCAGAGGGTACCATCCAAATTGCCATGGAGGAGCTGCCGATTACCATCCACGGCGCCCGGGTGCTGGTGATCGGTTACGGCCGGGTAGGCCGCATAACGGCTCAGAGGTTCCAGGCTCTGGGGGCCAAGGTGAGTGTGGCTGCCCGGAAATATGCCGATCTGGCCTGGGCAGAGAGCCTAGGTCTGGGCGTGGAACAGACAGGCCGCCTTCTGGGCTGGCTGTGTAGCTACGACCTGGTTATTAACACTGTGCCCGCCCGGGTGCTGGGAGAAGCAGAGCTGGGGGACCTGAAACCGGGCTGTCTGATCATTGATCTTGCCTCAAAGCCCGGGGGGGCGGAGGAAGCATTTGGATAAAAGCTGACATAGAGACAGAGATACTCCGATAGAATGGCAGTGGGCCTGAAATGCGGGCCTGAAAGGAGGCACCTGATTTGAAACGGGCGGAGACCTATCCTGTGACCTGCCGCTATACAGAAGGAGGACCTACCCTGGAACAGTTGCTGACAGCCCTGGCACAGGAGAGAAGGGAGGCAGGGCGGCTTGACAGAGCCCAAGGTGGGGCTATACCTCCGTCTCTCCCGTGAGGACGAAGAGGGAGAGGAGTCCCAGAGCATCGCCAGCCAGCGGGAGTATCTCCGGCAGTACGCGGCAGCCCGCGGCTGGACCGTGGCGGCCATCTACGCCGATGACGGCTGTACGGGTACCAATTTCAACCGGCCGGAATTCCGGCGTCTGCTGGAGGACGTAGAGAGCGGGAAAATTAATACCGTACTGACCAAGGACCTGTCCCGGCTGGGCAGGGACCAGATCGGCACCATGTACTACTATCAGATCTACTTTCCCCAGCGTAAGGTGCGGTATATCGCTGTCAGCGAAGGCATTGATACCGGCGCAGGGGGCGCCGTGGAGCTGATGCTCCCCTTTCTGGCTGCCGCCAACGACTTTTACACCGCCGATATCTCCCGCAAGGTGCGCACGGCACTGGAGGTGCGGAAAAAAAGCGGCCGCTTCATTGGCGCACAGCCGCCTATTGGGTACCGGAAGGACCCGGACGCGCCGGGGCATTTGATCCCAGATCCGGAGACCAGCCCGGTGATTGCCCTGCTGTTTCGGACCTTCCTGTCCTGCGGCTCTGTCAACGGCACAGCCAGGATGCTGACCGCCAGGGGTATTCCTACCCCATCCCAGCATAAAAAAGGGCCCCAGAGCCGCTTCCCGGGGCTGTGGAGCGGCACTATGGTACGGCGTATCCTGACCAACCCCACCTATGCGGGACACCTGACCCAGAATCGGGTAAGGAAAGTGGGATACAAAGTGGAAAAACGGGTGGCGCTGCCCAGGGAGGACTGGATTGTGGTGCCGAACACCCACCAGCCCCTGGTGAGCCAGCAGGTTTTTGAACGGACGCAGGCGCTGCTGGCTGTGCGGAGTTATACGCCTCGGGCCGGGAGCGGACATCTGCTGACCGGGCTGGCCTTCTGCGCCGACTGCGGCTCTCCCATGTCCTATGTCAGAGGGAGAGGCAAAACCTGCTACATGGTCTGCCAGGGCAGCCGGAGAGGAGGATGCAGCTCCTCCCACTGCGTGCGGGAGGACGCCGTTATCGAGACCATCCGCCGCCGGCTGGCAGCACTGGCGGCGGGGATAAGCCTTCCGGCAAAGCCGCCGCAGGCCCAATTTCCCCAGGCGGAAGAGAGAAAACCCATGGTCCGCTGGACAGATACGGTAGGGCGGCTGTATCGGGACCGCTCTGCGGGACTGCTGACGGAAAAGGAGTTCTGCGCCCTGCTGGAGGAAGCCCGCCGGGCCAGGACAGCGGCGGAGCAAGCCAGAGATCAGGCTGGGGCTGCCTGCGAGGCAGCCCTGCGGGCGGAGCGGCTGGAGCGGCTGGACCGGGATACCCTGATTGCGCTGGTGGAGCGGGTGGCGGTACGCTGGGACAAGGCGCTGGAGGTACGGTTCCGTTTTCGAAAACCGGAGGCAGAGTGAGGGAGCCTCTTGTATTCCTGGCGAATTTCAGGTAAAATTTAAAACGTACGGCCACCCCCCAGGGGGCGCACCGCCGCATGCGGGAGCTGCTGGGCGGAATACAGATGAGAGGATGAATTCCCATGCAAAACGAGACTTTTATCGAACAGGTGCTGCCCGCCCAGAAGCGGATTGCCCTCATTGCCCACGACAATATGAAGCCGGAGATAATTGACTGGTGCCAGAAGAACAGGGAGGTTCTGAACCGCCACTTTCTGTGCGGCACGGGTACTACGGCCCGCATGATTGCCGACCGCACCGGATTGCCGGTCTACGGCTATAACAGCGGCCCGCTGGGCGGCGACCAGCAGGTGGGCGCCCAGATTGTGGAGGGAAAAATCGACCTGGTCATCTTCTTCTCCGATCCCCTCACCGCCCAGCCCCACGACCCTGATGTAAAGGCCCTGCTGCGCATCGCCCAGGTGTATGACATTCCCATTGCCAACAACCGGGCCACCGCCGACTTCCTCATCAGTTCGCCTCTGATGAACACCACCTACACCCACTATGTCACCGACTTCAAGCAGGCGGTGTCCAGGCGTGCGTCGACTCTGTAAGGGCGGCATCTGACAAAAGAGAGAGGTAACTATGGAGCAGGCAGCAATTCGGCTCAAGCGTGGGGAAGGCCGGTCCTTCAAGGCGGGCGGCCCATGGATTTACGACAACGAAATTGGGGAGATTACCCCCGGCTTTGAAAACGGCGGAATCGTCCGCATTGAGGATTATAACGGCTATGTGCTGGGCTGGGGGTTCCTCAACACTGCGTCCACCATTGCGGTGCGGGTTCTGTCCCGGAAGGCGGACGCGGTGATTGACGAGGCCTTTCTGGAGGCGAGAGTGCGGGCAGCCTGGCAGTACCGGAAGGACACGGTGGAAACCGACAGCTGCCGGGTGATCTTCGGAGAGGCGGACTTCCTCCCCGGCCTGGTGGTGGACAAATTCTCCGACGTGCTGGTGGTGGAGTCCCTGGCGCTGGGCATTGACCGGCTGAAGGACACCATTCTCAAGGCCCTGGTCAAGGTGATGGCAGAGGACGGGATTACCGTCCGGGGCATCTATGAGCGCAGTGACGCCAAGGTGCGGCTGAAAGAGGGCATGGAACGGGTGAAGGGCTTTTTGTCCACACCCTTTGACACAAAAGTGGAAATCCTGGAGAACGGCGTGCGTTATCTGGTGGACGTGGAGGAGGGCCAGAAGACCGGCTATTTCCTGGATCAGAAGTACAACCGCAGGGCCATTCAGCCACTGTGCCGGGACAAGCGGGTGCTGGACTGCTTCACTCACACCGGCGCCTTTGCCCTCAACGCCGCTGTGGCCGGAGCCCGGGAGGTTATCGGCGTAGATGCGTCGGAGACCGGCGTGCGCCAGGCAGAGGAGAACGCCCGGCTCAACGGCGCGGAGGATCGGGTAAAGTTCCTCTGCCGGGACGTGTTTGACCTGCTGCCTGAGATGGACCGGGCAGGAGAGAAGTTCGATGTGGTTATCCTGGACCCGCCGGCCTTCACCAAGTCCCGGAATTCGGTGAAAAAGGCGGTGCGGGGCTACCGGGAGATCAATCTCCGGGGTATCCGGCTGGTAAAGAACGGGGGCTATCTGGCTACCTGCTCCTGTTCCCACTTTATGACGCCGGAGCTCTTCACCCGCACCATCGCCCAGGCGGCCCGGGACGCCCGACGCCGCCTGCGCCAGGTGGAGTACCGAACTCAGTCCGCCGACCACCCTATCCTGTGGGGGGCGGACGAGTCCTATTATCTGAAGTTCTACATCTTTCAGGTCTGCGACGACATGTGAATACAGAGCAAGGCGGGTTCCCGTTAAAAGTGGGAGCCCGCCGTTTTTGTGCCCTTGGTTGTGCAACCGGCAACGCCGCAGGGGTGGATTTTGAGGCAGCCGCCCGGCTGGGGGTGCGGGTCATCTGGGCACTGTCTCTGCCGGGTAAGACGGCGCCTGTGACCGCCGGAGAGAGCATCAAAAATACCATCTACAACATGTTGAGCGAGTTAGGAGTGTGAGCATGAAAGACTGGAAGGTAGGCTTTGCCTTTTGCGGCTCCTTTTGTACATATGACAAAGCCATGGCGGCCCTGGAGGAGGTCCGCCGGCGGTGGCCGGACGTGACGCCTATTATCTCTGAGCGGAGCGCCGCCACAGACACCCGCTTCGGCAATGCCCATGACTTTATGCGGGAGATGCAGCGCATCTGTGACAGACGACCCATCGACTCCATTCGGGCCGCCGAGCCCATCGGACCTCAAAAGCTGCTGGATGTGCTGGTTATCTGCCCCTGTACGGGCAACACCCTGGCAAAGCTGGCCGCCGGCGTAACCGACTCCTCGGTGACCATGGCGGCCAAGGCCCACCTGCGCAACGGGCGGCCCCTGGTCATCGCCGTGGCCACCAACGACGGTCTGGCCGCCAGCGCCAAAAACATCGGCGCGCTGATGGACAAGAAGAACATATACTTTGTCCCCTTCCGCCAGGACGACCCGGCGGGCAAACCCACTTCCCTGGTAGCGGATTTTGGACGGATTCCCGAGACAGTGGAGGCGGCCATGGCGGGCAGGCAGATTCAGCCGGTGCTGCTGGGCAGCGTCTAAATAGCCGGAAAAACGCAGACAACCCGCGCCGGCACCGGCGCGGGTTGTTCGTGCAAAGGAAGGAAAGAGGGATACATGAAATGAAGAAGATGCTGTCTCTTGCTGATTCTTATGGTACGGAAAAATTGTAAACAAAGAAAACAGAAAGTATTACAAAAGAATTAAATCATGATGCCATAGAGAAAAAAGCGGAGCGCCTGTCAGCAGACAGGCGCTCCGTGCTGTCAGTCCAGGGGAACTGTGGACGCAATGGGAATGCCCTCCGGAGGGGTGTTGCCGTCTCCGTCCGGCGTGGAGGAGGGAGAGGCCGACGGAGACTCAGAGGGCGTCGCCGACTCAGACGGCGACGGCGAGGGCGTGACGCTCTCCGAGGGGGAAGGCGAGGGAGAGGGGGTCACGGACTGAGAGGGGGACGGCGACGGGGAAGGCGTGGTGCTCGTCGAAGGAGAGGGCGAGGGCGTCACCGGCGTCAGATTCCGCAGGCCGGTGGCGGGGTCAATGCCCAGGGCGGCGGCGTCGGCCGGATTGTAAAAGTAGTAGGCGTTGCGGACAGAGAAGGTATCGGTGTGGATGACAGTGTCGCTGATCACATTGCCGTCCGCGTCTCGCAGACGCTGGTGGACCTCCACCTTCTTGCCGGTGTAGCCGGTGCGGGTGGAGTCCCGCTGGGGCTGGCTGCCCTGGGGAACCGAACTGCTGGGCTCATAGTAGGTCTCATAGGGAATGGTGGACAACAGGACAGAATAGGGATCGCCGTAGATGCCGGTGGTGTTGGTGCCGTAGATGGTCACGTTGCACCAGCGGGTGCCGTTGCTGTCCTTGGTCAGGGTAGTGACAATCTTGATGGGGTAGTCGGTGTTGTTTTTAAACTTGAAGTCATAGGAGTTGCTGTATACGGTGGCGTCCATGCCGGAGGGCAGGTAGCCCACGTCATACTTGTGCTTGGTGCGCTCCACGGTCTCCAGGTTGGCCTTCAAGGTGGTGTAGTAGATGGTGGAGGAGAGCTGGCACACGCCGCCGGCCCAGGTGTCCTGGGTGGTGTTGCTGACGTAGGCGCCGGCCTTCAGGTAGCCGCCCGCCTGGGAGTAGGGCTCACACAGCTCATTGTAGGAGAACACCTCGCCGGGCAGCAGGATGGTGCCGTTAACCCGCTCACAGGCGGTCTCCACATTGTGCCAGCGGTTGGAGGGGCCGGCTGTCTTGGTGCTGCTCTGGCCCAGAATGTCCTTGAACAGGCTCTCCTCCAGCTTGGCGGTGGTCATCTCGGGTTCGGTCAGGGTGAGGGGCACCTCACACTCCTGGCCCTCCTCAGTGCGCTCCAGCAGGGCCTGAGCGGTGGGAATGCCGAAGCTGACGCCGGTAACAGAGGGGACAATTTCGCTGGTTTCCTTGTCCAGATAGGCGTCCACCGGCTCCTTGTACACCTCGCGGTAGATGGCCTCAAAGTCCAGCGCTTCAGGGGGCGTGACATGGGGGGCGACCTCAATGGAGGTGCGGCCGGTGAGCAGGCTGTCGATAACCAGATCCCGGAAATCAGCCCCATTGACGCTCAGGCCGGAGATACCCTTGTGGATGATGAGCGTGGTATCCGTCACCTCATAGGTGCTCTCGGTGAGGGTGGAGTCCAGCGCCTGGGTCAGCTCCCCGGGCAGGTCGGAGAGCAGCTGCTCCAGCTCTGCAGAGGGCTGGGGCTGGGCATCAATGGCATAGCCGCCGCCGAAGATGGCCTTCAGCCAGGCAATGCCGCCGCCCAGGAAGCCCTGCTCACGGCCGTGGGACCAGGCGTCCGCAGCCAGGGCAGACACATCCAGCTGGAACAGAGGAGTATCCGAGGTGATTTCCCTGCTGAGCTCGGGATACTCACTGCTGGTCAGCTGGAAGGAGGCGGGGTACCAGCCCTCGGATTCCCCGCTGATGGTCTGGGCGGCCTGCTCCCGGGTCATGCCGGACAGGTCCAGGGTGTGTTCAGCCACTGTCAGAGTGGTGTTGGGAAGAATCTTCCCTGCGGACACCCAGGCGCACAGGGCCAGATAGGCTGCGGCCAGCAGAACCAGGAGGACGGCGACAACAACGGCCGCAACCTTACCGCCGCCGGATTTCCCTTTTTTTGGTATAACACGCTTGCCATTCGCGCTCTTTTCCATAATAATCACTCCAATATCCCGCAGAATCTACGAAATCAGTATACATTATAGGACCCGGTGCCAGGGAAAGCAATTACAGAACGGTTACACATTTAAAAAGCCATACCGGAAGGCAGACGGAAAAGACAGAATGGGAGAACTGCCCCTCTTTACAAGAAAGTGCTTTCGTTGTATCATATCTCCATCCATGTCTATACTGTCGAGCGGACGGCCGCCGCTCCGGGACGACGGGTTCCGGCCTGGCCATTGTATCATATTTTGACAGGCAATGGACAAAAGAAGCAATAAATTTTAAAGATTTTAAAGAAAAAATCAATCTATTTTTTCCGCAGATATGATATTATATAATCCAACAGGAACCGGCGGCGCAGCCTGCCGGAGCGGGATATAGGAGGCGCTATCCATGGCGTACAGCTACAATAACAACAGCGGCGGCAACAACGGGGATTTGTTTTCCTGGATTGTGGTGGTGGCCGCGCTGGTGATCTTCTGGCCGGTGGGGCTGGTGCTGCTCTTCATGAAGCTGACAGGCCGCTCCTTCAGCAGCGGGCGGAACAACCGCAATTCGTACGGCTCAAGCGCCACTGGTCCCTACCGCCCCTCGGGCAGCCAGACCGGCGGCTCTGGAGCGGGCTACAAGTATGAGTACCGCTATCAGGGCCAGCAGCCCACCCAGCCGGGGATGCAGGGTGTGAATGACCGCCCCCGGGACAAGAAGGGCCGGTTCATGCCTAAGCGGCGGCCTGTGGACCTGAACAAGGGCAAGGGCATGATGATTTGGGGCGCCATTCTGGCCATCTTCGGCGGATTCATCTCCTTTGTGGAGTTTTTTGACACCATGGGCATGGGCTTTATCTACATGCTCCAGAGCATCGGTTTTCCGTTGGGGCTGCTGGGCGCGGGCCTGGTGCTGCTGGTATGCGGCACCCAGCGGAACAAGAAGGCCAAGCGCTTCCGCAAGTACTTAGCCCTTATCGGCAAGCGGGAGAGCATTTCCATCGGCTCCCTGGCCCAGGCCATGCCGGTGTCCTACCACACCGCCTGTGACGACATCCAGGAGATGCTGGACGAGGGGTATATCCCCACCGGCTATCTGGATATGGCCAGCGGCCGCCTGATCCTCTCCGACGAAGGCCTCCAGGAGGAGCCTGAGCCTGAGGAGGAAGAGGAGCAGCCCGCCCCGCCGGAGGATGACAACGCCATTCTCCAGGAGATCCGGCAGGTGAACGACGCCATTGAGGACCCGGTGATGAGCGAAAAGATCGACCGTATTGGGGAGATTACCGGTAAGATTCTGGACTACCAGAAGAAGAATCCCAACAAGGACAGCCAGCTGCGCAGCTTCCTCAATTACTACCTGCCCACCACCCTGAAAATTCTCAAGGCCTATGCCCAGATGGAGGCCCAGGGGATTGAGGGGGAGAACATCTCTGCCGCCAAGGAGCGGATTGAGGGGATGATGGATAAGGTGGTGGAGGGCTTTGAGAAGCAGCTCGACAAGCTCTTCCAGGACGACGCCATGGACATTACCACCGATGTGGAGGTTCTGGAGCGGATGCTGGACAAGGACGGTCTCTCCGGCAAGGGAGACAGCTTCCAGATGGGAGTATGACAGATACCAGATAAAAAGCCCGTGAGACGGCCTGTACGCCGCCTCACGGGCTTTTTTCTGCCTTTAGGGGAAAAACCACGGTCAGGGCAGCACAACGCCGTATAAGTCCATCACGTCGTGAAGGCCCTCCTCAATCTCCTGACGGGAAAAGTTGCCCGCCTCCAGCGCCTGGTCGGAGAGAAGATTGAGACGGAAGTAGAAGTCCACCGCAACCTCCAGCAGGGAGGAGTCATCCCCGTCCAGGGCGGAGAACAGCAGGTCCTCTCCGTCGGCAATACGGCCCTCTCGCAGCAGGGCGTTGAGCGCGGCGTGGAGGCTGTCAGCAGCGGTCAGGACCTCCTGACCGCCATGGGGTTCATACTCTGCGGTGTCTTTCTGAAACATAATTTTGGCAATGGCCAGAGTCAGGGTCTCAATCTGGCGCATCATCCAGTCCTGAGTCAGCATAGCAAGGGCTCCTCTCCGGAGAATTATCCCAATAGGGGGACTTTTATAAAACGTTTGTTCGATTAACATAAGACAAGAGGGTTGACGTTGGGGGCGCAAGCGTGGTAAGATAAGCAGGAACTAGAACATAAGTTCTATTCACCCCGGGGAAAACAGACAGAAAAGGGGGAAGGCAGAACAAGAAAAAAATAAAGGTCGCGCCTTGCAACTGGAACCGCTGTGGAAACACCGGCTGCTGCGGAACGGTCAGGAGACCGATGGATTCTGTCACAGCGCATTCAGCCCGGAGAAGAAAATTTTTATCAGTTTACCATACCTGCGTGAAAAAGTAAATTTCCAATTCACAGAGATGAGACAGCGAAGGGGAAAGATGCCGGTTGCGGCGCACCGCCGGGAGCATGACCAAACCGAAGTCAGACAGGGCAGGGGCAGTTTGGTAATGAACTTGCTCTGAGTTTAACAAAAAATCAGAGCAAGCGATATAGCGCTTGCTCTGAAGTGGTGGAGGAGGGTGGATTCGAACCACCGAAGCGAGACGCAACAGATTTACAGTCTGCCCCCTTTGGCCACTCGGGAACTCCTCCATATGAAGTTTTGGAGCTGGTGGACGGACTCGAACCCCCGACCTGCTGATTACAAATCAGCTGCTCTACCAACTGAGCTACACCAGCGTTTTCAGCTCTCAGCTCGTCCACAACGTTGCTTATTATATCAGGTGAATGGAGGGTTGTCAACAGGAAAAACAAAAAAATTATAAAAATTTTGAAAGGGCGTCAGAAGGCGTCCCAGAGACGGGAGAGGGAACACGAACAGGAGGATTTTTACCAATCCGCTGCGGGATATGCAGCGGGAACCGGCGGCGGCCTGGTGCCGGATATGCCGGAATGAAATTTATGCCTGGGAGCTGGCGGAGGGAGAGAACCTGTGCCCCCAGTGCCGGGCGGAGAAAAATCGAGAGGGAATGGAGCGAAGCAAAGAGATTCATGACGTTACTGGAGATGTCAGTGGAATATCGGGCCCAGGCCCGGGTCCTGCGGCGGCGGATCGGCGAACTGGAGCTGCGCCGTGAAAATGAGCCGGACGCGACGGAGCGGCTGGTTTTGGAGGACCGCATCAGAATGCTGGAGACAATGTGGCGGGAGGCCAGGGATCTGGCAGTCGTCACGGAGCGATATTACGACAGGGGGTATTGGCGCAATGTCAAATACGCGATATAAGAGGGGCGGAGCCTACGCGGCAGATATGGCGGCTTATGCCAGGACTATGGCGGAGGACAACCGGGAGCAGCGTTCCCGGCTGCGGCGGAACCTGATCCGGGCCCTCCAGGAGGACGTGACCCCCCATCAGCGGCAGGCTCTGCTGCTCTACTATGCCGAGGGCCTCAATATGCGGGAGATTGGAGAGCGGCTGGGGGTGGACAAGTCCACCATCTCCCGTACCATCAAGCGGGGAGAGCGGCGCCTGCGCCGCTGCCTGCGGTACGGGGCAGAGAGCCTGCTCAACGCCGAAGAGGAGAACTGAGACAGCGAGCATGGCCGCGCCTTTGGGCGCGGCCATGCTGCGTTTTCAGCGGCTATAAAAAATTTTGGGCTTCCCTATTGACAGGAACTGTTATCTGTGTCTATACTGAATATGCTGAGTATACACAGTAAAACGAGGTGCACCGAATGGATATTATCATCAGCAATGCCGGCGGGGTGCCCATCTACGACCAGATTACCCGGCAGATCAAGGGCCTGATTCTGCGGGGCGAGCTGAAGGAGGGGGAGGCCCTCCCCTCCATGCGGCTGCTGGCCAGAGAGCTGCGCATTTCCGTCATCACCACGAAACGAGCTTATGAAGAGCTGGAGCGGGAGGGATTTATCACCACGGTTCCGGGGAAGGGGTGCTTTGTGGCGCCCCAGGACCCGGCGCTGGCCCGGGAGGAGACCCTTCGCCGGGTGGAGGAGCACCTGACCAGGGCTGTGGACGCCGCCAAGGTGGGCGGCGTCACCCTGGCGGAGATGACCGACACCCTCAACATCCTGTATGGAGACGATTAATATGGAAAACGCCATTGAAATCCGCCATCTCACCAAAGACTACGGCAGCTTCAAGCTGGATGACGTGACCTTCGACGTGCCCATGGGCACGGTAGTGGGCCTCATCGGGGAGAACGGCGCGGGAAAATCCACCACCATCAAATGTATCCTCAACCTCATCCGCCGGGACGGCGGAGAGATTGTGCTTCTGGGCCGGGACAATATTGCCGGCGAGCGGGAGGCCAAGGAGGAGATTGGGGTGGTGCTGGACGAGTCCACCTTCCACGATACCCTGCGATCCCTTGACGTGGGGAAAATCCTCCGAAAGATTTATAAGAACTGGGACCAGCGCTTTTTTGAGCAGCTGCTGAAAAAGTTCGACCTGCCTGGGAAAAAGCTCCTGAAGGATTACTCCCGGGGCATGAAAATGAAGCTGTCCATCGCCGCCGCCCTGGCCGCCAGGCCCCGGCTGCTCATTCTGGACGAGGCCACCGGCGGCCTGGATCCGGTGGTGCGGGACGAGATTCTGGACCAGTTTCTGGACTTTGTCCAGGACGAGGACCACGCCATCCTCATCTCCAGCCATATTACCAGCGACCTTGAGAAGGCGGCGGACTACGTGGTCTACCTCCACAAGGGCAGAGTGGTCCTTCAGGGGGCCAAGGACGAGCTGCTGGAGGAATATGGCCGCCTGGTGTGCGGCCAGGCCGACCTGGGCAGGGTGGACCCGGCCTTTTTGGTGGGGGTGCGGGAGAGCCAGTTCAGCTGTGAGGCCCTGGTGCGGGACCGGGAGAAGTTTGTCCGGCTCTACCCGGAGCTGACCGTGGACCGGGTGACCCTGGACGAGATTATGGTCTTTACCGCAAAGGGGGATGTTGTGTCATGATGGGAATGGTCTATAAGGATGTTCTGGTGCTGCGCAAGCAGCTGGGGTACTACGGCATTTTTTTCCTGGTGTATACGTTCCTGACTGTGACAGATGTGATGCCGCCGGCTATCATGTACGCCATGACCGTGCTCATCGGCATGATGTTGCCCATGTCCACCTTCGCCTACGATGACCTGGCCCGGTGGAACAAGTACGCCGCCGCCACCCCGGCCGGACGGCGTGGGATTGTGGCCGGGAAGTATGTATTCTCCCTGCTTGCCGTACTGGCGGCAGCAGTGCTCACCGCTCTGCTGCTGACCGCTGTGGTGGTGCTGAAACCGGAGCTGGGCCCCTTGGATGAGGGCCTAATCGGCCTGCTGATCTGCGTGCTGATTACCATGGTTATCGACGCTGTGATGCTCCCCGTGCTGGTCAAGTTCGGCGCGGAGAAGAGCCGGCTCATCAGCATTGTCCTCTTTGTGGTCATCTTCGGCGGCGCCATGCTGCTGGGCCAGCTGGCCGGGGCGCTGGAGGGCATTGTGATCCCCGGTTGGTTCCTTACGGCCCTGCCCGGCCTGCTGGTGCTGCTGGCTGTTGGAGGCTATATCATCTCTTACTTCATCTCCCGGGGAATTTTTGAGAAGAAGGAGCTGTAACGCGCCGCTTCACTTGCGGCTTCTTCCCGCCCTGTGGTAAACTGAGAGAAGAAAAGAGGAAGGAGCGTGGGGACCATGACCGCACAGGAAGCCGTTCAGGAGCTGTTAAATATACTGCACGCCCCGTTCTCTCGCCGCCCTGGACTATGCCATCCGGGCCATCCAGGAGAAGGAAGAGCGGGAGAAGCAAGAGAAGAAGTGAGCCCGTGTCCGGCAAAAATCCCGCCTCATCCATGGATGAGGCGGGATTTTTCATATGCCGGTTCAGGCGGCCTGGCGCTTCTTCATGAAGAGCAGAAAGCCCAGCATCAGCGCAATGCCCACAGGCAGGGCGATGATGCCCGGGATGCCGTTGGCGGCCAGCAGTCCGGCCAGCAGGTAGGAGATGCCCGCTATGGCCGCGCAGGAGATGGCATAGGGCAATTGGGTCGATACGTGGTTGACATGGTCGCACTGGGCGCCAGCGGAGGCCATGATGGTGGTGTCGGAGATGGGGGAGCAGTGGTCGCCGCAGACAGCGCCGGCCATGCAGGCGGAGATGCAGATGATGGCCAGAGGGTCGTCCATGGAGAACACATTCTGCACAATGGGGATCAGAATGCCGAAGGTGCCCCAGCTGGTGCCGGTGGCGAAGGCCAGCAGGCAGCCGATGACGAATACGATGACGGGCAGGAACATCTGCAGGTGCTCGGCGCTGCGGACAAAGTCGCGGACAAAGTACTTGGCGCCCAGGGAGTCGGTCATGCCCTTCAGGCTCCAGGCAAAGGTGAGAATGAGAATGGCGGGCACCATGGCCTTAAAGCCCTCGGGAATGCAGCCCATCATATCGCTGAAGGACATGGCGCGGCGGGCAGCGTAGTAGAGCAGGGTGAAGAGCAGGCCGAAGGCGGAGCCCAGCATCAGGCCCACGGAGGCGTCAGAGTTGGAGAAGGCGTCAACAAAGCTGGCGCCGGAGAAGAAGCCGCCGGAGTAGATCATGCCGATGACGCAGCATGCCACCAGCACCAGAATGGGCAGCACCAGGTCGATGACCTTGCCCTTCCCCTCTTCGATGTCGTCGTCCAGCATGGCGTAGGGGTTGGAGCCGGAGAACAGGTCGCCCTTCTCAATGGCGTTCTTCTCAAACCGGGCCATGGGGCCGAAGTCCACATTGATCAGCACCAGTCCCAGCATCATCACGATGGTGAACAGGGCGTAGAAATTGTAAGGGATAGCGCGGATGAACAGGTTCAGCCCCTGCCCCTCCTCGGCAAAGCTGGCCACTGCGGCGGCCCAGGAGGAGATGGGGGCGATGATACAGACAGGGGCGGCAGTGGCGTCGATGATGTAGGCCAGCTTCGCCCGGGAGACCTGGTGCTTGTCGGTAATGGGCCGCATAACGGAGCCCACAGTCAGGCAGTTGAAGTAGTCGTCGATGAAGATGAGGCAGCCCAGAACAATGGAGGCCAGCTGGGCGCCGGCACGGGTTTTGATGTTCTTCTTGGCCCAGCGGCCGAAGGCGGCGGAGGCGCCGGCCTTGTTCATCAGGGCGACCATGGTGCCCAGGATGACCAGGAAGATGAGGATGCCCACGTTGTAGCTGTCGGACAGGACGGATACAATGCCGCCGCTGAACACATGGGTCAGGGTGCCCTCAAAGGAGAAGTTGGAGTAGAGCAGGCCGCCCACCAGGATGCCGATGAACAGGGAGGAGTAGACCTCCTTGGTGATCAGGGCCAGGGCAATGGCGATGACCGGGGGCAGCAGGGACCAAATGGTATTGAAGTAGTTGCTGGGTGACTGGACATAGCCGGTGCCGCCGCAGGTCTCGCAGGTGACGGCTTCTCCGGTGTCGGAGAGGACCACGCCCAGGGTGCCGCAGTCCGTGCACTCAATCATCTTGGTGCCGGTCTCGTCGGTGGGGTCGCCGGCGGCGAAGGCGGTGGTCGTCAGGGCGAAGAGCAGCATCAGCAGCAGAGCCGCCCGGGCGAGCCAGGTTCTTCTTGTTCTCATCTTTTTCCCTCCAAAATATTTTCCGGGGCACACACGCCCCATGTGGCGCCAAAGAAAAAAGCCATGGACGCTTACAGAAGCGCCCATGGCAAAACCGAGGTTCCCCGCCGGTGAAAAAGCGGAGAACCTCAGGATAGCGCTCCACATGCCGTGACAGTCCGCACGGTATTCCCGTACGGTCCAGACCGCGCCGCCCAGGCAGGCGAAGCGACCTTCGGCGGTGTGCCCTCTCCCCGCGGGACGGCTGCCTGGCCTTGTCCCGGGGTACGCATGCGTACCGCGCCTCTATCCTCTTTACTATTAAAGAAGCGTAAGTATCCTATCATGGGTTCCAGGGATTGTCAAGGATGAATCCGCTTTTTCTGCGGCGGGAGTTTGTGCGATATGCCGATTTTTCAAATGCGTCTTTACATTAGTGATTTATCATGGTAGTATACTAAAGCAAGAAGGCGAAACACCGGCGCCTGACCGAAGGAGGAACTATCATGAAGCTGAAAAAATGGCTGGCCCTTGCTCTGGCGCTGGCGACCGCAGCAACCCTGACCGCATGCTCCAACACCACCGGTGGAGACACCGGAACACCCGGCTCCGCGGCGCCCAGCGGCTCCCAGGCTGCGGCGGAGAGCGATACACAGTATGTAAAGGACAAGGGCACGCTGGTGGTGGGCATCACCTACTTTGAGCCTATGGACTACAAGGCCGAAGGCAGCGACGAGTGGATCGGCTTTGACGCCGACATGGCCAAGGCCTTTGCCGCGAGCCTGGGCGTGAAGGTGGAGTTCAGCGAGATTACCTGGGACTATAAGGTGGAGGAGCTGGAATCCAAGGCCATTGACGTGGTTTGGAACGGCATGACCCTCACTGACGAGGTCACCTCTTCCATGGCTACTTCCAACCCCTACTGCACCAACTATCAGGTGCTGGTCTATCCCGCCGAAAAGGCCGCGGACTTTGAGAACCTGACCTCTCTGGAGGGCCTGAGCGTGGCTGTGGAGTCCGGCTCCGCCGGTGAGGACGCGGCTGAGGCACTGGGCGCCTCCACTGTGCCCGTCCAGTCCCAGGCCAACACACTGATGGAGGTATCTGCCGGTACCTCTGACGCCGCGGTCATCGACGTGCTCATGGCCGCAGCCATGATTGGCGAAGGCACCAGCTATGCCGACCTGGCGTACAGCGTGAACCTGAACGAGGCCCAGGGCCTGGACGCCGAGGAGTATGGCGTGGGCTTCCGCAAGGGCTCCGACCTGGTGGACGCCTTCAATGAGTTCTGGGACGCCGCCGAGGCCGACGGCACCGCCCTGGAGACGGCCACTACCTATGGCCTTGAGGATGCCGTTATTCTTGACTGAATGGCTGAACCCTATTTATAATTGCAAAGGCAGAGGGCGCGCTCCGCTCTCTGCCTTTGCCCGGCTTTTTCCCCAGTACACCCCATCTCCATACAGAGAGGACGATACCATGTTCTGGACCACCCCTGAATTCCCCGTTGTGGTAAAAGCCCTGAATGAGGGCTTCCTGGTGACCCTTCAGCTCTTCTTTGTTACCATCATCGGCGCTGTGCCCCTGGGACTCATTATCTCCTTCGGCTCCATGAGCCGCTGGGCGCCCCTGCGGCGGCCCGTCCGCTGGGCGCTGGCCCGGAAGGGAAGAAAGCCGGGCCGGGTGGCAAAGGCGCTCTCCGCCTTCCGGCCCATCAGCCTTATCTGCCGTCTGGTGGTGTGGGCCATCCGGGGCACCCCGCTGATTCTCCAGATCATCGCCCTCTTCTATGTCCCCGGCATGCTGGACCTGTTCACCTGGGGCGGCGGTGAGAGTTCCCGCTTTGCGGCGGTGGCTGTGGCCTTTATCATCAATTACGCCTGCTATTTTTCCGAGATCTACCGTGGCGGTATCCAGAGCGTGCCGGTGGGCCAGCAGGAGGCGGGCCAGGTGCTGGGCATGACCAGGACTCAGATCTTCTTCAAAGTCACCCTGCTCCAGATGATCAAGCGCATCGTGCCCCCCATGTCCAACGAGATTATTACCCTGGTGAAGGACACCTCCCTGGCCCGTGCCATCTCCCTCAAGGAGGTCATCTGGGTGGCGGAGTCCTTCATGAAGGGCAATCAGGGCATCTCCGGCCTGCTGTGGCCGCTGTTCTTTGTGGCTGTGTACTATCTGGTGTTCAGCGGCGTGGTGACGCTGCTGCTGGGCCGGCTGGAGAAGAAGCTGGCCTATTTCCAGTGAGAGGAGGGGACCAAAATGGCGATTCTGGAAGTACATAATATTGAAAAGCACTTTGGCCCCACCCGGGTGCTGGAGGACATCAGCTTTGCGCTGGAGAAGGGCCAGGCCCTGGCCATCATCGGCTCTTCGGGCAGCGGCAAGACCACTCTGCTGCGGTGCCTGAACTTTTTGGAGACCCCGGACAAGGGGCGCATCGTGGTGGGCGGGGAGACCCTCTTTGACGCGGAAGGCCCAAACAGCCGCAAGGAGCAGGACATCCGCCGCAAGCGGCTCCACTTTGGGCTGGTGTTCCAGTCCTTCAACCTGTTTCCCCAGTATACAGCCCTCCAGAACGTAACTCTGGCCAGCCAGCTGCTGGCCAAGGAGCGGCCCGACTTCAAGCAGAACAAAAAGCAGATTTTCGCCCAGATTGAGGAGGAGGGCCGGGAGCTGCTGGAGCGGATGGGCCTGGCCAACCGGGCCGGACACTATCCCAGCCAGCTCTCCGGCGGCCAGCAGCAGCGGGTGGCCATCGCCCGTGCCCTGGCCCTCAAGCCGGATATCCTCTGCTTTGACGAGCCTACCTCCGCCCTGGACCCGGAGCTGACCGGCGAGGTGCTCAAGGTCATCCGTGGCCTGGCCGACCAGCACACCACCATGATCATCGTCACCCACGAGATGGCCTTTGCCCGGGACGTGGCGGATCAGGTGATGTTTATGGACCGGGGCCTCATCGTGGAGCAGGGGCCTGCCCGTCAGGTCATCGAGAATCCCCGGGAGGAGCGGACCAGACAGTTTTTGGCCCGTTATCACTAATAGCATAAAAAATGGCGCTCTCCCCACGGGAGAGCGCCATTTTGATTTGATTAGAAATCCGCGTTGCCCACAGTACGGGGGTGGGGCAGGACGTCGCGGATGTTGCCGATACCGGTGAGGTACATGACCATCCGCTCGAAGCCCAGGCCGAAGCCGGCGTGCTTGCAGCCGCCGTAGCGCCGCAGGTCCAGGTACCACCAGTAGTCCTCGGGGTTCATGCCCAGCTCCTTGATGCGGGCCTCCAGCACGTCCAGCCGCTCCTCCCGCTGGGAGCCGCCGATGATCTCGCCGATGCCGGGCACCAGGCAGTCGGCAGCGGCCACGGTCTTGCCGTCGTCGTTGAGGCGCATGTAGAAGGCCTTGATCTCACGGGGATAGTCGGTGACAAAGACGGGCTTCTTGAAGATCTGCTCGGTGAGGTAGCGCTCGTGCTCGGTCTGCAGGTCGCAGCCCCACTCCACCTTGTAGTCAAACTTGTCGTTGTTCTGCTTGAGCAGCTCCACCGCCTCGGTGTAGGTCACCCGGCCGAAGTCGGAGGAAGCCACGTGCTCCAGCCGCTCCTTCAGGCCCTTGTCCACGAAGGAGTTGAAGAAGTTCATCTCGTCGGGGCACTTTTCCATCACGGTATTGATGATGTGCTTGATCATGGCCTCGGCCACGTCCATGTCGCCGGCCAGATCGCAGAAGGCCATCTCGGGCTCGATCATCCAGAACTCGGCGGCGTGGCGGGTGGTGTTGGACTTCTCAGCCCGGAAGGTGGGGCCGAAGGTGTACACATTACCGAAGGCCATGGCGAAGTTCTCGGCGTTGAGCTGGCCGGACACGGTCAGGTTGGCGCTCTTGCCGAAGAAGTCCTGGCTGTAATCCACGGTGCCGTCGTCCTTCTTGGGCAGATTCTCCATGTCCAGGGTGGTGACCCGGAACATCTCACCGGCGCCCTCGCAGTCGCTGGCAGTGATGATGGGGGTGTGGACATACACGAAACCCCGGTCCTGGAAGAAGGTATGGATGGCGTGAGCCGCCACGCTCCGCACCCGGAAGGCGGCGGAGAACAGGTTGGTGCGGGGCCGCAGGTGCTGGATGGTGCGCAGATACTCCACGCTGTGGCGCTTCTTCTGCAGGGGGTAGTCGGGGGTGGAGGGGCCCTCCACAGCGATGGTGTCGGCCTTCACCTCCAGGGGCTGCTTGGCCTCGGGGGTGAGAACCACAGTGCCGGTGACGATGAGGGCGGCGCCCACGTTCTGGCCGGCAATCTCCTTGTAGTTGCCCAGCACATTGGCGTCCATGACGATCTGAAGGTTACGGAAGCAGGAGCCGTCGTTGAGCTCGATGAAGCCGAAGGTCTTCATGTCCCGGATGGTGCGGGCCCAGCCGCAGACGGTGACCGTCTGCCCGCCGAACTGCTCCTGGTCGGCGAAAATCTGAGAAATGGTCGTGCGTTCCAAAGCGAATCCTCCTCGATTCTTTGCAGTTGCCATTAAGTATAGCCTTTTTCCACCGAATTTGCAACCACTCCGGGCAGATTGGCGGAGAAAAAAGCCGCCCCAGACGGGAAAGTCCGGGACGGCCTGCACTCAGATTGGATTGGGGCGGGTTATACGCCGTGAAATGGCCCAGACCGCCCAGGCGGCCAGGCATCCCAGCGCCGGGGCCACGCACCACCAGCCCGCCAGGAACCACGCCATGGCGTACCACTCGGCGGAGGCCACAAACCACAGTCCGGGGAGGACCAGCAGGACGGCGGGCAGGAGAATACGCCACTTTAGCTTGGCCGTCCGGCACAGGAGCAGCTCCAGGAAGAACATAGGGATGAAGTGGGCGTACAGCAGCAGAAGCTGGTGCCATGTGGGGATGTCCAGCGGGAGGTCCCAGAAGGCCGTAACCAGAACCACGGCGTAGGCGGCGAAGGTGATCAGGGTGAGGGCGAGCAGGACAGCATTTCCTTTTCCGTTGATGCGTACCATAACAACACCTCATTTCTAAAGCTGTTCAGTACATGGGGATGAAGAAGAGCCAGGGGGCGGTGACCACGGCCATGGTCAGGGCGATGATGCGTTTCTCTCTGATGGTGAGCAGCTCACACCTGCTCATGGCTTTTTTATCAAAGAAGTAGATGCACACGCCCGCCAGGGCCACGCCGACAAGAGTCCAGAGGAAGGCGGCGGGATGGGCGAATGGGTTGTGCATGATGTGTCCCACCGAGGACTCCCACCAGCTGCCAAAGGGAACGGTGAGAAGCCATCCCAGCAGCATCCACGCCGCGCCCACCGCGTCGGCGGCAAAGCCCAGCAGCCAGAACTTCCACCATAATTTCTTCATCACGCCGCCCTTGCCCTGGTGCTTCAGGGCCAGCAGGGTGAGGAAGAGCACCAGACAGTCGATGATGAGATTGCCCGGGATGACAATAAGCCACACCTGAGGAAAAATCACCAGCATCCAGATGGGGAGAATTACGTTGTAGAGCCTGTGTTCCCGTTTCATTTTTTTATCCTCCTCTCTTTGGCGGCGCGGTACAGGGCGCCGGCGGCGTTGCCCAGAAGCGCGGCGCACAGGGCGATGGGGATCATCACCCCGTCAGCCACGTTGGAGACCAGCCTGGCCAGCAGGACGAAGCAGAGGGTCAGCAGGGCGCACATCACGGAGTACAGGGGGCAGAAGCCCTGCCGCCTGCCCAGAAACAGCCCGGAGAAGAAGCCGCCCACCGGCAATATGAGCATGGCGTAGATGGCGGTGAAGATGGGCGTGGGGGAGTCCAGGGTGAGCCGCACCGCCATGGGAAGCACCAGACACATGAGGGCGGCGAAGGGGAGATAGGGCAGGCTTTCACGCCATTTCAGGGGAGAGGGGCCGGGGGAGAGCCCCAGCTTCTGCCGGATGGCGGCTATCTCCACATACCACCCCACCCAGCGGCCCAGCCAGATGAGCAGGTAGACCGCCGCCAGCAGCCCCAGATAGAGGACAACGGGCCAGAACTCTCCCCAGTTCCATCCGCACAGTACCACCAGCAGCGTGAGTGCGGCGGCAGTGGCGGCGAAGTGGGCCAGGGAGCGGAGCACCAGGGTGGCGCCGTCGTCGGCAAAGGGCAGGGTGGACACTCCCACCACCGCCCCCATCAGGAAGTAGAGCCCCAGCTGAATGGCAAAGGCCAGGGGGGCGGAGCCGGTCAGATACGCCAGGTCATAGCTCACCAGCCGGAAGGGGGTGTGGTTCCCCATGGCGATGAGGCCGCCGCTCACCAGGTCGTTGAAGACGCCGCCCAGGGGGATAAGGACGGCAATGCCCACCAGTCCGCCCAGAAGAATGCGGATCATCCACTGTTTCTGTCTGTCCGTCATAGCGATTCCCTCCTATTACAATAAATTTGGACAGGAAAGCCGGGCAGCCAGTCCGGCTTTCTTTCCATCTCGTGCCTAAGCTACA
>NZ_CALXGI010000046.1 GCF_944387805.1 uncultured Pseudoflavonifractor sp. | reverse complement strand
GGCGTCGCCGTGGGGGTGGTACCGGCCCAGCACGTCGCCCACGCAGGTGGCCGACTTCTTGAAGGGCTTGTCCGCCGTCAGGTTGTCCTCGTACATGGCGTACAGGATGCGGCGGTGCACCGGCTTCAGGCCGTCCCGCACGTCGGGCAGGGCACGGCCCACGATAACGCTCATGGCGTACTCAATATAGGATTTTTCCATCTCCGGCACCAGGGGAGACACCTCAATGTGCTGATTGGGGTAGCGAATCTCCTCCGGGTCGTATTGGGGCTTCTTGCTCATGAATTTATTTCCTCCTCATAGAGGTTGTAATGGGACGGATGTCCCACGATATTTTGTCAAAGGGTCTGGAGCGGGGGCGCTCACCCCGCCAGAATACTCTGGATGTTCTCCTCGGTCAGGGCCAGGTACTCCGGCTGAATCTCCTGGCTGTCCCGCACATAGACGTAGCGCCACGCCTGGTAGACGGAGGCGTCCAGGGGCTCGTCGCTGTCCCCTCCGTTGGCCGCGATATAGTACACAAAGCCGGTGCCGCTCTTGTCGGCCTCCTCCGGGTAGCCGTTCTCCAGCGCCTCCCGGCCCCAGGCGTGCACCGAGCCCACCTCCAGATAGACGTCCAGATACTTGTCATAGCGGTAGAGGGTATAGGGCCAGAAATCCCTGCTGATCAGCTGCTGGTTGTGGAGGGCGGGCGACTGGACCGCCCCGCTCTCATAGAAGACCGGATTGCTGGTATGCGCCTCCAGCTGGACGCCCACCTCCCCGGTGGCCCCGTCCCAGGAGTAGACGAAGGTCCGGATCCCGGCAACTATGGTGCTCTCATAGATCAGGATCAGCTCCCGCTCCCCGTCCCCGTCCACATCGCAGACGGCGAACCGGTTGTCCGCCATGTCGTACCCCTCCAGGAGGCCCACGTCCGTCCCGTCGGGCAGAATATGCTCCTGAAGCAACCGCTCCAGGGCGGCGGCAAATGCCTCCCTGGACCCGCCGTTCACCCGCATGAGGCCCCCCGCCTCCGCCGCGGGGGAGGGGGAGGCGGATTCCGGCGCAGGGGTGGGAGAGACGGCCGGGGCGGACTCCGGCGCAGGGGTGGATGCGCCCGGTCCGCCGGGCTCCCCGGCGCAGGCCGTGAGGGCCAGGGCCAGGCCCAGGGCCGCGCAAAGGACCTGCTTTTTCATCATTTCAGCCTCCTTAATAGTCCAGATTCACCGCGTACTTGGCGTTTTTCTCGATGAATTCCTTGCGGGGCTCCACCTTCTCGCCCATGAGGACGGTGAAGGTGGCGTCTGCGGCCACGGCGTCGTCCAGCTCAATGCGGCGGAGGGTGCGCTTCTCCGGGTCCATGGTGGTCTCCCACAGCTCGTGGGGGTTCATCTCGCCCAGGCCCTTGAAGCGGCTGATGTCCACCTTGGCGTTGGGGTTGTCCCCCCGCATCTCGGCGGAGACCTGGTCCCGCTCCTCATCGGAGAAGGCCACCCGGGTGGTCTTGCCCCGGGTCAGCTTGTACAGCGGCGGTACGGCGGAGTACACATAGCCGTTTTCGATGAGGGGCCGCATGAAGCGGAAGAAGAAGGTGAGCAGCAGGGTACGGATGTGGGCGCCGTCCACGTCGGCATCGGCCATAATGATGACCTTGTGGTAGCGCAGCTTGGTGATGTCGAACTCGTCGCCGATGCCGGCGCCCAGGGCGGTGATGACGGGCTGGAGCTTGTCGTTGCCGTAGACCTTGTCGGCCCGGGCCTTCTCCACGTTGAGCATCTTGCCCCACAGGGGGAGGATGGCCTGGAACCGGGAGTCCCGGCCCTGGGTGGCCGAGCCGCCTGCGGAGTCGCCCTCCACGATGTAGAGCTCGGTGAGCTCGGGGTTGACCTCGTTGCAGTCCCGCAGCTTGTCGGGCATGGCGGCGCCGCCCAGGGCAGTCTTGCGCCGCACCGACTCCCTGGCCTTCCGGGCGGCCTCACGGGCCCGGGAGGCGGTGAGGGCCTTGTCCAGGATGGCCTTGCCCACCGCCGGGTTCTCCTCCAAAAACTCCTCCAGCTTCTCGCTGACAATATTGTTGACCAGGGTGCGGATGTGGGCGTTGCCCAGCTTGGCCTTGGTCTGGCCCTCAAACTGGGCCTCGGTCAGCTTCACCGAGATGACCGCCGTCAGGCCCTCCCGGCAGTCCTCGCCGGACACCTTGTCCTCGTCCTTGAGAATTTTCATCTTCTTGCCGTAGGCGTTGAGCACGTTGGTCAGGGCCCGCTTAAAGCCCTCCTCGTGCATGCCGCCCTCAGGGGTGTGGACGTTGTTGGCAAAGGACACCAGAATCTCGTTGTAGGTGTCGGTGTACTGCATGGCAATCTCCGCGATGGAGTCGTCCTTCATGCCGGACATGTAGATGACGCCGTCGTGGATGGGGGTCTTGTTCCGGTTGATGAAGGTGACAAACTCCCGGATGCCGCCCTCATAGTGCATGGTGTCCTCCTGCTCCATGCCGGGGCGGCGGTCCTGGATGACAATCTTCAGGCCGGCGTTGAGAAAGGCCTCCTCCCGCATGCGGGTGTGAAGGGTCTCGTAGTCGTAGACCGTGTCCTCAAACATCTCCGGGTCGGGCTTGAAGGTGACGGTGGTGCCGGTGTGGTCGGTCTTGCCCACCACCTTCATTTCCTGGGTAATCTTGCCCCGGGCAAACTTCATCTCGTAGATCTGCCCGTTTTTGTGGACCTGGACCTCCAGCCACTCGCTCAGGGCGTTGACCACGCTGGCGCCCACGCCGTGGAGGCCGCCGGACACCTTATAGCCCCCGCCGCCGAACTTGCCGCCGGCGTGAAGGATGGTGTAGACCACCTCCAGGGCGGGCCGGCCGGTCTGGGGCTGGATATCCACGGGGATGCCCCGGCCGTTGTCGGTGACCGTGATGGTGTCGCCGGGGTTGATGGTCACTGTGATGTCGGTACAGTAACCGGCCAGGGCCTCGTCGATGGAGTTGTCCACGATTTCGTACACCAGATGGTGCAATCCCGAGGAGGAGGTGGAGCCGATATACATGCCGGGCCGCTTGCGCACGGCCTCCAGCCCCTCCAGCACCTGAATCTCGCTGCCGCCGTACTCGTGGTCCACCTGAGTGGCGCTCTGTTCCAGTTCTAACTCGTCAGACATAATAACCTCCGCTTGTTCTTACGCGCTGGGTGTGGCGCCTGGAAACGGGCCTTGTCCGCTCCCACGCGCCACACGCAGCTGCTGTTGGATTCGATATAAACTATTTGGGCGCAGGCCGCAAATCAGCCCCTCGCCATCACCCCGGTGGGGATAATGACCGGCCCATAGGCCCCAATGGTCAGGTCATAGGTGGAGAAGCACAGCACAATCTCCCCGCCGTCCACCCAGAAAATCATATCCTCCAGGCTGCGGCTGTCCACCGTGTCCGCCGCGTCCTCCCACCAGCCCGCCTCCGGCTGGCCGGCCATGTAGGCCTTCACAATCTCCCGCAGAGTGGTGGCCAGGGCTTCCGGGTCCTGGCCGGTCAGGCCGGCCAGACCCAGCTCCTCGCCGGTGGCCAGGTCGTAGGTATAGCCCAGGCAGTCAGTGTTGGCCGTGCCGCCCATGTACCAGGTCCGGGTCATATTCACGCTCAGCAGCCCGTCCCCGTTCTGGGTGACGGCGGCTTCCATGGTGTTGAGCCACAGGTCGTCAGGCTGCTTCTCCAGGGGGAGATTCCCGCTGTTGTCGGCGAAAAACTCGTCACAGTGGCTGTTCAGGCTGTCGTTGATGGCCTGAATCTCCGGCGTGTCCCCGGTGAGCTGCACCAGGTCGTAATACCAGGACAGGGCCGTGGAGCCGTCCTTGTTGGCCACCGACCGGTCCTGACGCTCAATGGTGTAATCCGCGCTGTCGGTCTGGGCCACCTTCTGGGCCTGGTTTTCCGCCGGCTGGGCGGCAGCGGGTACGGACTCCTCGGACAGCTCCGCCGTAGGGGAGGGCGTGGGGCTGCTCTGGCCGCCTGGGGCGGCCTGATTTCCTGCGCCGCAGGCGCTCAGCACCAGAGTCATTCCAAGAAAAAGGGCCAAATAGAGCCGCTTCATGTATCTGCCTCCATCTCTTTCTCTTGAGGCTCTGCCGGAGGGTTACTCCAGGCTGTCATCGTCCTCGTCCATAAAGCCGTCCGGGTCCGCGCCCTCCTGGCCCTCTTCGCCGCCCAGCAGCTCGGTGGTGCGCATCCGGCGGGACAGCTTCATCTCCTCCACCTGCCGGTGAAGCAGCTCCTTGACCTCCCTGGGGTTCTTGATGTTCAGCAGGTCCAGGTGCGGGGTGGTCTTGTCCGAGGAGTGGACGCACACGGTGCCCACGCCGAAAATCCGCTGAAACAGGGACCGCTTCAGCTCCAAATCCCGCACACGGTAGAGGAGTACCTCCTCCTCCTTCAGGTTCAGCAGGCCGGTCTCCCGGAAAATCCGGTCCTCACTGAGCCGGTACCTGGTAAAGGTGATGGGCAGGCCCAGAATCCGCTTCCGGTCCTTCCACAGATAGGTAATAGCTTCCAATGCCATGATGTTCGCTCCTTTCCCTGAGCTGCGGGGAAATCTTCCCCTCTGTCACTCAAAGCTGTTGTTCTCCGCCCGGCGCAGCAGGGTGGCGGTGGCCATCTGGGAGAGGTAGACGGTCTGTCCACGCTTCCTGTCCCCGCAGACCACAAAGGACTTGGGGATGTCGTCGCCAACCGAAACCACTCTGCCCTCCTTCTCCGCACGCTCCAGGAATTTCCGGGTCAGGTGGGAGGAGGAGGCGTTGTCCAGGTCAAACAGGCCGATGACGTCCCGGTAGGGTACCACCACCGACTGTCCCAAATGCAGATACACGGCTTTAACCTCCTTTGCTGCCGTCGTCAATGACTCTGGGGTCCCACAGACGCCTGTACAGCCGCCGGCCAAGATACAGCCCCAGAAATGCCATCACCGCCGGCAGGCCGGGCACAAAGAGCAGGGTCTCAATGGGGGCGCCGCCGGTGTCCGACCAGCCGAAGAACCGGGCAGCCAGCACCGCCAGCGTCACCGCCAGGCACACAATGGGCGGCGCCCACCGCCACAGCTTCCGCCGGGCAAAGCGGTACGCCGCGTACTCCGCCGCCGCCCCCAGGGCCAGCGGCAGCAGGCAGAACAGAATTAAAATGGGCATAGCGCTCCCTTATCCGCCGTTTTTGGCGTCTGTACTTGCCTTTTTCTTGGCTATCAGGCCCAAAACGGCACGTTTGATGTTGTAGACCACCAGGAAAATCAGCAGCAGCTCCACGAAATACAGCAGCCAGTACACCGCCACCGGGCCGACGCCCACGGAGGGAACCAGCTTCACGGCAGAGGCAATCACCCCAGCCACGCCCAGCACCGCCGGGATGGCGTATACCGGCTTTTTCCGGCAGAATACGGTGAGAGCCAGCTGGAGCAGGCCGCCCACCCAGAAGGGGAGGGACAGCACAAAGATGGCCGCAGCGCCGTACACCGCCAGCACCGGAGCCACCAGAAGCAGATGAAACATACCGGACCCCTCCTTTTGTTGGGTTTTCAAAGCCTTTCCCTGAGGGGAAGGCTTTCAGCGGGCACATAGCTTGCAGGAGAACGGCCTCCGGCGGGGGACTTTTCTCCGGCGAAAAGTACCCAAAAGCCGCCATGGGGCAACAGGCGCGGAAAGGCCCTTTCAGGGCCAAACGCGCCCGTTTCCCCCTGGTACCCCCTTCGGAGATGCGGCTTGCGGCGGTGGGGTTCAAGCAGCCGCCTTATTTGAAAGTAGTTGCTTGCCGGTTCAGTGCCCTGCGTGCCGTTTCTCTTCTGCCCGGGCAGCGTTACCTTCCCAGACTTGTGAGTAGTTTCAATTCAATGACCTTTCTCAATGCCGCACACAGTCTTTGCGCCGTGTTTCAGGTTCTGCTCACACCAGCGCGCCGTTATGGATGCGCAGCACCTTGCCGCCCTCCAGATGCTCCAGCTTTTCGTCCTCGCAGCAGGTGATGAACACCTGTCCGCCCTTGATGCGGTTGAGCACGAAGCTCTGCCGCCGCTGGTCCAGCTCAGAGAGCACGTCGTCCAGCAGCAGCACGGGCCACTCGCCGGTGTCGCCGTAAAAAATCTCACGGGCAGCCAGCTTGAGGGACAATGCCGCTGTACGGGTCTGCCCCTGGGAGGCAAACTGCCGGGCGGCCACGCCCCCCAGCTCCACGGTCAAATCGTCCTTATGCGGCCCGGACAGGCACTGACGGGATTCCAGCTCCGCCCGCCGGTGGCTCTCCTGGTGGGCGATGAGGGCGGACAGAATGTCCTTCACGCCCCCTTCCGGGTCGGTCACCGTGCTCACCGTCTCGTATTTCAGCCCCAGCTCCTCCCGGCCGCCGGAAAACTCCCGGTGGATGGCCGGCGCGGTCTCCCGCAGGCGGCGGACAAAGTGGGCCCGGTAGTGGATGAGGATGGCGCCGGTCTGGGCCATTCTCAGGTTGAAGTCGTCCAGGGTGTCCAGCAGGGAGGGCTTCTCCTCCCAGTCCCGCAGGATACGGGTCTTCTGCTCGTGGAGGCGGCGGTACTCAGCCAGGGCTGCGGCGTACCGGGGCCGCAGCTGGCAGATGCACTCGTCCAGGAACCGGCGGCGCTCCGCCGCCCCCTCCCGGATGAGCATCAAATCCTCCGGGCAGAAGAACACGGTGTTCAGCACCCCCGCCAGCTCCCCGGCGGTTTTCAGCTTCACGCCGTTGGACAGCAGCTGCCGCCGGACGCTCCGGCCCAGCCTGGCCTCCAGGGTGAAGTCCCTTTCCCGGGAAAAGACCTCCGCCTTCACAAAGGCGTGGTCCACGCCGAACTGAATCAGCTCCCGGTCGTACCGGGCCCGGCGGCTGGAGGCGGTGGACAGGTAACCGATGGCCTCCAGCAGGTTGGTCTTGCCCTGGGCGTTCTCCCCGCAGATAACGTTGACGTCAGGGGAAAAGGTAGTCTCCAGGTGGGGGTAGTTGCGGAAAAAGTCCAGGGTAATGGACTTTACTATCATACCACGGTCAGCTCCAGGCCGGGCAGGGTGACCACGTCGCCGGGACGGACCTTCTTGCCCCGCATGGTGCACACCTCACCGTTGACGGACACGTCGCCGGCCTGGATGATGTTCTTGGCCTCACCGCCGGTCTCGGCCACGCCGGAGAACTTGAGCAGTCCCTCCAGCTTGATGAACTCGGTGGTAATCTTCACTTCATGCTTTTCCATTGTTTTTCCTCTCTTCCGGCCGGACCAGCAGGGCGGCCAGGCGCTCGTACACCTGGGGCAGCGCCTTTTTCAGCGCCACCGGGGCTTTTTTGGCCCGGTCGTAGAAAAAGTGCCTGCTCTCCCCCTCTGCCCGGAGGGTGCCGTCGGCGGCGCTGGTGATATCGTAGTGCAGGTCCACCCGGGCGGGGGTGAGCCTGGAGACGGTGACGGCAATGGCCACCGTCTCCCCGAAGGGGGTCATGGACCGGTACTTGCAGTTAACCTCGGTGAGGGCGAAGTCGATGCCCGCCTCCACCGCCCTGTCGTACCCCCAGCCCAGCTGGTCCATCAAATCGGTGCGGGCCTCCTCCATCCAGTAGATGTAGTTGGCGTGGTGGACGATGCCCATGCCGTCGGTCTCATAGAACTGGACCTTGCGCAGGTAGGGCTTGATTTTGATGGGTTCCACGGTTATTCCCCCGCCTTCAGCCGGACGGGCAGCACCATGTAGAGGAAGCTGTCGCCCCCGTCGTCGGGCAGAATGACGCAGGGGGACACGCCGGTGGACAGCTCCAGCCGCACCCGGTCGGCGGGGGCGGCCTTGAGGGCGTCCATCAGGTACTTGTTGTTGAAGCCGATCTCCAGGCCCTTGCCGTCGCCGGACACAGGGCACTCGTCCCGGGCGTCGCCGATGGCGGTCTTGGTGGAGATTTTCAGCAGGTTCTCCTCAAAGATGCAGCGCAGGGGGCTCTTGAGCTTATCGCTGATGATGAGGGAGACGCGGTCGATGGAGGCCAGCAGGGCCCGGGTGTCGCCCTCAATGTGGATGGGGTTGTTGCGGGGCACGGCCTGGCGGTAGGCCAGGAACTCGCCCTCCAGCCGCCGGGTCACCAGCATGGTGTCCCCCACCTTGAACATGACGTGGCGGGCGCCCTGGGTGACCGAGGCGGGCTCGTCCACCTGGGCGCAGATTTTCTCCACCTCGCTCAGGGCCGCGCCGGGCACCACGAAGGAGAAGGAGGCCTCCCCCTCCTTCTTGTCGATGGGCTCGTGGCGCAGGGCCAGCCGGTAGCCGTCCACCGACACAATGGTCAGGCCGTTGTCGTCCACCTCAAAGAGGGAGCCGGTATGGATGGGGCGGCTCTCGTTGTCGCTGACGGCAAAGAGGGTCTGGCCGATCATGGCCTTGAGCCGCTCCTGAGTGATGACAAAGGAGTTCTGGTACTCCACGGTGGGCAGCTCGGGGAACTCCTCCGGGTCGGTGCCCAGGATGTTGAACTCGCTCATGCCGCACTTGATGTTGACCATGTAGTTCTCAGCGGTAAAGAGAACGGTGTCGTCGGGCATCTTGCGGATAATATCACTGAAAAGGCGGGCGGAGAGCACCAGGGAGCCCTTTTCCTGGATGTCGGCGGGGACAATGGTGCGGATGCCGGTCTCCAGGTTATAGCCGGTAAGGCGCAGCTCGCTGCCCGCCTCCAGGAGAATGCCCTCCAGGGCGGGGATGGAGCTCTTGGGGGAGACGGCCCGGCTGGAGGACGAGATGGCAGCCTGAAGCAGGGCCTTCTCACAGGTGAATTTCATGGAACAGGACCTCCGTTTCCGTCTCTCCTCTCCCGCGGCGGATCAGGAGAGGAGAGGCTATATAGATTCGTAGTAACCGTAGTAGGGAATGTGGATGTGGAAAAAGACTGGAAGCCTTAGAGCGGGAGCGGTTTGGCCGTCCACAGGGGGTGTGGAGAAAAAAGACCGGTTTCCACAGAAAGGGGGAGGGAACAGAGTTGTCCACATTTGGCTTTTCCACATGTCCACAGAATGTTGATAAAATTGATTGCCCGCTGTAATCAGATTGGTGCAGGAAATCCTGCATCAAAGGGTGCGGCAAGCCCGGCTCTTTTTCCTGCCGGGCTGCATGCGCCGGGAGCGCACCAGGAAAACAGGCAAAGGGCCGATTTGCTGTGGGTCTGCACAGCGGAAAGAGGGGCGGCTTATTCGTACCGGGCGTTGATGTTGGCGTTCAGGTCCTTGATGATCTCGGCAATCTCCGGGTTGGACTTCATCAGGTTTTCAATGCGCTCGATAGAGTGCATGACCGTGGTGTGGTCCCGGCCCTCAAACTCCTTGCCGATCTCCTTCAGGGACAGGGAGGTCATGCGCCGGATGAGGTACATGGCCATCTGCCGGGCGAGAGCGGTGTCCTTGGTGCGGCCCTGGCCCCGGAGGGCGTCGTTGTCGATGTTGTAGAATTTGCAGACCTCTTCGATGATGACGTCGGCGGAGGGCAGGAACTCGGCCTTCTCCTTGAACATGTCCCGCACGGCCCGGGTGACGGTGTCCACGTCCACGCTCTCGCCCATCAGCTCCTGGAAGGCCAGAATCTTGTTGACGGTGCCCTCAATCTGCCGCACGTTGGAGGTGATGTTCTCGGCGATGTATTTGAGCACCGGCTCGGGCAGGTTCATGCCCCGGCGGATGGCCTTGTTTTTGATGATGGCCACTCTCGTCTCGTAGTCGGGGGGCTTGATGTCCACGGGCAGGCCCCACTCGAACCGGGTTTTCAGCCGGTCGTCCAGCCGCAGCATCTCCTTGGGGGGGCGGTCGGCGGTAAAGACGATCTGGCGCCCCGCCTCGTAGAGGGTGTTGAAGGTGTGGAACATCTCCTCCTGGGAGCTCTCCCGGCCGGCGATGAACTGCACGTCGTCCATGAGAAACACGTCGGCGGAGCGGAATTTCTCCCGGAACTCCTGGTTGCTGCCCTCCCGGATGGCCTGGATCAGCTCGTTGGTGAAGGCGTCGCCCTTGATGTACACCACCCGGAAGTCGGGGCGGGTGGCGTGGATCTTGTGGGCGATGGCGTAGAGCAGGTGAGTCTTGCCCAGGCCGGACTCGCCGTAGATGAACAGCGGGTTGTAGCTCTTGCCCGGGTTTTCGGCCACGGACAGGGCGGCTGCGTGGGCGAATTTGTTGGAGGAGCCCACCACGAACCGCTCAAAGGTGTAGTCCTCCGTGCCGGGGAGGAAGGTGCTGTCCACAGGCTTGGCGGCCTCGGTGAAGTGGTCCAGCTCCCCCTCGCCCAGGACCTCCACCTGGAAGTCGGCGGCGAAGAGCTCGTGAAGGGCCTTCTGGATGACGGGGACATAGCGTTTGCGGATAATGTCCCGCTTGAAGTTGGTGGGCGAGTGGATGACGAAGCGGTCCTCCTCCAGGGCCACGGCGGTGCAGTCGTCAAACCAGGTGTTGATCGCCGTGGCGGTCATGTCCGCTTCCATGAGGGAGAGAACCTTGGCCCATATATCGGCCGGTGAATTCACGGGTGAAACCCCCTTTTGCAAAAAAATGCGTCTCTTTGAGTATACCAAAAAAATACCTCCCTAGCAATGTTTTTTGCGCCTACACATCTATAAAGAACGAAGGGATTTGTGGCATTTTTTGATACACCCATCAGAAAAATAGGCATAGAGAAATTTTTTTCTGATTTTCTTCCAAAAATAGTAGTTGACAGGGGATTTTGTTTTCGGTTATAATAGCCAGTGCACTATTATACCCGGTTTTTGGGTGTAAAGGCATGCCAATTGACGACCGCGGCCGGACAAAATTCCGGCCGTTGTGGAGGGCGGCTTCGGCCGCTTTTTAAACGAACAGGAGGTGTAACACGATGGTTCGTACCTATCAGCCCAAGAAGCGTCAGCGTTCCAAGGAGCACGGATTCCGCAAGCGTATGCGTACCGCCAACGGCCGCAAGGTCCTGGCCCGCCGCCGTGCGAAGGGCCGCGCCCGCCTCACCCACTAAGGTGAAGGCACACAAGAAAATAGGGCTTTTTTGAGGGGCGGAGGAGCTTAATCCTTCCGCCCCTGCGTAGCATACGGACAAAGCGGCCCTGTTTTCCTGGTTTCCCGGCAGGGGAGGGGGAGGCCCCTCCCCAAAACCCGTTTCTTAAAAGGAAGGCGCAGCATGGATCACACGGTCTCTCTCAAACTCAATCATGAATTCCGGCGGCTCTACGCCAAGGGAAAGAGCGCCGTGAACCCCTGCATGGCGGTGTACTGCCGGAAAAACCGGCTGGGCTACAACCGGCTGGGCTTCACCACCGGCACCAAGCTGGGCAAGGCGGTGGTGCGCAACCGGGTCCGCCGCCGGCTGCGGGAGATTTACCGCACCAACGAGGACAAAATCCGCCCGGGGTACGACATTGTGGTGGTGGCCCGGGTAAGAGCCTGCCACAGCCGGTACGCCGAGCTGCAGCGGCAGTTCCTCCGCACGGCGGACAAGCTGGGCCTTCTGGACGGGAGCGGGACATGAAGAGGGTGCTGCTGCATCTCATCCGGTTCTACCGGCGCAGCATCTCCCCCATGCGGCCCCCCTGCTGCCGGTTCATCCCCACCTGCTCGGAGTACGCTCTGGAGGCGGTGGAGAGGTACGGCGCGGTCAAGGGCGGGCTGCTGGCCCTGCGGCGGCTGCTGCGGTGCCACCCCTTTCACCGGCAGAAGTCCATTGAGTACGACCCGGTTCCATAAGGCTCCGGGCCGCCCTTTTGGTCCCCTGACGGGTGAGAGCCCCCGCTTCAGCCCCGAAATTTTACTTTGGAGGCCATTTAATGCAAGGAATTCAGCTTCTCCTGACCCCCTTTGTATGGGTCCTGATGCTCTTCTATGAGCTCTTTGACAACTACGGCGTGGCCCTGATTCTCTTCGCCGTGCTGGTCAAGGTCATTTTGTTCCCCCTGTCCATCAAGGCCAAGCGGTCCATGATCCAGATGAACATGCTCAACGGCCAGATGCAGAAGCTCCAGAAAATGTACGGCAATAACCGGGACAAGTATAACCTGGAGGTTCAGAAGCTCTACGAGAAGGAAAAGGTCAACCCCATGGGCGGCTGCCTGTGGAGCCTGCTGCCCCTGGTGATCCTGTGGCCCCTGTACGCCATTATCCGCCAGCCCCTGACCTATCTGATGAACCTGACCCCCGACGTCATCTCCGAGGTGGCCCAGGTGGTCAACTGGAGCACTGAGGCGGTGGCCAAGGGCTGGATTACCCAGGCTGCCGACTTCACCAACGTGGGTTACAATCAGCTGTACCTGGCGTCCCTCATCACCCCGGACAACATCAGCGCCGTCCAGGCCGTGGCCGAGGGCGCCCGGGTCATCAACTTCAACTTCCTGGGCATCGACCTGGCCCAGATGCCCCAGTGGCAGTTCTGGACCTGGAGCAGCGTGGACTGGGCCCACATCGGCCTGTTCCTGCTGCCCATCGTGTCCGCCCTCTCCGGCCTGATCTTCTCCTTCATCACCATGAAGACCAACGCCATTAACCGGCAGAGCCAGAACGCCGCCGCCAACTCCACCAACAAGACCATGCTCATCATCTCCCCCCTTATGTCCCTGTGGATTGGCTTTGCCATGCCTGCGGGCCTGGCTGTGTACTGGATCAGCCAGAACGTGCTGTCCATGCTCCAGGAATTCCTGGCCGGCAAGCTCCTGAAGAAGGACTATGAGAAGGCAGCCGTGGAGGCCGCCCGCCGGGAGGCCGAGGAGAAGGAAGAGGAAAAGCGCCGCCGCGAGGAGGAGCGGGCCGAGCGCGCCCGCCGCATCGAGGAGGCCAAGAACAACAAGGGCAAGAAAAAGGGCCCCAAGGTAAAGGACCCGGACGAGGCCAAAATTCCCGCCTCTGTCCGGGAGGCCAGCCGGGTGGGCATCCGGGCCTACGCCCGGGGCCGGGCCTACGACCCCTACCGCTTCAGCCCCGACGGCCCCACGCCCTACCGGGACCTGAACGCCGCCCCGGCGGAGAATGCCGCGGACAAGAAGCTGGAGCACAAGTCTGACCGCCGGGAGGAGGCCGCCCTGGAGGAGGCCGCCGACCAGATGATTGTGGATGAGCTGAAGGCGGAGCAGGCCGCTCGGGCGCCTGGAGAGGCCACGGAGCCCGCCCAGGCCCCTGACGGGACGCCCGACGGCAGCGGCAACGCCGTTACCGAAGCCCCTGGCTTTGAGACGCCCCGCTATGACGCCCCCAACTATGACGCTTCCGGTGAGGACGGAAAGCAGTCCTGACACTTTTCCTCAAGAAGGAGAGAAAACAGCCCATGCTGAAGTATATTGAGAGCACCGGCCGCAGCGAAGAGGCCGCCATTGAGGCCGCCCTTCAGAAGCTGGGAATGGACCGGGACGACGTATCCGTAGAGGTGCTGGAGCGGGCCAAGACCGGCTTCCTGGGCATCGGCGCCTCCCCGGCCAAGGTGAAGGTGACCTATGAGGCTCCCGACGAGGAGCCCGCGGCGGAGGAGCCCGCCCCCGTGGAGGAGGCCCCCAAGGCCGCCCCGGTGAAGAAGGAGGCCCCCGCCCCCGCGCCCGAGGCCGCCCCTGCGGCGGACAAGCCCGCCTCCGCCCCTGTGGGGGATGACGAGCGCGCCCGGCGCATCCACGCATTTCTCACCGGCCTGCTGGCCCATATGGGGTCCGATGCGGTCCCCTCCATCGCCCTGGGAGAGGAGAACACCTATGAGGTGGAGCTGCTGGGCGAGCACCTGGGCAGCCTTATCGGCCGCCGGGGCGAGACTCTGGACGCCATCCAGCAGCTGACCAATTACGCCGTGAACCACGGCCAGTCCCACCGGGTCCGGGTCCACGTGGATGCCGAGGGCTACCGGGCCAAGCGGGAGGAGAGCCTGACCCGTCTGGCCCGGAAGGTGGCGGGCAAGGTGGTCAAGTACCGCCGGAACGTGACGCTGGAGCCCATGAACGCCTATGAGCGCCACGTCATCCATACCGCCCTTCAGGACTACCCCGATGTGACCACCTACTCCACCGGCACCGAGCCCAACCGCCGCACTGTGGTGGCTTACAGCCGGGGCGAGCACCGGGGGCAGTAAAAACCACGCCGCGATTGCAAAGCGCCGGAGATCTGATGGTCTCCGGCGCTTTTTCCGTGAAGGGGATTGTCTGACCGCCGGGCGCGTGGTATTCTGAGGCCGGGATACTTTGGAAAGGGGAGAGGACCTTGAAGAACACAGACCACGGGGCGGATTTCTCCGCCCTGCGGGAGGGATACCACCTGGCGCGGCAGCAGGAGCGGGACAAAATCGCCGCCTATTTCAAGGCCCTGCCCGACTTTGACACCGGGCCCCGCCCCGGCAGGGCCGGTATCAGGCGGTACACCTCGGGCAGCCGTCTGGCGCCGCCCTACGACCTGCGGGGCTGGATGTGGGTGTGCGTGAGGCGGGGGGAGACGGAGTTTCTCCTCTCCCTCCAGACCTTTGACCGGGACCCCAACTCGGGCAATCTCCACACCCTCACCGACCGCATCGGGGTATACGCCTGGACCGGGGCCTACTCCTCCGCGGACGCCCAGGAGAGGATGAAGATTACCCCTCTGGAGCTGCCCCTGAGCGGGGCGGACCTGGACACCCTGGCGGAGCTGCTGCGGGCCCTGAGTGACTGTGGGGGCGACTGGGAAGGGGAGGCGTACCGGGCGGTGTGCCAAAAGTATGGCCTGGTGTAGGACAGGATAAAAGCAAACAGAAAACGCGGCGTCTCGCGCTGAGACGCCGCGTTCATTTTTGCATTTGATGCTTATTCCTGGGGCGCGGTGGGAGCCGCTCCGCCCTCGCCCTTGGCCCGGGGCCGGTGACGGCGGTGGCGGTGGCGGGTGGACTTCTTCTCGCCGCCCTCGGCAGCCCCCTCGGCGTTCACAGCCTCGGGCTTGACCTTGGGCTGCTGCTGGGCCTGCTGGGGAGGGCGCTCCTGGCGGGGCTTGTCCCCCTTGGGCTTCTGCTGGGGCTTGTCCCCGCGCTTCTCCTGCTTCTTCTGCTCCTGGCGGGGCTTGCCCTCCTGCTGGGCCTTGGGCTCGGCCTTCTTCTGCTCGGGACGGGGCTTGTTCTCCTGCTTTTTCTGGGGCTTGCCCTCCTGGGCCTGGCGGGGCGCCTGCTCGGCCTTCTCGCCGCCCCGGTTCCGGCTGCGGCTGCGGCTCCGGCCGGGCTTTGCCTCGGCCTGCTGCTGCTCGCCCTCAGTACGCACAGAGGCGGTGAGCCCCAGCCCGGTGAGAGCGGTGCCCAGGCTGCTGCGCAGCTTCTCCTCCGGGTCCTCGGGGGGCGGGGTCACCTTGCGCAGCTTGGCCAGCTCCTCCGGCGGCGGGGCCACATACCCCTCCGGCCGCTTGCCCTTGCCGTTGCGCACCACGCAGATTTCGCAGTTGTGGAAGCAGCGGGGAGACTCGGGCGCGTCGTCCAGGCGCACCTTCACCGTCTCCCGCAGCAGGTTTACCTGGGACACAGTGCCCACGCCCTCGGGCGTCTCCACAAAGCTCTCGTTCTTGGGCATCCGCTTCACCGCGTCCTCGTAGGCGTCCTGCTCGTACTTCAGGCAGCACATGAGCCGCCCGCAGGTACCCGAGATTTTGGTGGGGTTGAGGGACAGGCTCTGGGTTTTGGCCATCTTGATGGACACGGGCTGAAAGTCGTCCAGGAAGGAGGCACAGCAGAAGGGACGGCCGCAGATGCCCAGGCCGCCCAGCATTTTGGCCTCGTCCCGGACGCCGATCTGCCGCAGCTCAATGCGGGTGTGGAAGATGCCGGCCAGGTCCTTTACCAGGGCCCGGAAGTCCACACGGCCCTCGCTGGTGAAGAAGAAGAGGATCTTGTTTCCCTCGAAGTTGTACTCCACCTCCACCAGCTTCATGTCCAGCCCGTGGGCGGCGATTTTTTCCTGGCAGATTTGGAAGGCCTTCTTTTCCTTCTCCCGGTTGCGGGACACAATTTCCAGGTCTCGCTCGGTGGCGATGCGCACCAGGGGGCGGAGGGGGGCCACCACGGCCTCGTCCTCCACCATGGTGTTGCCCCTGGCGCACTCGCCGTACTCAATGCCCCGGGAGGTCTCGACAATGACGCCCTGTCCGGCCCGGACCTGGGTGCCTCTGGGGTCGAAGTAGTACTCCTTGCCTCCGCTTTTGAAGCGGACGCTGATGATTTCGGTCATAGGTACCTCCAGCGCCCACCTGGGCGCACGTTCAGAATAAGACGTCCCTTTCGGGAAAGTCAGTGCTCTCTCAGAACCCCCGCCGAAGCCCGGCGGAGCAAATTTATGTTTGGGCGGACGATGCGCAGCTTGCGGCGACGCGGGCAAGCGCGGCGCACAGCCAGCCGGCCAGATGCCCGGCGCCCACGTTAAAGGCGCAGGAGGCCCGCAGCTTCTCCAGCACCTCCACGGCGGAGAGCAGGGCCCTGGGGGACAGGGCCTGGGCGGCCCCGGCGGCGGCGGCCCGGCGGTCGGGGTCGGCCTCGCCGCAGTCTCCGCCGGTGCGGAGCACCAGGGCGTGGCGCAGCAGAAGAATCCCCTCAGAGAAGAGGTCGGCCAGGCTGTCCCGGTCCCACTTCTCCAGGGAGACGCAAAACTCCATCAATGCCAGCTCGTTCCCGGCGGACAGCCGGGCAATCAGCTCAGGCGCGGCGGTACGGGCCAGGCTCTCCCCGCCGCCGGCGCCCTCCAGCTCGGCCACGGCCCGGCCCAGCAGGCCCTCGCACCGCCGGGCGGCCCCTGCGATGGCCTCCCGGGGCTTGTCCGGGTACCTGCGGGAGAGCCACTCCTCGGCCTCCGCCTCGGTCACCGGCGACAGTGTCACCACCTCGCACCGGGACCGGACGGTCTGGAGCAGGGCGGCGGCGTTGTCGGTGAGGAGGAGGAAGGCGGCGTAGGGCGGCCCCTCCTCCAGCAGCTTGAGCATGGCATTCTGGGCGCTGGCGTTCATGGTCTGGGCGTTTTCCAGGATGTACACCTTGCGCCCGGCCTCGTTGGGGCGGATGTAGGCGTCAGAGCGGAGTGCGCGCACCTGGGCCACGCTGATGTCCTTGCCGTCGTCCCCGATGACGGAGATGTCCGGGTGGATGCCCCCCATGGCCTTGCGGCAGTCGGGGCAGGACAGGCAGGGCTTGTCCCCCTGCCCACGGCATACAAAGGCAGCGGCCAGGACCCGGGCCAGCGTACGCTTGCCAGCCCCGGCCGGGCCGCTGAGAATGTACGCGTGGGACAGGCCCCGGCGGGCGGTCTGGGCCTCCAGCTGCCCCTTGAGGGCGGCGTTGCCCGCCAGAAGGCTCAGGTTCATCAGACGCGCTCGAACCGCTCAATATCCACCACGAAGATGGTGGCGCCGCCAACCAGCACCTCCACCGGCATGGAGGGGTAGTACCCGTAGCTCATCTCGGTGGTGGTGGGGATCAGCTCCTTGCGGCTGTGGGAGTGCTCCTTGATGATATCAATCACGGCCTGGACCTTCTCCTCGTCCACGCCCACCAGGATGGTCACGTTGCCCGCCATGAGGAAGCCGCCGGTGGTGGACAGCTTGGTGGAGGAGAAGCCCTTTTTGGTCAGGGCCTGAGTGACGGCGTTGGCGTCGTCCCGGTTGATAATGGCAAGAATCAGTTTCATGGTAATCCCTCCTGAAGGAACAATGAGAGAGAGGGCGGGCCTGCCTGCCACACACTTACAGGCAGAGCACCCGGCAGCCCTCTTTTTCCATATTATAACCTATCTCCGACAAATATGCGAGATGTTTTTTCCCGATTTCCTCGCCGGGAGCCACCACGGGCACACCCGGCGGGTAAGGGGCAATCTGCCCGGCGGATATCCGGCCCTCGGCGGCGGCAAAGGGCACGGTCTCGCCTGGGGCGAACCGGGCCTCCCTGGGGGAGCGCACCAGTCGGGGCAGGGGAGGGGGCGGCGGGAAGGGCTTGTCCTCCAGCGGCGGCGGGTTCACCCGGGAAATGGCGTCAGAGAGCCGGGCAAAGTCCTCCGGGCCGTCGGCGCAGGTGGGGATGAACACCACGTGGCCCGCGTCCGCCATCTCAGGCCACACCCCCAGCTCCTCCAGAGCCTCCTGGACGGCGAAGCCGTCCCCGGTGCGCAGCACGAAGCGGGTGGGGTCCAGGGGCGCCATGTCCGGCGTCAGGGAAGGGAAGCGCTGCCGGAGCGCCGCCGTCTGTGCCGCGGCCTCCTCATAGGCTGCTTTGCCCTCGCCCTCCATCCAGGCCCGGGCCAGGTCCAGGCTGGCCATGAGCACATAGGAGGGGCTGGAACTGCCGTACAGGGACGCGGCGGCGCGCAGGTCGCCGTGGGCAAAGCCGCTGCTTTTCCCCGACAGCAGCAGGGCGGTCTGGCCCAGGGCGGGGAGTGTTTTGTGGGCGGACACCACGGCGATGTCCACGTCCTCCATGCCCGTGTACCCCAGGAAGGGCAGGTGGGCGCCGTGGGCGGCGTCCACGACCAGCTTTCCACCCCGGGAATGGATGATGTGGGCCAGAGCGGGCAAATCCGACAACACACCGTAATATGTTGGCGAGGTAATACAGACAGTCTTGATTTCCGGCCGGGAATCCAGCCATTTTTCCACGTCGCCGGGCTGAACGGGGCCGGTGACGCCCGCCTCCGCCAGCCAGGGCCGGGGCAGAAAGACGGGGTGCAGGTCCAGCAGGGCCAGGGCGTTGTACACCGACCGGTGACACCCACGGTCCAGCAGCACGCTGTCCCCGGGGCGGCAGGTGAGGGTGAGGGCGGTCAGCATGCCCTGGGTGGAGCCGCCGGTGAGGAACAGGCACTCCCCCATGTTGAGGGTGTCCCGCCACAGGTTTTCCGCCTCCCGGATTGGGCCGTCCCCGGCAAAGAGGTCGCCGGTGGGGGGCAGCTCGGTAAAGTCCATGGCCGCCAGGGGAGTGAACTCCGGGGCGGGCATGGAGCGGCCCTTGTGGCCGGGCATGTGCATCCGCAGGGGGTCCTGGGCGGCAAAGGCCCGGAGGGCATCGTAGAGAGGGGTGGATCCCATGGCGTCATCTCCAAAAAGGTTTTCTCCAGTATAACAGAACCGGCCCAAACCCGCAAGGCGGCCCCGGACAGGACAAAAAGCCCGGCAAAAAGCCGGCCTGTCTGACAGGCCGGCTTTTTGCCGGGAAAGAAGGAAAGAAGAAACGCGGCCCGATTGACGGAACTTGCTCAAGGCTCCGTCCGGGCTTGGGAAGAGTCAAGAGAGAGGGAAGTTCTCTGTTGACAGGTATATGATACCCAGTTAGGCTGAAATCAGTCTGAAAAAAATGGGAACATTTTGTGAACAGCGCCGGGGAAAAAATAAACATTTTAAAAAGAACTTCCCCCGGCGGGAGAATCCTGCCGGGGGAAGGCCATATCATATGAAATTTACTCCAGATAGATGGACCGCAGGCGCTCCAGCTTTCGGCTGTTAAAGCCCATGGGTCCGGTGAGAAAGGCGTCCATGGAGCCAAACCGCTGGTCGATTTCCTCCAGCAGCAGCTCCAGGTTCTGCCGGTCCACGCCGGCGGTAGCCCGGACGGCCGGCAGAAGGGCTTCGGCCTCGCGGGGACAGTGCTGCCGCACATACTCCTCCATCTGGGCAATCTCGTGGGCCAGATACCGGTTGGTGAGAAGAAAGTCCTTCATAATCGCATCCCGGTCCGCCCCCAGGGCGGAGAGAATCAGAGCCGCGCCGATGCCGGTGCGGTCCTTTCCGGCGGTGCAGTGGAAGAGGAGGGCGTGCTCTCCGTCGTTTTTCAGGGCCAGATCCAGGAAGGCCCGGTAGGCCTCCAGACCCCAGGCGGTAAAGAACAGCTCGCAGTAGGACCGGCTGCTGAAGGTGCCCGCCCGGACCATGGCCAGCAGCAGGGCGTTGAAGTCGCTGCGGCCATGCTCGGCCACCGACCGGGCTGCCTGGCTCATGCCGCCGCCGTTTTCGTCCAGCACCAGCAGGTGGTAGAAGGACGCGCCCCGGAAGGCCGGATCAGGATGTGCGGTGACCTCCTTCAGGGTACGGAAGTCGGCCACCCAGGCCAGACGGTAGTCCTGGGCCAGGATACGGCGGTCCTCCTCCGTGGCCTGCCACAGGGCGCCGGTGCGCAGCAGCAGGCCCTTCCGCACCGCCTTTCCCCCGGCGGCGGGGATGCCGCCCAGCTCACGGGCGTTTTTGACTCCGGTAAGGCCGATAAAACCGGGCAGTTGGGACATGAAACCGTCACTCCTTTTTCTTTCTATGGCAGGGAATTGCTCTGTGCGGGGGGAAGGCTTATGATTCGGCAGTCTCTTCCTCTTTTTTGGTGCAGACAATGTTCAGCTCGTCCAGCTGCTTCTGGGTTACAAAGGACGGGGCGTTCATCATCAGGTCCTGGGCGTTCTTGTTCATGGGGAAGGGGATGATCTCACGGATGGAGTCCTCGCCGGCCAGCAGCATGACCATGCGGTCCACGCCGGGGGCGATGCCGGCGTGAGGGGGCGCGCCGTAGGTGAAGGCGTTGTACATGGCGGGGAACTTGCTCTTCACGTCCTCCTCGCCCAGCCGCACCAGCTGGAAGGCCTCGATCATGATCTCGGGGTCGTGGTTCCGGACGGCGCCGGAGCTGAGCTCCACGCCGTTGCACACCAGGTCGTACTGGTAGGCGGTGATGGACAGGGGGTCCACCTCACCGGCGGCGGCCTTCTTCAGAATCTCCAGGCCGCCGTTGGGCATGGAGAAGGGGTTGTGGCAGAACTCCAGCTCGCCGCTCTCCTCGCCAATCTCGTACATGGGGAAGTCCACGATCCAGCAGAACTCATAGGTCTCCTTGTGGAAGTGGTCGGGGCACAGGGGGGCCAGCATCTTGATGAGCACACCGGCGGTCTTCTGAGCGGAGAGCTTCTTGCCGGCGGTCAGGCCCACGAAGGTGCCCTTCTCCAGGCCCAGAGCGGCCACCACGGCGTCCTTGATGGGCTGGACAAACTTGGCGATGCCGCCCACAATCTCACCGTTCTCGTCGTAGCGGAACCAGTAGACCTTGCCGCCGGACTGGACCTCCACGTCGGCGCACAGCTTGTCAATCTGCTTGCGGGTGGCGGAGAAGCCGGTGACCTTGACGGCCTTGACGGTGTTGCCCTCGAAGGGGCCGAAGCCGCAGGAACCCAGGGCCTCGGTGGCGTCCTGAGCGGTCAGGTCGATGCGCAGGTCGGGCTTGTCGGAGCCGTAGGTCTCCATGGCCTCCAGGTAGGGGATGCGCTTGAAGGGGGCGGAGGAGGCGG
>NZ_CALXGI010000045.1 GCF_944387805.1 uncultured Pseudoflavonifractor sp. | reverse complement strand
TCCACGCCGTTGTCCATGTCGTACTGGGTGTAGGGAGACTGGAAGTAGACCTGGACCACGTCCTTGCCGGTGTAGGTATCGCCGGTGTTGGTGACGGTCACGGAGACAGTGAAGCTGTCGCCGTTCTCCGCCATGGAGAAGTCGCTGTACTGGAACTGGGTGTAGCTCAGGCCGTAGCCGAAGGGATAGAGGACGGTAGAGGCGTAGTCGTAATCGCCGGCGTTGCCGGTGCCCATGACCACGTCCTCGTAGCGGGTCTCATAGTACCGGTAGCCCACGTAGATGCCCTCAGCGTAGACAATGTACTGGTCGGACTCGTTGGAGAAGCCATTGTTAATCCAGAAGTTGGCGCCCGCGTTCTGGGCGGCGGGCGCGCTGGAGGCATCGTAGGCGTAGGTATCCACCAGGCGGCCGGAGGGCACCACGTCGCCCACCAGGGCATCTGCCACGGCGTACAGGCCGGTCTGACCCACGCCGCCGATCCACAGGGCGGCCCTGATATTCTCATAGTCGGCCAGCCAGCCCAGCTCCAGGGCGTTGTTGGCATTGATGAGGACCACCACATTGTCAAACTGCTCGTTGACGGCGGCAAGCATGTCGGCCTCTTCGGCGCTCAGCTCCAGGTAGTTGCCGGAGTTGCCCGCCACGCCCTCGGTCTCGGCGAAGTTGACGGCAGTCAGGTCGGAGCCCTCGCCGCCCGAGCGGGAGATGACCACGATGGCCGCGTCGCCGTAGTCGGCGAAGGAGCTGCCTGCGGCGGACGCCACGTCAGCCCAGGGCACCTCGTTGATGGAAAACTGGCCGCCCCGCCAGTTGGGGGCGCTGCGGGTGTACCCGTCTGCGCTCTTCTGTTGGTAGAAGTCCCACAGGGTGGGGTTGACAGTAAGGCCGGAGGCCTCCAGGGCAGCCTTCAGGTCGGGCACGGTGGAGGTGTCCACGCTGCCGGAGCCAGTGCCGCCGTAGACCATGTTCACAGAGGAGACGGAGAACAGACTCACCCTGCTGTCCTTGGCCAGGGGCAGGCCGCCGTTGTTCTCCAGCAGGACCATACCCTCGGCCTCCAGAGTCTCAGCCACCTGGCCGCTGTGCTCATTCAGTTCTTCCTCGGTGTCAAAGTCGCAGGGATAGTAGGTGCTGTCCCCTGTGGAATTGCTGGTCTCCACAATCTTGTAGGTGGTATGGTTGAAGAAGGTGGAGATGAGGCCCCGGTAGTTGAGGGCCAGCAGGTTGCAGATCATCAGTGTCACAAGCACGATGGCCATGATGGGAATCAGAATGGCCATAAAGCGGCGGTTGGACATCCGCTTCTTTTTCATTTCGTTTCATCCCCCTTGATTATGTTTTCCGCGGATGGCGCCCTCCGCGAACCTTGCACACAGTATACAAAGGGGATCGAGCACGGTGCAACTGTTTTGACATAACTGCCCGTTTTTGCAGCATATTCCTTCTTTCGGACTATTCCAGCGGAAAGAGCAGCCGCAGGTTGAACACCTGATTTTCCACTGAGACGTCCATCTCGCCGCCGTACTTCTGGGCGATCATGCGGATGCTCTTCATGCCGAAGCCGTGGTACTGCTTGTCCGCCTTGGTGGTGACGGGCAGGCCGCCGGAAAACTGGGGCGGCTGAGGGCAGTAGTTATAGAACTGGAGGGACACGAACATGCCCTTGCGCTTGGCAATGATGCCCACCACCCGCTTTTCCTCATCCTCCACCTGGGAGAGTGCCTCCACCGCGTTGTCGATGGCGTTGCCGAAGAGGGAGTAGATATCCTGCTCGGCCATAAAGGACATCTCGCCGCCGTCCACAATGCAGGTGAGCTTGATGTGGTTCTTGTTGCACATGAGGCTCTTCTCGGTGAGGATGATGTCGATGGTCTTGTTGCCCGTCTCCACGGCGGAGTCGTAGATGGAGATCACGTCCTCCATCTCCCGAATAGACGCCTCGTCCAGAGAGCTGCTGCGGCCGATCTGGCGGATCTGGTGGCGCAGGTCGTGGCACTTGACGTTGATGAAGTCCAGGTTCTCTTTGAACATGTCGTACTGCTTCTTCTCCTGCTCGTAGAGGCTGTTGACCGTGTCCAGCTCCCGCTCCAGCTGCCGCTTGGACAGCAGGGAAAACTGGACGTACAGGGCCAGCAGGCAGCAGAGGATGTTGTAGACGGAGGCCACGCTCACATAGAAGGAGTTGTTGTTCTCGTAGCTGTAATAGGTGACCACCGCGCTGATGACGATGTCCACCAGCACCACCAGGGCCACCAGCACCAGCATGGAGGTGCTGCGGATGCGCAGGTCCTCGTTTTTGCGGATCATGGAGCCGAAGGTGATGGTCATGAGCCAGTAGACAATGCAGTAGGCGTCCACATACACCAGCGTCAGGAAGAGTCCGGACAGCCGTGCGGCGCTCTCGCCGTACACCTCCACAGGCAGCCCGGCGTTGAGTCCGGTGACTACCACGATGAAATTATAGAGCTCAAAGGCGATGTGCTGCACCGTATAGGCCGCCACGGCGCAGAAGAAGATGTGGAGGAAGGGCTCCCGGTAGCACAGCATCAGCGCCCCCACCGACACGGCGAACAGCACGAAGAAGAGCGCCGAGCTGTACAGGGCGTTGTATCCCAGAATGGGCGCGGCCACCGAGGCGGCCATGCACAGCAGGGCCGCCAGGGCAAAGCGGAGGGGATAGCGGTCCTTTTTCTTCAGGCGGAAGGTGAAGAGAAATTCAGCCAACAGAATCTCGGCCATAAAGACCGACTTGTACCAGAACAGCTGGGTAACCTCATACATAACTATTCCATACTCCCGATGTACTCGTTAAGCGCGCTGAGGAAAGGCTTTCTCCTGGCGTGGCTGATGGTCAGCCAGTCCTCCCCCACCAGCACGCTGAAGTCCTTGACCTGCCGGACATAGCGCAGGTTGACTACATAGCAGCTGTTGCACCTGACAAAGGCCTTCTCCGGCAGAAGGGGCTCTATTTTCTTCAGGGATCCATAACCGGCGTAGCTCTTGTCCCGGGTGTGGTAGGTAATCCGGTGCTGCATGACCTCGATATAGGTCACCTCAGAGCATTTCAGACACACCACTCCGTCCTCCGCCGGCACCAGCAGCTCGCGCTCCTGGCGGCTCTCCAGCCGCTTCACCGCCCGGTCCAGCTTGATGGAGAAGGGGAAATAGGCCACCGGCTTGACGATGAAGTCCAGTGCGTCCACCTCGTAGCCCTTCACGGCAAAATTGGCCATGTTGGTCACGAAGATCAGGATGACGCTCTCGTCCACCTCCCGCAGCCGCCGGGCGGCCTCCATGCCGTCCAGGCCAGGCAGCTCGATGTCCATAAACACCAGGTCAAAGCTGGCCTTGTAGCCGGTGAGAAAGTCCAGCGCGTCGTTGAAAATCACGCTGTTGCAGGCAGTCCCCCGCTCCTGGGCGTAGCGGTCCAAATAGGACACCAGCAGCCCGGCAGCCCGGGGATCGTCCTCTACAATGGCAATGTTCAGCATCCCGTCCCCCCTGTTTTCTCTTTTTCTGTTCACGTCCAAGTGCAGCCCTTAATTTGGATTATTATTCTATCACGCATGCTTCTCGCGGCGCAAACCTTTTTTCCATTCTTCCTCTCCGCAGAGAGAAAGGGCCTTGCGGCACCCATCTCACTTTTGCTATACTTACCTCACAGAAAGGAGGGGGCTCTATGGCCTTTGAGGTAGTGAAATCCTTCCCCGGCAGCACCAGCATCGGCTTCACCGAGGGGAAGTTTGACCGCTGGTGCGTTCAGGAGCGGGTCTTTTTCTGGACCCGGCGGCCCACCGACACCGACTGCTTTACCCGTCTGCTGGATCTGGCCCAGCGGTACGGCCGGGACAAGGTCATGGCTGACTTTACCGCTGTATACGACGCCATGGGTGTCCGGCCGCCCCAGGGCGACCTGCTGCCCAGCGACTCTGTCCTGGACCTTATTACCCGGCTCTCCGGCGCCTATGCGGCTGCCCCCGGGGACAGCGTGCGGGCGGACAGACTCTTTACCACGCTCTACCTGACCATGATCGCCGAGGAGAATAAGGCCAGGGCTGTCCTGGGGAAGCGCATTAAGCGGCTGGGGGTGCACCTTGTGCTGATGGAAGGTCGCACGCCGGCGGAAGCCGCAGCCTTCCCCGTCGGGAAGAAGGCGGCTGAGCTCAGCGCCCTGTGCAAGTCTTACGGCTTTTAAGGAGGAACATTATGTCAATCCACTGGGAGCTTCCCGCCCGGATTCCCGTCCTGCTGGACGGCGACCCGGGCCACGACGACGCCATAGCCTGGATGCTGGCAAAGTCGTCCCCTGCCCTGGATATTCGGGCCATCACCTCGGTCTGCGGCAACCAGACCATTGAAAAGACCACCTATAACGCCCTGCGGGTCATGACGCTGCTGGGCATCGGCGCGCCTATGGCCAAGGGCCGTCCCGGCCCGCTGGTAGCCGAGCCCATGGCGGCCCCCAGCGTCCACGGCGAGTCGGGACTGGACGGCCCCGTCCTGCCTGAGCCGGACCGGGAGCCTCTGTCCTGCTCCGCCGCCGAGCTGATGGCAAAGGTGCTCTCCGAGAGCACGGAGCCGGTGTACCTGGTGCCCACCGGACCCCTGACCAATGTGGCCTCCCTGCTTCTGTCCCACCCGGAGCTGAAGGAGAAGATCGGCGGCATCTCCCTCATGGGCGGCGGCATTGCCCACGGCAACTGGACTCCTGCCGCTGAGTTCAACATTCTGGTGGACCCGGAGGCTGCCGACATTGTGTTCCGCTCCGGTGTCCCCATCACCATGGCCGGGCTGGACGTGACCGAAAAGGCCCTGATTTTCCCCGAGGATTTCGAGCGGGTGCGCTCCGTGGGCAACCCGGTTGCCCGCATTGTGGCGGACTGGCTGGAGTTCTTCTACCGCTTCCACCGGGAGAAGGGCTACGCCGGCGCTCCCGTCCACGACGCGGTGGCGGTGGCCGCTCTGACGGCCCCCCAGCTGTTCACCGTGGAGGAGATGCACGTGGACATCGAGGTGGCCGGGGACTACACCCGGGGCGCCACAGTGGGCGATCGGTACCATATCACCGCCGCTGCCCCCAATGCCCGGGTCATTCTGGACGTAAACCGGGACGGTTTTGCCGACCTGCTGGTAGAGGCTGTAAAAGCGTATGGGGAGGGACAGGCATGAACAAGCGAAGCGTTATTATCGACTGCGACCCGGGCATTGACGACGCCATGGCTCTGCTGGCCGCCTTCCGTGCCCCCGAGCTGGATATCAAGGCCATTACCCCCGTCGCGGGCAATGTGCCCCTGGTCCACACCGCCCCCAACGCGCTGAAAATTCTGGCTCTGGGCGGCCGGGAGGACATCCCGGTGTACCCCGGCGCGGACCGCCCCCTCACCGGCCAGGCCCGGGAGGCCAGCGAAGTCCACGGCGCCGACGGCCTTATGGGCTGGCCCATGCCCGAGCCCAGGTCTGTGCTCCGGGACGAGAAGGCCTGGGATGTAATCTGGCGGGAGGCGAAGGCCCTGGGCGGAGAGCTGGAGCTCATCGCCACCGGCCCCCTGACCAACCTGGCCATTGCTCTGGCCAAGTACCCCGACCTGCCCAAGTATATCAAAAAGCTGACCGTCATGGGAGGCGGCGCCTGCTTCGGCAACGCCACACCCGCCGCCGAGTTCAATATTTACGCCGACCCGGAGGCCGCTGAGATGGTGTTCCGCTCCGGCATGCCCACCGCCCTGTGCGGGCTGGATGTATGCCACCGGGCGCACCTGACGGAGAATGAGGTGGAAGAGCTGGAGGGCTTCGGCACCGTGCAGGCCGCTTTCTGCGCCGCCCTCAGCCGGCAGGAGCTGTCCTGGGCCGTGCCCTACGGCACCCCCGGCGCCCCCATGCACGACCCCTGCGCGATGCTGTATGCCATTGCCCCCACCCTCTTTACCGCCGTCCACTGCTGGGTGGGGGTGGAGCGCGCCGGCGTTCACACCCGGGGCAAGACCGTTACCGACGCCTTCAGCGACGCCAAGCGCCCCCCCAATGTGGACCTGGTGCTGGACGTGGACCGGCCCCGCTTTGTCCGGCGGCTGCTGGCTCTGCTGAGGGAGTACGGCGGATAACCTCTCTCAGATAGTGAAAAAAGCAGGTGGAAAGCTGCGCTTTCCACCTGCTTTTTATGCGTTCTGGTTCTGCCAGTCCGTCGGATAGACAAAGTAGAGAAAACGGGCGTGCCCTGTCACGGAGAAGCGAATGGCGCTGCCCTTGGGAATATAGATGATCTCCCCCGGTCCGGCGGATACAGTACTCCGGCCGGTCTGGATGTCCAGCCGCCCCTCGAGCACATAGTCCATCTCGTCGTAGTTCAGTGTCCAGGGAAAGGTGGTGTCGGTCATCTCCATGATGCCCGCCCCCAGCCGGGGGCTCTCGGAGCGGGTGAACAGGTCTCGGGTATAGACCCTGTCCCCCGCCCGGCCGGTGTCCATCCGGTGCTCCTCCGTCACCTCCAGCTGGAGCACCGGGACCTTCTTCACCGTCTCTCCCGGGACCTCCCCCAGCTTCTCCAGCAGCACCTGGCGCACCAGGGCCTCCAGCGCCTGCTTATCCACGGCTTACCTCCTTTCTGGTCAGCAGCATGGCCACCGCCACGGCGGACACGCCGCCCACCAGCTTGCCCACAATCATGGGGAAAATCATAGACGAGTCAAAGCCGGCGGTAAAGCCCAGGTGGTCGCCGAACACAAAGGCCGCCGATACGGCAAAGGCCACGTTGATGACCTTGCCCCGGTGGTCCATATCCTTCATCATGCCGAACATGGGGATGTTGTTGGCCAAAGTGGCCACCATCCCGGCGGCGGCGATGTCATTCATGCCCAGCAGATGGCCCAGCTTCATCAGCGGCTTGCGGAACACCTTGGTGATAACGTACACCAGGGGGAACGCTCCCGCCAGCACCACGGCGATGTCGCCCACCACGGTGAAGCCCTCCTCAATGGGGGTGAGGCCGGGCAGGATGGTGATGGGAGTCAGCTTCTGGACAATGGCAATGGCCAGGCCCACGGTGATGAGGATAACCACCGCCCTGCCGAACACCTGAAAGCCCTTCACCATGCCGTTTGGGATCTTCCACAGGCCGATGGCGATGAGCACGGCGATGAGCACGATGGGGATCAGGTTGCGCAGCACCATGCCCACGCCGAACCCAGCCGCCAGACCGCCTGCCAGGGCGCCCAGAGGGATGGTGACTACCCCCGCCAGCACACCGGAGGCCAGAGCGGGCCGGTCCTCCTTCCGGATGATGCCCAGGCCCACGGGGATGGTGAACACAATGGTGGGCCCCAGCATGGCGCCCACGATAAGGCCGCCGAACTGCCCCGCCTCCTCGGTGAGGGCCAGCTCTTTGGCCAGAGGCGCGCCGCCCATGTCGTTGGCCAGAATGGTGCCTACAAACATGGCCGGATCGGCCCCCAGGAACTGGTACACCGGCACCACCACTGGACGCAGCACGCCGGCCAGCACCGGCGCCAGGCAGATGATGCCGATCATGGAAAGCGCCAGGGCGCCCATATTCAGGATGCCCTCTTCAAACTTCTCCCCCAGGCCAAAGCGGTTGCCCAGAATTCGATCCACTGCGCCCAGGACCATGAAGAGGACCATTAGATAGATGATAATCTCGTTGATGGACAAATTCATTGCCCCTTTCCTGTTCTCTCAGGGCCAGGTCTGGTCCACAATGCCCACCACGGCGGCATCCACCGGGACGTCCTTCCCGGCTGCCACACGGGCCGCGCCGCCTGTGGCCACCAGCACCCGTTCTCCCTCCCCTGCGCCCACGCAGTCGGCGCAGATAAGGAGCTCTCCCCCCACCCGGACGGTGAGAAAGGACTTGCCGAAGAGGCCGGGGGACTTCTTGGTGGACCAGATATTACCCTCTACCGTACCCAGCAGCACGGCCGCCCCCTCCTCTCCGGATGCCCAGCTCCCGCAGCTCCCGCTCCATGGCGGTAAAGCGGATATAGATCCCCCGCTCGGCGGTGCGGGCGTATTGCTTATACTCCAGAGCCCCGTCGGCCAGGTAGACCCGCCGCCCCTCCAGCAGGGCCAGAAGAACCGTCCGCTCCTCCTCCGTCAGGGCCACGCCCAGGGAGAGGAGCGCCATCTGCTCGATGGGGAGATGGGTGATGAGCAGGTCTCCGCCCCGCTCCTCCAGAGTCACAGGCCCTCTCCCCCTGTCACGGGAATGGCCCGGTCCCCTTTGCGGAAGCCGCAGGCATTGGCCTCAGCCCCAGAAAGGCAAGCCTTTCCGGGAGCCCCTGTTGAAATCCGTTCGGGCAGAGTGAATCTGCCCTCCATCGAGGTTTTGCAGGGCAAAACGCTCGGGACGCGCCACTCGGCGCGATTACGACGAGGCCCGTCACTCCCCCTTCCCTCCCAGTCCGGCAGAGGAATAGCCCGGTCCCCTTTGCGGAAGCCGCAGGCATTGGCCTCGTCATAGTCCAGGTGGACGGCGGTGGAGAATTTTGGGGAAATGCGTACCTCCACCGCCTCAAAGGTAACCGGACGGCTGGTGAGGGTGCGCAGCCGGATATCCTGCTTGTCGGACAGACCCCACCGTGCCGCGTCCTGGGGCGTCATGTGGATGTGCCGCTTGGCGGCGATGACACCCTGTTTCAGGGTGAGTTCCCCCGCCGGTCCCCGGAGCACAATGCCCGGCGTACCGGCCGTGTCCCCCGAGATGCGCACCGGGGGCGTGATGCCCAGGGCCACCCCGTCCGTGAGGGAGATCTCCACCTGGCTCTCGGGCCGCTCGGGGCCCAGCACCACCACGTTGCCCAGCTGGCCTTTGGGGCCCACCAGGGTCACCCGCTCGGCACAGACGAACTGCCCCGGCTGGGACAGGTCCCGCACCTTCTCCAGCCGGTGGCCCGGTCCGAACAGGGCCTCCACATGGGCCCGGCACAGATGGACATGCCGTCCGCTTGCCTCCAGGGGCACGGTCAGCCGCTCCACCACCGCCTCCGCCAGCCGTTCCAGCGCTGTGTGTTCCATTTACTTCACCTCCCGGGGATACTTCCCCGCCTTGAGCTTGATCATCATGATCCACATCAGGGAGGACAGGCGGTTTAGCCCCAGAATCATGTCCGGCCTCTTCACGCCGCCATCGGCGTCCCGGAAGGCGGCATAGGCCGCCAGCTCGGTGCGCCGCACCACGGTGCGCACCTTGTTCACCGCCAGAATGGCGGGGGAGTCGGTGTAGTGGGGCATGAAGTGGGGCTGACCCAGGTACTTCTCCGGGTAGTGGGAGTACTCCCGCAGCTCCGCCGGGCCGTACCCGCACAGCGCAATCTCCCCCACCGGCTCGTCCAGCACGTCGAAGCGGATGAACCGCCGCACAAAGGTCAGCACCTCCTCCAGCTCCTGTGCCAGAGCGGGATAGCCCGCCCCGGCACAGGTCTGCTGGGCCAGGAGAATCTCCGCCTCCAGGCTGTCAATGCAGCCCCGGAAGGCGATGCGGGGGTGGTCCTTGTCCACCAAAATGTTGCCCTTCAGGTGGGTCATGTGCTCCGGCTTCTCCGCCAGCACCGCCCCGGACAGGGTACAGTACTTGGGCCGCTCCCCCGTCTCCTCAGAATTGCCCTGGGGATAGACCACCTCCACCCCCTTTTCTTTTAGCCAGTCCCGGGCGGCAGGGGTGAGAACCTCCCCCGCCCGGACCACCACCGGACCCCGGGTGCCGCCGCCGGACATGCGGCGCACGTCCTCCTCGGTCAGCAGCGCCACGGCTTACTGCCCGTCGTACTCGCCCTTGCCATGGGGCAGGACGGAGTCTACTTCGGCGTGGGGGCGGGGAATAACGTGGACGCTCACCAGCTCGCCCACCTTTTCCGCTGCGGCAGCGCCCGCGTCGGTGGCCGCCTTGACAGCGCCCACGTCGCCCCGGACCATCACGGTCACCAGGCCGCCGCCCACCTGCTCCTTGCCCACCAGCTGGACGTTTGCCGCCTTCACCATGGCGTCTGCCGCCTCAATGGCGGCCACCAGGCCGCGGGTCTCCACCATACCAAGTGCATTTGTGTTTGCCATTTTCCTGTCTCCTTTTCCATTGTGCGCCCCGGAAGGGGGGCGTTCTGTATGGTTCCCACCCTGGGGCATATTCTGTCCCTCGGGTATTTTTTCCACATCCGTCCGGCCCATTGTGGAAACCGATGTCTCCTTTTCCTCTGTCCGGGCGGCTCGCGCCCGCTTTCTGCGGGGCTTTTTCCCCTCTTTTTCTTCCACAGCCCTGACTGGCATATGGGGCGCGCCGCCCACGGTTCCGGCCGGCTCGCCGTTGAGGGCGGTCACCGGGTGCTCCATGGTCTCCTCCCTCTCGGCTCCGGCTGGCTTGTCCGCCATCAGGCTGTTGGTCAGGTTCTGCACCTCCTGCAAAAGGTGTTCATGGGGGTTGAGCAGCACGCCGTCGGCGTTGACCTCGCTCATACGTTCAGCCTCCTCATAATCAGGCGCACCAGCTCGTCCATGGCGGCGGCGTCAACCGTCCCGCGGGCCGCCCCGTCCGCCCGGCAGGCAGCGCCGCCCCGCAGCTCCTCCAGCTCTTTGACGCCCCAGGCCACCCGCTTGATGTTGATGAGGTCCAGGGGGCCGATGTTGTTGGAGCTGGAGGAGCCGCCCACCGCGCCGCAGCCCAGGGTGAGGGCAGGGAACAGGCAGGTGCTGGCGCCAATGCCGCCCAGAGAGGAGGGCGTGTTCACCAGCACCCGGCTGGCGGGCACAGCGGCTGCGAACTTCTTCACCACATTTTCGTCCTCAGCGTGGATGGAGAAGGTATGGCCCGCGCCCTCCCACTCCAGAATCTCCACGCACCGGCGGAGGGCGGCCTCCTCGTCGCGCTCCACGTAGAGGGCCAGAATCAGCCCCAGCTTCTCGTTGGAATAGGGGTAGCCGGGGCCCACGCCGGTCTCCCGGGCCACCAGCACCCGGGCGCCAGCTGGGATGCCGGACAGCCCGGCCAGGGCGGCCACCTGCTCCACGCTCTTGCCCACAATGGCCGGGTTCATGGTGCCGTTGGGCCGGAGAATGCACTTGGAGAGGGCCTTGTGCTGCCCGTCGCTGAGGATGCAGGCCCCCTGGCGTGTCAGCTCCGCCGTCACCGCAGGCTCCATCTCCCGGGTGACCACAATGCTCTGCTCACTGGCGCAGATGGTGCCGTTGTCAAAGGTCTTGGAGTCCAGAATCCGCTTCACCGCCATGGGTACGTCTGCTGTGCGGTGGATATAGGCCGGGCCGTTGCCCGCGCCCACGCCGATGGCCGGGGTGCCCGAGGAGTAGGCCGCCTTGACCATGGCCCCGCCGCCTGTGGCCAGGATGAGCCGGGTATCCCGGTGCTTCATCAGGGCGCTGGTGGCCTCCATGGTGGGGGTGGAGATGCAGGAGATGCTCCCCGCAGGCGCCCCCGCCCCCTCCGCCGCCCGACAGACCACCGCCACCGTCTCCCGGATACAGCTCAGGGCGCTGGGGTGGGGGGAGAAGATGATGGGGCTGCCCGCCTTGAGGCAGATCATGGCCTTGTAGATGACGGTGGAGGTGGGGTTGGTGGAGGGCACCAGCCCGGCCACAATCCCCACGGGCACGCCGATGTCGATGATGCGCTTCTCGTTGTCCTCGGCCAGGATGCCGATGGTGCGCTCGTTTTTAATGGCCTCATAGAGGGTGAGGGCGGCGAAGCGGTTTTTCAGCTCCTTGTCCTCTTTTTTGCCGAAGCCGGTCTCCTCCACGGCCATGGCGGCCAGCCGCCCGGCGTGCTCCGCGCCTGCCGCCGAGATGGCGGCCACAATTTTGTCAATCTGGGCCTGGTCCATCCGGGCCAGGGCCCGCTGGGCCTCCTTGGCCCTCTTAATCAGGTCCCGGACCTCCTGGACCGACTGTAAATCCTTATCCAGCTGCATGGAATCCCTCCTAAATCAGCCTGTCGAAAAAGTATTTTCGCCAGGCTGCTTCACGTTTTCAAACGCAATGAACGTTTGAAAACGTGGTTTGATTACACGCGAAAGACAACCCTGACGGTTTTCTTTCACACTATCTTTCCCTCCGAAATCTTGCGTCTCCGCGTTTATCGACGGTCTCAAATTTCTCTGGGCCGGGCCGCAATTGCCTTTACCGCCTCGGCAAAGGCCGCGCAGGCAGCGTTGCAGGCGCTCTGTGTGCCGGTGAGCAGGCCGCCGCCGAAGTTGGTCTCGCTGGGCGGCTCATAGAGCGTCACCAGCTCCACGTCCGCCGCCTTCAGCGCCTCGTCCAGCCCCACCATTGCCTCCAGCGGTGGGGCGATGAGGTAGGCCAGGGCCTCCCCCTCGGCCACCCCCGCCGTCTGGGACAGGTAGGTGCCCGTGCGGGAGACGGTGTGGGCAAAATAGACCACCGAGCCGTCCTCATTGGCGGAGCGGAAGCCGCCGCCCTCCTGGAGGAAGGCAACCGCCGCCCGCAGGCCGCTCTGGACCTCCGCCGGGTTTGGCCCGGCCAGAATACCGATGACCTCCCCGGCCAGCTTGGTGGAGGCGTTGGCCGCGCCCGCGTACAGGCTCCGGCCGTACACCACCTCCACGGCGGCGGCCTTGGTGGCCTCGTCCAGGGCGCAGTAGGTCATGTCGTCGCAGTCGGTGGTAAGGATGCCGATGGATCGGTGGCCGCCGGGCAGGGCCAGTTTTTTGGCCAGCCCCTCGCTGACGTTGGCGATGGTGTGGGTGGCCAGCACCTTGACAGGAATCAGCGCATCAATCATGGTTCCGCCCCCTTACAGCTTCAAATCAATGCCGGAGGCTTTTTTCTCCAGCATGGTGTGAATCAATTCTGCGATATGGGCGCCGGCCTCCACCGCCGTAGTTCCCTGACGGTGGATGTTGGAGACCACCGTGCGCTTGGACTCGGGGATGCCGATGTGGGGCTGGTAGGTGAGATAGGCGGACATGGACTCGGCGGTCACCAGTCCGGGCCGCTCCCCCACCAGCATGCACACCACCTCCGCGCCGGTCAGGTCGCCGATGTGGTCGGAGGCGCCCACCCGGCAGAACTTGACGAAGAGCGCCGGGCCAGCCTCCAGCCCGTAGGCCTTCAGGCCGCCCCGAATGGCCTCCAGGCAGTCCAGGGCGTTGGCCTCAATGGCGGCGGAGCTGAGGCCGTCCCCCACCACCAGAGCCACACGGGGCTTCTGTCCCAGCGTCTGGCGGATAATGGCCTGATTGGCCTCGTCGAACCGGCGGCCCTTGTCGGGCCGGGTCAGGTACTCGTCCTTATCCCTGCACAGGGTCTGCACCGGCACAAAGCCGCCCTTCTTCACAAATGCCTCGTCCACCATGGAGAAGCAGGAGTCCTGGGCCGCTGCGTGATCGGCCCGGAAGCGGAGCATGGTGGCGGTCTTGTACCGGGCGCCCGCCCGGCCCAGGCCGATGCGGGCGGGGGTCTTCTGCTTCAGGTCCAGAAAGGCCCGCCCGTTTCTGGGGTTTTCTACCAGATACTGCCGCCGCAGGTCGGTCTGGGTGATGTCCGGAATGGCGGCGGCAGGGTCAATGTTCCCGGTTGACGGACGGGTCACGCCCTGGGGCTCCATGGGGTGGTAGTCGCTCCCCTTCACCTGGGGAGTGGGGGCCTGTCCGGCCACCTCGGCGATCATGCGCTCAATGAGGGCGCGCAGTTCCTTGTCGTTCATATCGTCCTCACAAACTCCATATTCTTCGCCCCGCCATAAACGGCAGGGCTCATTCATTCCGTTGTTCGTCCTCCTCCCCAACGAACCCGCTTTCGCTGGACTTCGTTGGGGAGCCCGTGCCGCCTTCATGAGAGCAGCACGGAGCCGTCCCCCGCCAGCTCGGTCAGTTTTCCGTCCCGCACAAAGCCCATCTTCTCCAGCCAGTCCTGGAAGGGCTTGATGGCAGTCAGGCCGAAGAGCTCCCGCAGGGCGGCGGTCTCGTGGAAGCCGGTGGTCTGGTAGTTGAGCATCACGTCGTCGCCGTGGGGGATGCCCATGAAGTAGTTGCACCCGGCGGCGGTGAGGAGGACGGCCAGGTCCTCGATGTCGTTCTGGTCGGCCTTCATGTGGTTGGTGTAGCAGGCGTCGCAGCCCATGGGCACGCCGGTCAGCTTGCCCATGAAATGGTCCTCCAATCCAGCCCGTATAACCTGCTTGGAATTATACAGATATTCGGGGCCGATGAAGCCCACCACGGTGTTCACCAGGAAAGGCTGGAACCGCTTGGCAAAGCCATAGCACCGGGCCTCCATCACCACCTGGTCGGCGCCGTGGTGGGCCTCGGAAGAGAGCTCGGAGCCCTGGCCGGTCTCAAAGTACATCACGTTGGGGCCGGTGGCGGTGCCCTCCCTGAGGGCCAGCTGCCGGGCCTCCTCGATGAGCTTCCCGTCCAGGCCGAAGGCCTCGTTGCCCTTCTGGCTGCCTGCGATGGACTGGAAGATGAGGTCGCAGGGGGCCCCCTGCTTCACCGCGTCCATCTGGGTGGTCACATGGGCCAGGACGCAGATCTGGGTGGGGATCTCCCACCGGGTGCGGATTTCATGGAACCGGTCCAGCACCCGCCGCACGCTCTCCACGCTGTCGTCCACCGGGTTCAGGCCCAGCACCGCGTCTCCCGCGCCGAAGGTCAGGCCCTCCAGCAGGGAGGCCATAATGCCGTCCGGGTCGTCGGTGGGGTGGTTGGGCTGGAGGCGGCAGGACAGGGTGCCTTCCTCGCCGATGGTGGTGTTGCAGGTGGCGGTAACCCGCAGCTTTCTGGCCGCGTAGATCAGGTCCATATTGCTCATAAGCTTGGTCACAGCGGCGATCATCTCGGCGGTCAGGCCCCGGGAGATACGGCGGATGTCCCCACCGGTGTGCTTCTCGTCCAGCAGCCACTCCCGCAGCTCGGACACGGTCCAGTTGCGGATCTCACCGTAAATTTTCTCATTCACGTCGTCCTGGATGATACGGGTGACCTCGTCCTCCTCGTAGGGCACGGCGGGGTTCTCCCGCAGGTCGGACAGGAGCAGGTTGGCCGTCACCACCTTGGCCGCCACCCGCTCTTCGGCGTTTTCGGCGGCGATGCCCGCCAGCTTGTCGCCAGACTTCTCCTCGTTGGCCTTGGCCAGCACGTCCTTCACCGATTGGAATGTATACACATGGCCGTGCAGGCTGGTTTTCAGTATCATGGTCTGTCTCCCCTTTGTTGTTGGCTCGTATTTGCGGCTCCCCGGGACTGGAAGGCCAGGGTCTTTACCACCACCGGCAGCACCGCGCCGCCGGCCACCGGCGCGCCGATGTCCAAAAAGTCCCCGCTGCCGGCGCTGATGCCATCCAGGCAGAGGATAGCCCCCTCCGCCCCCAGCAGGGGCCAGAGGGTCTGGCCCAGTACCTTTGCCACGTCCCCCTCCACCGCGATGACGGGGAACATGCCCCGCTCCAGCAGCGGCTCCATCCCTTCCTTGATGCCCCGGGCCAGGTCCTGGATTCTGCCATAGGCCGGGTTGGTCTCTCCCCGCAGGCTGAGGGCAATCTGGGTCATGCCCCCCTGGTCGGCAAACCAGCCCGCCTTCTGCCGCAGGGCGGCGGCCAGTTTGTCACCGCTGCCCTCCTCGTCCTCGGTCAGCCGGAGGACGGGCAGGTTTTTCAGCGGGAAGGACACATTGCGGTAGAAGATGGTGGAGCCGGACACCTGGGTGGCGTGGCTGCCCGCCCCCACCACGGTGGCCCGGATGGTCTCGGCGCCCCGGACGATGCCCGCCCGCTGAAAGGCGGGGGACGCGGCGATGGCCCTGCCCAGCAGAACGCCGATGTCCCCGTAGGCAAAATCGGCTCCCGGCGGCGACCAGATGCAGTCGGCCACCCCGCCGGAGAAGGACACTCCATCCACCCCCTCCGGCGGCGTCCAGGCAGTGTCCCGGGTCATGAGGGCTTTCAGCAGGCCGTCCGGCGGTGTCAGCCCCGCCGCCTGCTCCAGAGCGCGGGTCAGGGCGGATGCCACCGGTTCCAGGCTGGATATCTCCGCCCGGCCCCCTGCCCTCGGAATTGGTACACCGGGTACCGCCGCCCCCAGCCGCTCCAGGGCCGGGGAGACGTAGGTAATGCGCCCCTGCTCGGTCTTGATGAGCCGCCCGCCCACGTCCAGGCAGCCGGTGGCCGTCAGGGTTCCGTTATCATAGAGCGCCAGGTTTGAAGTGCCTCCGCCGATATCAAAGTGTAATATTTTGTTGTGATACTCCTTGGAGTATTCGTCTATCCCCGCTCCCCGGGCCGCCAGAATGGATTCCAGGTCGGGCCCGGCGGTGGCCACCACAAAATCCCCGGCAAAGTCGGACAGAGCGGCAAGCACCTGCCGGGCGTTTTCCTTCCGGGCGGTCTCGCCGGTGATGATAACCGCGCCGGTGGAGATATCCGCCTGCCGGAAGCCCGACTTGCGGTACTCCTCCGCCACAATGGCCCGCACCCCCTCGGCGTCGATCTCAGTCTCGGAGAGAAGGGGCGTGAAGTGGATGGCGCTGCGGTAGAGCACCTCCTTCTCCCCGATGGCGATGCGCGGCACGGAGAAGGGCCCCGCCCGGTTCTCCAGGGTCAGGCGGGAGATAACCAGCTGGGTGGTGGAGGTGCCGATGTCGATCCCCACGGACAACAGTGATTCATGCATACCGGCACCTCCACCACCGGGGCCCCGCAGCGCGGGGCGGGCGTAAGCCCGTGAAATCGGCCCTACGGGCCGGTTTCCCACAGGCGGGATTCACTCCCGCCGAGGATGTCAAATTGCGGGATCCCCAGGCAGGCAAGCCTGCCTGGGGCACGGATGTGCCGATGTCAATGCCCACGGACAGGAGCTGCTCAGGTGCCATTTACATCAGCTCCTTCAAAATGGCCTTCAAATCCTCCCGGGTGGCGGGTCTGGGGTTGCCCGGGGCGCACACATCGGCCAAGGTAGTCTCCGCAATGCCGTCCAGGTCGGCCAGCAGGGTCTGCCCCTCCACGCCGCAGGCGGTGAGCTTCTCCGGCATGCCCAGGCTGGCCCGCAGCCGCCTGACGCCGCCTATCAGAGCCCGGGCGCTCTTGGCCAGGCCGCACAGCCCGGAGAGCCGGGCGTACTCGTCCGCCGCCCCCTTGTCGGCGCTGTTGAAGGCCATGACATGGGGCAGGAGCATGGCGTTGAGCCGCCCGTGGGGAATGTGGTAGCGGCCGCCCAGGGCGTGGGCCAGGGCGTGGCAGATGCCCAGCCCGGCGGCATTAAAGGAGATGCCCGCCAGACAGGAGGCCAACAGCATCTCCCCCTTTGCCGCGTTGTCTCCAGCGTGGGCCGTGCTCAGGCTACGCCAGGCCATGGAGAAGGCCTTCTCCCCCATGGCGTCGCTGAAGGGAACGGCCCCCTTTGCCACGCAGCCCTCAGCGGCGTGGGTGAGTACGTCCATGCCCGTGTCCGCCGTCACCGCCGGGGGCACTCCGGAGAGCAGGGATGCGTCCAGCACCGCACAGTCGGGCAGCAGGGCGTCATCCACCAGCGGATACTTCACCCCCGCGTCTGCGTCGGTGAGGACGGCGAAAGAGGTCACCTCCGACCCGGTGCCCGCCGTGGTGGGAATACACCACAGCTCCGGGGGCGGATTCCCGCCGGCAAAGTAGCGCATGGCCTTGGCGCAGTCCATGGGAGAGCCGCCGCCAAAGGCCAGCACGGTGTCCGGCCCGAAGGCCCGCAGGGCGCAGACCCCCTGAGCCACCAGTTTGAGGGATGGGTCGGGCTTCACCTGGTCAAACACGCGGATCTCGCAGCCTTTCAGCCGCGCCTTCACCCCCTCCAGCAGCCCGGATTTGCGGGCGAGAAATTCGTCCGTCACAATGAGCACCCGCCGCCCTGCCAGCTCCTCCAGGGCCGCCAGAGCGTCCGGGCCGAACCGGATCTCCGGCCTGATCGCAAAAAGCTCCATGTTTTCTGCCTGCCTTTTCCTCAGATGGCGTTAGTATGGCGGAATTCACAAAAAATATAGCCCCTGCGGAAAAATTTCCGCAGGGGCAAAAGCAGGAGGTCTCCGAATTGCGGAGACCTCCTGTCTATTCCATGTTTTCCGTTCTTACCAGGTACAGCGCACAATGCACGTGAGGGTCTGGCCGTCCACCGTGGCGGTGACGGTGGTGGTACCCCTGGACACAGCGGTAACAGTGCCGTCGCCGGAGATGGTGGCCACAGAGGAGTTGCCGATGCTCCAGGTGGGGTTGGAGCTGGTGCCGTTTACCTTGAGCTGCCAGCTGGCCCCTGCCTTGTCCAGGGTAAAATCTGTCCGGTTGAGGGACAGGGTGGCAGCGGTGCCGCCGCCCGAACCGGTGGAGCTGCCGGAGCTGCCGGTAACCGAGTTATAGACCTTGCAGGTCTGGGTATACCCGCCGGCCATAGTGGCGGTAATGGTGGCGGTGCCGGTCGTGCCTCCCGGGCTTACCACGCCGTTCTGATCCACAGTGACGACAGCAGGGTCGCTGCTCTCCCAGGTAATGGTGCCGGTGGAGCCGGCGGGGGAGAATGTGACGTTCAGCTTCACAGGGTCGGGGTATCGGTTGCTCAGGCTGAATTCGCTCAGGCTGAGGGTGAAGCCGGTGGCGGTCTGCCCGGCAGGAATCTCTCCGTCCTCCGGGCTCTGGGAATCGCTGGGCTGAGGCGCCGCGGAATCAGTGGGCTGCGGCTCGGCGCTGCCGCTGGGGCTGGGCGCGGGCGTGCTGCTGGTCACAGGGTTGGGATTCGGGTCTACCGCCTGCTCCCCTCTTTGAATAAAAGGCCCGATAATGGTAACCACAATATAGATAGCCGCGGCAATAAGGGCCAGGGAGATCACCCAGCCCACAATCTGGAGGGGCGTAGGGCCGCCGCCGTAGCCGCCGCCCCGGGTATTGGTCTTTAGACGTTTCCCGCCTTTATGGCGGGGCTCCTCCTCGTCATAGACCTCGTCTTCGTACTCCTCTTCGTCGTCGTAGTCCTCTCTGGATCTGGCGCGGCGGTACTCCTCCTGCTCCTCGCAGAAGGGGCAGCGCTTATAGGTAACGGCGTAATACTCGCCGCAGTTTTCACAGCGAACGGTCTCATTTCTCGCCCCCGTGGGCTTTCTGGCGGCCATGTACATCCCTCCGTCATTTTGGTTTCATAATCACTTTTAATCTTACACGCTGCGGCAGGAATCGTCAACGGTCTAACGCAAATTGTACGTTATTTTTTATTTCTTATGTCTACCCGCAAAAGCAAGTCCAGGATTGATTATCCAGTCTCCATCCGATATAATGTCTGTTGTACCATTTCATAAAACGGGAGCTGAGGCCTGATGAAGGGTTCCATGACCGCTGCGGCGGTCCACAAACAGTATGAGGACGGCATTTCCGCCCTCCGGCGTCAGATTGGAGACGGGGCGCTGCGGCAGCGCTTTGCCGCCGAGGCGGACGCCTTTTTCCGCGCCTGTGCGCTGGGCGTCTGGGGCCGGGACGGCAATGCCCTCACTCCGCGGCACGTGGAGTACTACAACGCGGTATACACCAAGGGGAACCCGGTGCCCTCCATCCTGTTCTGGGAGCTGTCCACCGCGGTGGCGGAGTACCCCGGCTTCCAGCCTCCCGGCTTCTTTGCCCGCATGCGGGCCAGTGACAAAGTGTCCGGCGGAAAGCTGTCCCGCCGGTTCGTGGACCTGATGACGCTGATGCTGCTGCTCTTCGCAGCGGTGGACGACATTGTCAGTGAGGAGGAGGCCGGGTTTGTCAACCACTGTGCCGACACCCTGCTGGCCCTGTGCGACCGTGACGGTCTCAAGGGTGACAAGGCCCCTCTGGATGTCAACGACTTCATCACCCGCCGTCCCGCCGCCCCCAAGCCGGACACCCCGGCTCCCGCCGCTCAGGGCGAGGGTGCGCCCCAGGCTGCCGCCCAGCCCAAGGAGGAGGCAGAGCCCGCCCCCAGCCTGGAGGAGCTGCTCTCCGAGCTGGACAGCCTGTGCGGCCTGGAGAAGGTAAAAAAGGACGTTAAGAGCCTGATTAACCTGGTCAAGGTACGCAAAATGCGCCAGGAGCACGGCCTGCCCGTGCCCCCCATGAGCCTGCACCTGGTGTTTATGGGCAATCCGGGCACCGGCAAGACCACGGTGGCCCGCCTGCTGGCCAAGATCTACCACGCCATCGGTGTGCTGTCCAAGGGCCAGCTGGTGGAGGTGGACCGTTCCGGACTGGTGGCCGGATTTGTGGGCCAGACCGCCATCAAGACCAACGAGGTCATTCAGAAGGCCCTGGGCGGCGTGCTCTTCATCGACGAGGCCTACGCCCTGGCCAACCAGGACTCTCCCAATGACTTCGGCAAGGAGTCCATTGAGGCCCTCCTCAAGGGCATGGAGGATCACCGGGCCGATCTGATTGTCATTGTGGCCGGATACACCGAGCTGATGAGCAACTTCATCAACGCCAACCCGGGCCTGGAGAGCCGTTTCAACAAGTATTTCTACTTTGAGGACTACAACGGCGACGAGCTGATGGAGATTTTCCGCTCCATGTGCAAGAAGAACGGCTACACCCTGGACGAGGAGACAGACAAGTTTGCCGCCGAGGGCTTTAAGCAGCTCTACGAGGAGCGGGACGAAAACTTCGGCAACGCCCGTGACGTGCGCAACGTCTTTGAGCGGGCGGTGGCCCGCCAGGCCGACCGGGTGGCGGCGCTGGAGAACCCCAGCAAGGAGGACCTGATGGCCATCACGGTGTCCGACCTGAAGGAGGACGACGAGCCGGAGGAGACGCCCGGTCAGGCCATCGCCCAGGACGCCGCTCCCCTGCCTACGGAAGACGGCGGGGCGGAAGATCGCACTCCCACCCAAGAATAAGGCCCAGGCGCAGACCGGCCTGAAAGCCTGTGATGGAGGCGTTGGTAACCAGGCTCTCCTTGGCGGCGGCCATTTCCGGAGGCAGCTCGGACAGTATCTTTTCCAGTTCTGCCGTCTCCTCGGGAAACAGGTCCAGGTTCTGCCTCTCCACAAAAAAGCAGTGCAGTTCCTCCAGGGCTGATTCCATACCTTTTCCTCCTCACGTCATGTATTGCGTGTTCATAATATCACGCTACAAATAGCGTGTCAAGGGGCGTTGACTATGATTTTCAACCAACGGGTCCGCCAGCTGCGGGAAGAGGCCGGGCTGACACAGGAGCAGGCTGCAAAGGCGCTGGGCATCAGCAGCCGGAACTACCAGCGGCTGGAGGCGGATGATGCCATTCCCAGCTATAAGAGCATGCTGGCGATTGGCGAGTATTACCGCGTCTCTCTGGACTATCTGGTGGGCCGCACAGAAAAGCGGGAAATCAACCTTTGAGTCACAACCTCCGGCTAAGCCGGAGGCTTGATTAAGCCCTATAAGGGCATAATACAGACAATACCCCTAAAGG
>NZ_CALXGI010000044.1 GCF_944387805.1 uncultured Pseudoflavonifractor sp. | reverse complement strand
CCGGGCAATCTTCGGCGCATCCACTTCCAGCAGCGTGACGCTGGGATTCAGCTCTTCCTTCCGTACAATCTTTGCCAAAATAGTTCCCTCATTTCACTTTCTCAGATGATGTACCGCGCCCCGGGGCGCAGTACGGATATCCCACAGAAGAGTGGAATGTCCCCTCCCCCGCGGGGATAGCCGCCGTATTTCAGGGCTGAACCAGCACGATGCCCAGCCGCTTGGCCGCGGCCTCAGCCTCAGCCAGGGAGGGGCTGGCGTCCCGCAGGACCAGACGCCCGCCGCCACGGTTCAGGGTATCCACCATGCAGGTCATCTCATCGGTGGTGATGGTGATGCGCTGAATGGACTGCTCGGTCCCCTCCACGATCTCCACCTCAATGCCGTCATCCCGGGTCATCTGGACGGCCTTGTTATACATCTGATAGTCGGCGGTGGATGCCCCGTACACCGCGCCCATCAGCACGCCGGGGATGTTGATGGAGCGGCGTGCGAACAGCTCGGGGTAGAGCTCCACCCGGACCTTCTTGATCTTGCCCTTGGCCAGCTCGTGGCAGATGCGGGCGGCGTTGGTGGGGCTGCCCACAGCCTGGCTGCTGCCGCCCACCACGGCGTCGCCCAGGGTATGGAGAATATCGGCGGCGCCGGTGGCCAGGGCCTTGGCCTTCTTGGCAGCCTTATCCATGGTCTCGGCCATCTTCTTGGCCTCGGCGTCCTTGACCTCCTGGCGGACCAGGGCCTCCACAGCAGGCTTGCGCTTGAAGAAGGGCTCCATGTACTCCACCACGGTAGGAACAATGTAGTGGCCGGACTCCACATGGACCTCGGCGGCCATGGCCAGCATCACATCGAAGGGCACGTTGACGGTCATATCCACCTTCATGCACAGCCGGCCGGCATACATACCCATCAGAATAGCGCCGCCCACGTGGGTGGTGCACAGGGCGGGCACCAGTACGCGGGGAGTGCAGGGCACGGCGATGGTGGGAGACAGGGCCAGAACCATGGCCTTCTCCATCTGCTCGGGGGTGCCGCCGCCCAGAGCCACGGTGGCGGCGGCGATGCAGGCGGAGCCAGCGCCGAAGCCCTCCATGTTGCAGCCGGTGGTGACCTTACCCACGCGGAACATGCTGCCGATCTTCAAAATGAGAGCGGCGATTTCGGCAACGGTCTTTTCGTCGTAGCCGTGGACCATCATGGTCTTGATAAAGCCGGAGTAGGGGCAGGAGTCGCCGGTACCGGCGCAGGGACGCAGGCCGATGCAGTGGTTGCCCACCTGGGCGCCCAGGGTGTAGAGCAGGGCGTCGTCCAGGAAGGAGTCCTCAAAGCACTTGGGGCCGGGCTGGGCGGCCAGCTGAGAGGCCACGGTGCCCAGCAGGATGCTCTCGCCGTCCTTCACGCCGATCTCCACAGCCTTCAGGTTGTGGGCGTACTCGTTCATAATCCCGGTGAGAATCTCCTCCCGGCTCAGTCCGGTGCGCAGCTCGGTCTCCAGCAGGACCACGTCCACCACGCGGGCGTCGTACTCCTTGGCGACGGCAATCATCTCGCTGACGGTCAGGGGCATTTTTTCCTGAATGGCAGCTCTAATATCAGACATAGGCGTAATCTCCTTTTATCTCCCCGCAGGGCCGTTGCTTTTTTGGAATATAAAAAGATGCGGCGGTCCGGCGCGCCGGGCCGGGAAAACGCTCCGCCGGACGCACCGGAACCGCCGCATACTCAGGGGGACTGCTTCAGGTTGCCGGTTAGATTATTTCACAACGCGGCCGGTGGCGTAGTTGGCCTCGATGGCGCGGATCTCGGGCAGGCCCACGATCTCGTTGAACTGAGCGAAGGGGATCATGGTGTCCATGAGGGTGGCGGTGGTGTCGTCCCGGCGCATGCCCTCCCACAGGTCCACCATGGCCTTGGTGGTGACATAGACGGAGGCGGTGGGATAGATGATCAGGTTATAGCCAAACTCAGACAGCTTGGCGTTGGTGAACATGGGGGTGCGGCCGCCCTCCACCATGTTGGCCAGGGTGAGCACGCCGGGCAGCTCACTGTTGATGCGGCGCATCTCCTCCTCGGACTCGGGGGACTCCACGAACAGGATGTCGGCGCCAGCCTCCTTATAGGCATGAGCGCGCTCCAGAGCCTCCTCAATGCCAAAGACGGTGCGGGCGTCGGTACGGGCCATGATCATCATGTCGCCCTGACGGGTGTCCACGGCGGCCTTGATCTTGCCCACCATCTCCTCCTTGGAGATGACCTCACGGCCCACCATATGGCCGCACTTTTTGGGCATAACCTGGTCCTCCAGCTGGATGACGGCCACGCCGGCCTTCTCATACTCGCGGACAGTACGCATCACGTTGACTGCATTGCCGAAGCCGGTGTCGGCGTCGGCGATGACGGGCACACCGGCGGCCTCCACCATGTTGCCGGCCCGCATGACCATCTCGCTCATGGTCATCAGGCCCACGTCGGGCTTGCCCAGGTGGCTGGCGGACTGGCCGTAGCCGGTCATGTACACGGCGTCAAAGCCCAGCTTGCCGATGATCTTGCCGGTCAGCATGTCGTGGGCGCCGGGGGCGACGATGGTCTTCTTTGCGGCAAACAGCTCGCGGATTTTAGTAGCTCCGTTCATGTTGATTCACTCCAAATCTAAAGATTGGCTTTAAGCCTGTTTGACATATTCCTTGAGGAAGCTCAGGGCGGCGTCGGGGTAGTGCTTGCCCAGCACGCCCATGGCGTAGAGCAGGTAGCTCCGGTCCAGAATAATCTTGGGGGGATTGAGGGGCAGCAGGGAGATGCCCGGGTTTTCAAAGCAGCGCTCCACCAGTTTCACGGCTTTCTCTTTGTCCGAATGGACGAAGATACCGCCCACACAGAGCACCTTCTCCACGTTCCGCAGATCCCGGCCCATGGCGGCGCCTGCCATGATGCCCATGACCGGGTCAGCCGCCTCAGCGTAGTGGCCGGCGTGCCGGCGCAGAGCGGTGGAGATGGCGCAGGTAGCCATGGCGCGCTCCATGGACTGCTCCTTTTCGCCCTGGGGGATGTACTCGGGGTGGGCCTCCAGCTTGGCGGCAAAGGCCAGCACTTCGTCGGGGGTGGCGCCGCAGTCCAGGTCCATGGCCCGGATGATGGCGTTGGGCCCTACCGCCTCCGGGATGCCCGTGGCGCTGACCCGCAGCCCCAGGTTGCCCTCCACAGTGCGGTAGGAAAACTGCTTTTCGTTGTTGATAACCAGGCCCCGCTCCTCAATGGCCAGCTTCTCCAGCTCGGGGAGGGCGGAGTGGATATCCGTGGTGGCGCCGCCCAGGTCGATGAGGATCAGGGAGCCGATGCCGTCCTGGTCGTAGGTGCCCCGGGCCAGCAGCTCGCTGGCCAGCAGCACCGCGCCCGGCGTGGGTACCACGGTGGTGTCGGCCAGGCTGTCCCGGAACTCCAGCAGGCCCTTTGCCCGGGTAATCTGCTTGATAAACTCCTCGTGAATGGCCTCGCGGGCCGGCTTCACATTGAGGTCGTGGATGGTGGGCATGATGTTGGGCACCCGGACATACCGGATTCCGTTGCGGTCGAACATCTCTGCCACGGGCATCTGGGCGTATTTGTTGCACGCCACAATGACGGTGGCTTTGCTGTGGAGGGAGCAGATCATCTCTGCGTTCTCCATGGCGCAGCTCTCATCGCCGCCGTCGGTGCCGCCGGAGAGGAGGATAATGTCGGGGTTAATCTCCATGAGGACTTCCTTCCGGTAATCCAGAGGCTCCTCGGAAGAGACCACCTGCATCACCCGGGCGCCGGCGGTCATAGCCACCTCCTTGGCTGCCTTGGCGGTGACCCGGGGCATGTAGCCCAGCGCCACCATCCGCAGCCCGCCGGCGGCGGAGCAGGAGCTGTACCGCTTGCACAGCGGGTCAAACTCCACCCCCTGGGCCTTGATGGCCGCCTCGGCCTTGCCCGAGCCTTCCATAATATTGTGAAGGGTGGTAGGCGACTGTCCCCGGCCCAGGAAGGTGAACTTCCCGCGGTCCAGCCGGAAGGCGCAGGCCTTGGTGTAGGTGCTGCCTACATCAAATACAATAATATTTGCAAGCATATTCTGCATCCTTTTCACTCCCCACCCTGCGGCCACAGCGCCGGGCGGGAGCGGGAGAATCAATCCTGATACTTGGCCTTTTCCAGCAGGGCATAGCCCTCCATCAGACGGCGGGCAGTGCGGACGATGGCTGCCTTCTTGACGTTATTGTTCGCATCCACCTCGGAGTAGCAGGGAATCACGCCGGCAGGATGGCCGATGCGGACCAGCTCAGGGGGATTGTCGTTGTGCAGGACCTGGTTGACCAGGGTGCCCTTGATCTTGGCGGCCACGCCGGTGCAGACGGTGGCGGTGCCGGCATAGGTCTTATGCAGCACCTGCATGAACATCAGGCGGGAGACCAGATCCACATCTTCCTTCTTGATGGTCTTGTCCTCGGGAGGATAGTAGTAATCCTGGGCCTCGGTGATAAAGGCCACCATGGGGAAGGCGGGGGAGTTCTTGGTGGCGTCCTCCAGGTCCTTGGCCATGCCGCACTTGACGCAGGCGATGCCGCGGATCTCCTCCAGGTACTTCAGCAGCTCTTCATTGCCGTCGATCTCCTGCTGATCCTCCGTGCCCTTCATGCCCACGCTCTCAGCCCGGACAAAGATTACGGGGTTGGCGCAGTCCACGATAGAGGCCTCGATGGGGCCGCGGCTGGTCTCAATGATATCCACCACGTTGCCGGTGGGCAGCAGTTTGCCGGTGGCGGCGCCGGCAGTGCCGGACATGTCCATCTGAATGGGGGCGGCGGTGCCGGGCACGCCGGCAATCTCCGCGTCGCCGGTGACCTTTGCCTTGCCGTGCTCCACCATGACGTAGGACTTCATCAGCTTCTGGGTGTTGGTCTGCCAGATGGTGACCTCGTTGAGGCCCTCATGGCAGCGGACGATGGACTCGTCGATGGCGAAGGGAGCCACGCCGGAGGAGATGTTGCCGCAGTTGCCGTTCCAGTCCACCTTGGCGTCGGTGATGGACACCTGGGCAAAGGTGTAGTCCACATCGGCGCCGGGCACAGAGCCGGGCCCGATAATGGCCAGCTTGCTGGTCAGGGGGTCTGCGCCGGCCAGGCCGTCGATCTGCCGCTTGTCAGGAGAGCCGAAGATGCCGAGGATGAGCTTGTCACGCTCTGGGCCGGGCGCGGGCAGGTCGTTCTCCTTCAGGAAAATGCCCTTGCTGGTGCCGGCGCGCATAATCACGCAAGGGATTCTGAACTGATCCATGGATGATTACCTCCTAATAAGGCTTTTTCACTGCACTGCCGCTCCCCCGGCGGAAACCCGCCCGCCGGGGGAAGCGGAAGGCTTACTTCTGCTTTTCTTCGATGAGCCTGGTGATCGTCTCAAGGCACTGCTCAGGAGTGGAGTCGGGGCCGAAGAAGGCGTCCACGCCCATGAAGCCCACGCCTTCCTTGGCAATCTTGTCCTCGTAGTACTTGTGCTCCTCTTCCTTCTCGGCGATACGGCCGCCGGCCCACACAACCACCTTGTCCCGGATGCCCAGTTCCTTCAGGCGGGCGCTCACGCGGGGGAACAGGGTGACGCCCAGGCCCAGCAGGTTGCTCACGCCTACGGCGTCGGCCTTGACCTCGGCGGCCACCTCAGCCACCGTCTCGGGCAGGTTCATGCCCCGCAGGTAGATAACCTCAAAGCCGGCGTCCTGGAAGGTCTCCCGGATGGTGTTGATACCGTTGACGTGGGCGTCGGCTCCCACGGTAGCCAGGACGATCTTCTCCTTGCGCGTGGGGGGCTTGTCAACGTGGACGGTGACATGCTCCTTGGTGATGGGGCAGCGGGTGGGGTCAACGCCCAGGGGGGTGTAACCCTCCACATAGCGGGTGATGCCGTCGGGGTCGCGGTTGGTCTTGACAAAACGCTTCAGGTCCCAGCCGCCGGCGCGGGGTGTGTCCATCTTGCCGCTCTTGCCGCCGTCCACGATGAGGTCGATGAGCTCCTCGTCGGTCCATTGGCGCCAGAAATCCTCGGTCAGGCAGCCGGGCTTCAGGCTGCGGCTGGGCAGGTGGAGCACTGCCTCCAGCACGGCGAAGGCCTCATCCATCATCATGTTCTCGTACTCGTCAATCTTGGGGGACTCAATGCCCGGGTTGTAGGTGCGGCGGAACACGTCCTCGCTGGCCCAGATGGCCTGGCCCATGGACTCGCCGGTGGGGATGCCCACGCTCTCGGCAGCCTTGGGGCGGTAGAAGTTGGCGCCGCCCAGCTTGGCGGAGATGGCCATGCGGGCAAAGTGGGCCTGCTCGGCCACCAGGTTGCCCGGCGGGTTCTGGAAGGTCTCAGGAACTACGATAAGGCTCTTGGAGAGCATATTGTGGCGGAAGGCCCGCATGATGGCCAGGTCACGGTACAGATTGTTGCCGCCCACGTTCATCTGAATGCCGCTGAGCTCCCAGGGCAGACCGCCGTGGACTGCCAGGCCCTCGGCCAGCAGGCACATGGCGATGGCCATGCCGTCGGTGCCGCCGATGTTGTTGATATGCTTGTGGGTGTCCAGCTGGGCAAAGATCTTGTTCTCGCCGCAGATCTGGATGGCTTTATAGCCGTTGACCACCTTGGTGCGGAAGTCGTGAATGCCGCGGCCGCCGAAGTGGACGTGGATGACAGGGCCGATATCCGTGCCGTCAAAGCCGGCGATCAGGGCGTTGAGGATGTTGATGTGAGCGGTATCGCCGGTGGCGTTGATACGCACGGGGTGCTTGGCGCCGCCGCCCATCTGGATGAACTCGCGCTCGCCCTTGGGGGTGATGCCGCCCTTGCCCCGGGATTGCTCGATGAGCTCCCGGCCCTTCAGGGGATCGATGTGGCGGGTGGCCTCGGAGTGAACGAAGTGGAAGACGGTGTCGTCGTACATCTCGGCGTACTTGTACATCTCGCAGGACTCTTTCCAGGTCTCCTCAGCGGTGTTGCGGCCCAGAATGGGGTTCAGGCAGGGCACGCCGGTCTCCAGCGCCTTCTGGCCCAGCTCATAGATGCGGTAGCCGCTGCGGACAACGCCGGCCACCTCCCGGGGGTAGGGGGCCGGCAGGCCCACCACTTCGCCGTTCTCGTCCAGGTCGGGCATCTCAACGCCGAAGCAGTCGGCGTAGGCGCGGATGGTCTCGATATCTTCCTTGATAATCTTTTTTGTTCTCTCCTGCGGGTCTTTCATTACAATATCACCTTGTTTCCCGATTTTCGATTCTCTTACTCTGCACTCTATGGCGCCGGCCCCGCCCCACCTGCGGGCAGGGCCGGTTGGGTTTGATATTAGCCCTCGATTCCCAGCTCGGCCCGGACACGGGGGATCAGGCCGCCGTACTCCAGGGTCCTGCGCACGTTCTCGGACAGGGGGCTGAACTGCTTGACCTCACCATTGACGGTGACGGTGCCCTTCTCCAGATCGGCCTCGATGACGTCGCCGGTCTTCAGGCCGTCCGCCACATCGGCCACCCACACAGGCATGCCGATGTTGATGGCGTTGCGCCGGAAGATGCGGGCAAAGCCCTTGGCGATGACCAGGGCCACGCCCACCTGCTTGAGGGCGATGGGGGCCTGCTCGCGGGAGGAGCCGCAGCCGAAGTTGCGTCCGGCCACGATAATGTCCCCAGGCTGAAATACAGACTTAAAGTCCAGGCCGGCCAGGCCGGCCATGGCGAACTTGCCCAGCTGATCCATGGGCTCAGCCATAGCGTATCCGGGGAGAATCTGATCGGTGTCCACATCGTCGCCCAGGACGATGACTCTGCCCTTAATGGTATTCATGTCAGTCCTCCACCTCCGGAACGGTGATTTTGCCCGCCAGGGCAGTGGCCGCAGCGGTGGCGGGAGAGGCCAGGTAGATGTTGGCCTTCATGCTGCCCATGCGGCCGGGGAAGTTGCGGTTGGTGGTGGAGACCACCACGTCCCGCTCGCTGGTCAGGCCCTCGTGGGCGCCGAAGCAGGGGCCGCAGCCGGGGTTGAGCACCGTGGCGCCGGCGTCCCGGATAATCTTGCACCAGCCCCGCTTTTCCATCTCGTCCAGCACGTCCTTGGAGGCGGGGACGATAAGGGTGTTCACGTCGGGGTGGACCTTCCTGCCCGCAAAGGCCTTGGCCACCTGCTCCATATCGTTGATGCGGCCGTTGGTGCAGGAGCCCACAACCACCTGGGTGACGGGCGTTCCGGCGACCTCGCGGACGGGGACCACATTGGCGGGCGAGAAGGGCCGGGCAATCTGGGGCTCCAGCCTGCTCAGGTCCACCTCCCGCACCTCGGCGGTGTCCGGCTCCAGGGCGGTGGTGCCGAAGAGGGTGATCATGCTGCCGATCTCAATGCCCATGTTGCACACGGTCATCCGCTCGGCAACGGAGAAGTCCTCAATGCCCTCGCCGGTGAAGAGGAGTGCCTTGTCCACCAAGTAGTCGGTACCAAATACGCTGCCCAGGTACAGGATAAGGTCCTTGCCGAACACGTTGGCGGGTTTCCTGCCGGTCAGGTGGATCTGGACCACCTGGGGGACCTCCAGGTCCAGCTTGCCGGTGGCCATGGCGGCGGCAAGCTCGGTGGAGCCCACGCCCACGCCCAGGACGCCATAGCCGCCGCAGGTGCCGGTATGGGAGTCCGCAATGGCGATAAGGTCGCCGGGGTTGGCCCGGTGCTTCTCATACATCAGCTGGTGGATGACGCCCTCGCCCCGCTGGTAGAGATGGACGCCAAACTCCTTGGCAAAGTCGTCCATGGCCCACACGCTGTTGCGGGCCTTCTCGCTGGCGGCGGGGTAGATATGGTCCACAATCAGGACCACCCGATCGGGGTCAAAGACCTTTTTGACCCCGATTTCCCGGAACATCCTGATGGCAATGGGAGCGGTCACGTCGTGGGCCGCCACGTAGCTCACCCGGCAGGACAGGTCGTCCCCGGCGTGGGCCTCTTCCACTCCGGCAGCTCTGGCAAGGTATTTTTCAATGCAGTTCATGGAAAAACCTCCGTGCTTATTTCTTATAGAGCTCCCGCATGATGTCCAGGTGCTGGATGGGCAGCTTGCCGAAGCGGATATTCAGCGCGTTCTCCACAGCGTCCGCAGTGGCGGGAATGGTGGGGATCAGGGCGGGCTCGCCCACGCCCTTGGCGCCGAAGGGGCCGGTCTCGCCGGTGCCGCTCTCCACCACGATGGGGTAGATCTCGGGCACGTCCATAGCGGTGGCCAGCAGGTACTTGGAGAACACGGGGTTGGTAATTCTGCCGTTCTTGGTCTCAATCTTCTCCAGCAGGGCGAAGCCGATGCCCATGGCCACGCCGCCCTCGATCTGGCCCTCAACGGCCTGCTTGTTGACGGCGGTGCCCACGTCGTGGGCGGAAATGACGTTGAGCACGTCCACCAGGCCGGTCTCCACGTCTACCTCCAGGTCCACAATGGTGGCGGCATAGGAGTATACCTCGAAGGGGATGCCGAACATGGTGTCGGCGGACAGGCCGGTGGTCTTGGGGTTATAGGAGCCGCAGCCCAGAGCCAGCTTGCCCAGGCGCTTCATCTCGCCCATGAGCTCCATATAGGACATCTTTACGCTCTCATCGTCGGCAGAATAGATCGCGCGGTGCCGGAAAATCAGCTTCTCCTCAGGGACGTTGAGGAACTTGGAGGCCACCTCGGCCAGGGTCTTTTTGGCCATCCGGGCGGCCAGCATGGTGGCGGAGCCGGAGATAAAGGTCTGGCGGCTGGCGGAAGTTGCGCCGCCCTCAGGGGTAACCTCAGTGTTGGCGAAGGTAACATGGATATCCTCGTACTCCAGGCCCAGCTCCTCGGCGGCAATCTGGGCCATGGCGGAGGTGGAGCCCTGGCCGATATCGGCGCAGCCCACCATCAGGTTGACGCTGGCGTCGGGCAGGACCTCGATGAAGGCGCCGGCGGGGTTGGGCAGGCCGGTGTTGCCGATGCCGTAGTACATGCAGCCGTAGCCGCGGCCCCGGCGCTTGTTGGGGGCGGTGGGCACGCAGGGCGGCAGAACCTCCTTGGCCTTCTGCTGCACGGCCTCCAGGCACTGGAGGAAGCCCACGTCCTCTCCCAGGGTCTGACCGGTGGGGGTGACGGTGCCGGGCCGGTGGGCGTTGATCTTGCGGATCTCAATGGGGTCCATGTTCAGGGCCTTGGCCAGGGCGTTCATCTGGCCCTCATGGGCCACGGCCACCTGGGGCACGCCGAAGCCGCGGAAGGCGCCGGCCATGGGGTTGTTGGTGTAATAGAAGGTGGCGTCAATGCGGACATTCGGCACCTCGTAGGGGCCGGCGGCGTGCACCACGGCGCGGGTGATAACGGCGGGGCCGTAGGAGGCGTAGGCGCCGCTGTCGCTGAGCAGCGTCGCCTGCACCGCTACCAGCTTGCCGTCCTTGGTGGCGCCGGTCTTGTAGTGCATCTTGAAGGGGTGGCGCTTGGAGGAGACCATGGTGGACTCCTGGCGGCTGCGGACCATCTTCACCGGGCGGCCGGTGTAGTATGCCAGCAGGGCCAGGTGGCACTGGACGGAGATGTCCAGCTTGCCGCCGAAGCCGCCGCCGGTGGTAACCTGGACGGCTACCACCCTGTTCTGGGGGAAGCCCAGCATGGTGGCGATTTCGCCCCGGTCAAAATGAGGGTTCTGGGTGGAGCTGTACACGGTAACAATGCCGTTTTCATAGGTGGCGATGCCGGCGTCCGGCTCGATGAACATGTGGGAGAGCATGGGGGTCTCATAGTCGTTCTCGATGATGATGTCGCACTTGTCCCAGGCCTCGTCCACATTGCCGTGCTCCAGGTGCTTCTTCTGGTGAATGTTGTTGACCGTGCCGTGGACAATGGGGGCATCCGGCGCGGCGGCATCCTCAATGCTCAGAACGGGCTTGTACTCCTCGTACTCCACCTTGATGGCGTCCAGGGCCTCCTGCACCAGCTCGGGGGTCTCGGCGGCCACCACGGCAATGGCGTCGCCGTAGCGGCGGATCTTGTCGTCCACCAGCACGGGCTCGTCCTTCAGGATGATGCCGATACGGTTCTTGCCGGGAATGTCCTTATAGGTGCGCACAGTCACCACGCCGGGGATGGCCAGCGCGGCGGACGCGTCAAAGCTCTTTACCACGCCATGGCAGATAGTGCTGCGGAACACACCGCCATAGAGCATGTTGGGCATCTCCATGTCGGCGGCAAACTTGGCCTTGCCCGTGATCTTCTCCATGGTGTCTTTCTTGATGACGCTCTTGCCCAGAACGGAGTACTCATGCTTGTTGGCGGCGGAGACGATCAGGTTGCTCTTCTCCTTTACAGCGGTCTCAGGTTTCATGCCTCGGTGCCTCCCTTCGCGTCTCGGGCCATCTCCACGGCCTTCACAATCTTGGTGTAGCCAGTGCAGCGGCAGAGGTTGCCGGACATGGCGCGCTGAATTTCAGCCTTGGTGGCGTGGGGGTTCTTGTCCAGCAGGGCCTTGGCGGAGAGGACCATACCAGGGGTGCAGTAGCCGCACTGGACGGCGCCGGCGTCCACAAAGGCCTGCTGAATCACGTCCAGGCTGCCGTCCTCCTTGGTCACGCCCTCCAGGGTGACGACGCTGCCGCCGTCCACCTGGCCGGCCAGCATCAGGCAGGAGGTGACGGCGTTGCCGTTGTAGATGACGGTGCAGGCGCCGCACTCTCCCTCGCCGCAGCCTTCCTTCACGCTGGTCATGCCCATGTCCTCCCGCAGGAAGTCCACCAGGCGCTTATTGGGATCGGCCATGACCGAGACGTCCTGGCCGTTCAGGTTAAAATGAATACAAATCTGTTCCATCATTCGGATACCTCCTGCTCAGGCCAGGCCCAGCTGGCTGAGAATCTGGTCATAGCACCGGCGGGCTGCGCCCCGGACGCCCTCGCGCTTGTAGACCACCGAGGGACGGGTGGGAATGGCAGCCTGGACGGCGTCGGTAAAGGCGGGCAGCGTATCATACAGCACACTCGCCTCCAGCTGCTTGCCCTTGAGCAGCGCCTCCAGCTCGGGGGAGCGCATGGGATGCTTGCTCACTGCGCCCAGCACAACCCGGCAGTCCTCTACCTTGTTGTCGGCTGTGCGCTTAACATAGATGCAGACAGCCAGCACCACGATGGCCAGGGATTTCCGCTTGCCAATCTTGAAGTAGCCCACCGCCTCATCGGGACCGAGGGCGGGGAAGCGGGCCTCAATCATCAGTTCATCAGGCCGGATAGCGCAGTTACCGGGGCCCTTGTTAAAGTCCTCCAGCGTCATGATGCGGTCGCCTTTGGCGCTGCGCAGCACCACGGAGGCGCCGTAGGTCAGCAGAGTCGTGGGGGAGTCGCCGGCCACCGAGGCGTTGACCACGTTGCCGCCGATGGTGCCCAGATTCCGAATCTGGGGAGAGCCCACATGGATGGCGGTCTCATACAGGGCGGGCAGCTTCTCCTTCACATAGGGGTTATTCTCCAGGTCGGTGAAGGTGGTGAGGGCTCCGATTTTCACCATACCGTCCTCTTCCTTCACATAGCGCAGCTCGTCCAGCTTGCTGATGCTGATGACGTGCTCGGGGGTCTTGCGGCGCTCGTTAAGCTCGATGACAACGTCAGTGCCGCCGGCGACCACAGCGCAGCTGTTCTGATATTTGTCCAGCATTTCCACAGCTTCAGCCACTGTGGTAGGGGCGTGATAAGTAAAGGGCTTCATTGGTCTCAGGCTCCTTTCTGTGAATCGGCCTCACCGTGAATTTTGGCGCCGGTCAGGTCCTCCCAGACCTTGACCACAGAGGACATATCCTCCCGGCCCTGGCCCTTGGCCCGGGCCATCTCGTACACCTGGACGGCGGCGGCGGTCATGGGCAGGGGGACCTTCTCGTCCCGGGAGGCCTCCAGGGCCAGGCCCAGGTCCTTATACTGCAGATCAACCGCAAAACCGCCGTTGAACTGTCCGGCCATGATGAACTTCTCCAGCTTGGCGTCCAGGGCGTAGCTGCGTCCGGAGGACACGGAGATGACCTCCTTCATGGTCTCCACGGACAGGCCGCACTTCACGCCCAGGGTCAGGGCCTCGGCCAGGGCGGCCATGTTGCAGCCCAGCAGCAGGTTGTTGACCATCTTGATGGCGTCGCCGCCGCCGGCCTCGCCAACGTGGTAGATGTTCTTGCCCAGCACGTCGAAGATGGGCTTGACCTTGTTGAAGGTCTCGTCGTCAGCGCCAACCATGATGGTCAGGGTGCCGGCAGCAGCGCCGGACACGCCGCCGCTGACGGGGGCGTCGATGTAGTGGATGCCCTTCTCGGCGGCCTTTTTGGCCATACCCTTGGTGGTGTTGGGGGCCACAGAGCTCATGTCAATGATGATGGTGCCCTCCTTGCAGTTTTCAAACACACCGTTCTTACCGCACATGGTGCCTTCCACGATCTTGGCGTTGGGCAGAGAGCAGATGATGACATCCACATAGCCGGCCATCTCCCCGGCGGAAGTGTGGCCGACAGCGCCCTTGCTCACCATTTCCTGCACAGCGGCTTCCACTACGTCAAAGGCGTGGACCTCATAGCCGGCCGTCAGCAGGTTGGTCGCCATGGGACGCCCCATTGCGCCCAGACCGATGAAACCAATCTTCATTTGCATGCACTCCATTTCTATTTCGATTTTTGTTTCCCTCTGTTTCGTTCAATCATATGCTCAGACCGTTGGGAACGATGGCTCCACAGTCTAAAACCGGACTCTGCCGGTGGAACCGGCATTCTCAACGGCCTGAACCGATGTTATCTCTCATATTCAATTCCGTCATTCTGTCTTGAATTTCACCTTGGAAAAGGCCCCCGACCAGCTCCATCGGGTCGGTCGGGGGCCTTACTCAAGTTTTTTCTGATGCGCTGTGCGGCTTAGTGCAGGCCATCCTCACACTTGGCCTCGGACTTCTGCAGGCCGCCGATACGGCCAACGCCGTTCACAGTGGCGTGGGGACGTCCGCCGTCGGCCAGGACAACGGCCATGACGATCTCGTCAGCCTTGGGAGCGTCGGGGATGCGGACCTCGAAGGAGCCGTAGTGGGTGCGGACGAAAGCGGCATCCTTATAGTGCAGGGAGATGTCCAGGGAAGCGCCGACGCCGCCGACCTTCTCGTTGGAGGGGATGATGGACTTGCCGCCGCCGATGGCCGCGCGGATGGGCTTGCCGGCCTTGGGGTGCAGCATAGCAGAGGAATGCTCCAGCTCGCCGTCAGTGCCCACGATGCAGCCCTTGCCGTAGGTCTCCACGTTCTCAGCGCCCAGCAGCTCGGCGCCCTTGCGGGCCAGCAGATCGCCCAGATACTCACCGTACTCGGTCAGCTCGCTCAGATCCTCCTGCCACTTGCCGGCATAGGGGTTCTTGATAACAGCAGCCACGGAGACGGTCTTAATGGACTTCTTGCCGCCGTTCTCGATGGGCATATCAGCGCCGCCCTCATAGAACACCTCTTCCAGGTTGGTTACGATCTTGCGGATTTTGGGCTCTTTCATGGCAATGCACTCCTTAATATAAATATTATTCGGGATTTTTCATGATATTTGGCCCTTTCAGGATACCCTGGGGGTCGAAAAGGGTGGTCATTCCCTGCACCGTGGCCACGCAGGCCAGCAGGCCGCCCTTCTCATACTGTTTTCTGGCTTCGGCCACCACCTGGCTCAGCGCCATACGCTTCTCTTCCTCTGTCAGCGGACCCACGCCCGTCACGACCCGAAGGTCTGCAATATCGCTGTCCGGGTCCACCTCTGCCGCCAGGCAGGTTTGGACTGCGGGCGAGTCGATATAGGAGCGGTCAGCCAGCAGGGTTGCCAGCGCATCAGCCGTGGCGCAGCGGCTGGAAAAGACTGTGACGCCGCTGGCGATGCCGGTGGTGAGGCTGCGGCCGCCCAGTCCGCTGGTGGCCACACCTCCTACGCCGTGCTCAGGGCGGATACGGACTGCCTGATCCACCCCGCCCGGCCGTGACAGGTCGAACAGGATGCCAAGCCCCAGGCTCTGTCCCGGAGCCAGCCGGATGGCCACGTCTCCGCCATTATTGGCCGTCACTTTGGTTGCGCCCTGGTCCCACAGATAGTCGGCCACGGCGTCAGCCACAGAGCCGGCCACGGCCGCCATGGGGGTGAGCCAGGGATCGCCGGTGGCCAGGACCGCCTGGGCCATAACCCGTCCTGTGCCTGCCAGCGTCTCCAGCTCCACCTGGGGTGGATAGCGCCGCAGCATCTCCAGAACCGGTCTCAGCTCCCGCAGGCATCCGTCGATTACAGGGAAGGCGGAGCGGCACAGCGCTGTGTCACCCTCCCCGCCCCGCTCGGCGGTGACCACCATGGACACGGGACCGTAGTCAAAAAAGACCCGGCCCGGTCCCAGCTCTCTCATCTGCTCATCCATATCCATGGCCGTCATTTACTCGCCAATCTCCTTACGGAGTTCGTCGATGGGCTTAATGCAGTTCATGTGGCCGCCGATGGCCTCATAGTCGGCCTTGGTCATGGTGTACTCCACAGGGGCCACAGTAGCGGGAGTAGGTACCCAGGTCACGCCGTGGTTGACCATCTTGCCGGCATCCACGATAAAGTCGATGCCGCCGCCGGGCAGGATGTAGGTGGGGGCGCCGCCGATGGTGAGGACGGCCTTGCCCTCATGGACAGCCTTGGTGATGGCCAGAGGCTTGGAGCAGACGCCGCCGCGGGCGCTGCCGCCGGTGCCGCCGGTGTACATAACGCTGGTCAGGGACTGCTCGCAGTTGTTCATAATGTCGTCTGCCAGAGCAGCGGCCTTCTCGGTCATGGGGATTTCCTTCACGTCGCCGTCGGCCTGGACCTCAAAGAGGGCGCGGATTTCGCCGGTGGTGTTGATCACCAGGATCTGCATGCCGGCGTGAGCGCGGGTCATATCCACGCTCTTGATGGCGTCCCGGGGGGTCTCGATGGTGGTTCCGCCGATGCCGGTGCCGTGCTCGCCGAAGTAACGGCCGCGGGAGGACTTACGGGCATTGGGGACCACGCCGGACCACTCCATACCTACATCTGCGCCGGCCAGGTGCTCGGTGAACAGGCCCACCACATGGTGGTCAATGACGATACACTCGTCAACAGCCTCCTTCATCTTCTTGGCAAACAGGCCCACGGTCGCGCTGCCGCAGCCGATGCGCATCTTGGACTCCTGTACGCCGTTGATGATGGGGGGCTTGCCCAGCTGGACGACAACCTTAATCTTCTTGTTGACAGACAGTTCCACCTGCTCGCCGTTGGCAAGCTCGGTGATGGTGCGGGCCACAATAAAGCCGTCGGGGCCGGTCAGCTTGTTGGCGCCGCCCACGGCGATCATCTTGGAGCCGTACTCCTCGGTGTTGACCATGCCCACCAGCTTGCCGTCACGGTAGACGGGGTCGCCCTCTTCGCCGATGTAGGTGTTGGTATCCATCTTCACCACAACGGCGGAGTAGCTCAGGGGAGCCTCGGTTACCACGGTCACCACTTCCACGCCGTCCCGAACGCCGGAGACAATGTGGGGGGCGGGACGGATGCAGGGGTAATTGGTTCCAGCGCCCACGGCAGTTGTCAGGGGGCCTTCCAGGCGCTTGTCGGGATAGACCACATTGCTGTTGGGGGTCATCTCCAGCTTGCGGTTGCGCACCAGTTCGCCGCCCACATTGGTGTAGCGCTTGCAGGCGCCGGTATGGCCCAGGGGGACGCGGCACTGCACGGAGCAGTGGGAGCAGACGGCGCAGTTCTCGCTCATCTCAGCGGGCTTGGAGATGGCGCCGAATTTACACACGCGGGTGCACACGCCGCACTCGCAGCACTTGTCGGCGTCCACGACCGCCTTGCGCTCCACCACGTGGACCGCGTCCAGAGGGCAGTTCTTCTGGCAGATCATACAGCCCTTGCAGGCTTCCAGGTTCACAATGACCATGTAATGTTGAGCCTCCTCTGTATCATAGGCCTGCCGCCCCATATCCCTCTGCGGGGCGGCAGGCTTGTGTCATTTTTCCGCTTACAGGACCTTGGCGGGACGCTTGCAGGGAGGCGTGTTGCGGCTCTTGGCAGCTTTGACCACGCCGTCCACCATGATGATGCTCAGGCCGGGGATATCGCCGCACTCGAACGCCTCGACGGCGGTGTTGGCCACGGAGCCCATGGGAGCGTCCAGGAAGATAAGGTCAGCCTCGCGGCCCACTTCGATCATGCCGGTGTTCAGCTTGTCATACACCCGGGCGGAGTTGCCGGTGGCCATGCAGATGGCGATCTCGCCGGGAATGCCGGAGATGGAAGCCACCTGGCAGATGTTGCGCAGGATGCCCAGGGGGATGATGCCGGTGCCGGAGGGGGCGTCGTTGCCGAAGATGATGCGGCCCAGCTGGCCCTTCTCCTTGGCGCGGCGGGCGACGTAGTCAGTGACCTTGGGGTTGCCGCACTGGACAATCTCCATGGCGAAGTCGGTCTCGTCCATCAGCTTATCCACCTCGTGCAGGGGGATAGCGGTGGGGCCGCCGTTGATGTGGGAGATGACGTCGGGCTTGGTGGCCATAACCTGGGCGGCAGTGACGGTGGAGGAGCCGGGGATGGAGGTGCCGCCGGTGTGCATCTGCACCTTCATGCCGTACTTGTGGGCCCACTCGACCATGGGAGCGGCGTCCTCAGGCTGCTTCACGCTGCCCAGGCCGATCTCGCCGACGGTCCAGACGCCTTCCTTGGCCATCTCGGCGAAGTCAGCCTCCGTGAGGCCCTTCTCCAGGATGACGCTGCCGCCGTGGACCTTCACGCCGCCGGGCTTCAGGTTGTCAAAGGACTTGTGGGCCAGGATGGCCAGGGCCTTGGTGCCGGCGGGGTCCTTGGGACGGCCGGGGGTGTGGCACTCACCGGCGGAGATGATGGTGGTCACGCCGCCGTGGAGCTCGCCTTCGATGAAGTTGCTGGCGAACTGGCGGTGAGCATAGTCGCCCAGGCTGGTGTGAACATGGGTATCAAACAGGCCGGGAGCAACGGTGGCGCCGGCCGCGTCGATGACGGTGCCCTTCTCCACCTCAGCGGCGATCTCAGCAGTGGAGATAGCAGCCAGAGCGTCGCCGCCGATGGCCTTAATCTTGCCGTCGGCGATCAGGATGGTGTCACCCTCAAGAACAGGCTTGTTGATGTCACCGCTGAGGATGGTGCCGATGTTCTTAATGACTGTCATGCTCATTGCGAAAAACTCCTTTCATCTTTTAGCCGGTGCTGAATCGGCGTTTTACCTCTTTTATGACATGCCGGGGATTGTATTGCTCTACCGCTCCTGCCGGAGCGGGTATCGCCTAAAGAGCAGGGCGGGGGCCCTGATATATCAGCCAGGGCGCCCGTTTTATTGGGCGCCCCGGCTGCGGTTAGTAATATGTAGCCGTCCGGGACGCCGGGAAATCAGACCAGCTTATAGTCGCCTTCCTTGATCCAGCCCCGCTTACGCATGAACTCGGAGAAGAGCAGGGACAGCGCAGCGGGAAGCACGAAGCAGATCAGAACCAGGCCAATCCAGTCCATCGCACCCGGGGCAATGGCGGAAGCGCCGGCATTCAGGGCCGCCTCAGAGGGAGTGAACCAGCCGGTAACAACGCCGATGGGACCCACCAGACCGCTGGTGCCCATACCGGAGGAGATGGGCGAGCCGTTCATCTGCAGGTTGAAGATGCAGGTGGCGATAGGACCGGTCACAGCGGCGGCCAGCGTGGGCGGCAGCCACAGAATCGGCTTGCTCATCAGGTTGGGAACCAGCAGCATGGAGGTGCCCAGGCCGATGGAGACCAGGCCGTTCATCTTGTTCTCACGATAAGTACACACGGCAAAGCCCACCATCTGAGCGCAGCAGCCAGCCACAGCGGCGCCGCCGGCCAGACCGGTCAGGCTCAGCGCCGCGCAGACAGCAGCGGAGCTGATGGGGAGAGTCAGGACGATACCAACAATCACAGACACCAGAATGCCCATGAAGAAGGGCTGCTGCTCGGTGGCCCACATGATGATGGTGCCCAGCCAGGAAGCGAACGCACCAATCGGCGGGGCCAGGAACTGTGCTACCAGGACGCCGCTGATGATGGTGACGGCCGGGGTGACAATCAGGTCCACAGGGGTGCGCTTGGAGACCAATTTACCGAAGAAGATGGCAATCAGGGACACAAAGTAGACGGCAAGCGGTCCACCGGCGCCGCCCAACACATTGGTGGCGTAGCCAACCGTGGCCAGGGAATAGAGAACGTAGGGATCGCACTTGACGGAATAGCCGATGGCCAGAGCCATGGCCGCACCCTGCACGGCGGAGGTCTGGCTGGAGATGTTCATGAGGAACTCGCCGACTATGCCGGGGATAAAGGTGCCGATGGTGTTGATGATCGTGCCGATGAGGAGCGAGGCAAACAAGCCGTGAGCCATGCCGCCCAGAGCCTGAATGCCAATGCGGTTCCAGGAAATCTCAATGTTCTGTTCTTTGAAATACTTCTTGATGCCAGTCAGTTCTTGCTCGTTTTTTTGCTCGATCATTGTGTTGCCTCCCTCTCATGTCAGTTTCAGTGGATAGGGGGATCTGGGGGGTGGGACGGCACGGTGCGCACCGTATCCGCCCCTGTCGCCGGCTGTTATTGAAAAACGCATTTGGGGAATACGTTTCGCAACCAAAAGGGAGTTTCGCAGCAAAGTACACTGCCGGTATGAAATTTTTCAGCTTTTTTACCTGAACGCCTTGCTTTTTACTTTTTATATATTTATAATATAATATAATGTGACAAAATTCCTTTTTTTCATTCTATATCTTTGATATTTTCTTTTTTTAAAAAAAGGAACACCAGAGATAACAGGGCATTTTGAACGAAACCCCCGTCCATCTCATTGCTTATATTATAACATTCTTCCTATGGCATGACAAATACTTTTATGCTTCTAAAAGGCCGATGTTATATATTTTTTATATATATCTTTTGTTCAGTTAGGCAGATTATCCGGGAGTTGATTTGTGCAATGACGCTAAAACAGCTGGAATATTTCCTTGAAATCGCCAAAATGGGCAGCGTAACCCGGGCCGCTCAAAGTCTCAATGTATCACAGCCGCCCGTCAGCCTTCAGCTCAAGCTGCTGGAAGAGGAGCTTGGCTCCCCCCTTTTCACCCGCGATAAGCGCCATCTGGAAATTACGCCGGCCGGAATCCTCCTGCGGGAGCGCACCCAGGCTATCCTCGCCCTGTTAGAAGAGACTTCCAGAGACATTCAGCTCATTTCCCAGGAAAAGCATATGCTCATCCGCATCGCCACCATCGGCTCCATCAACAGCCAGCTCCTTCCGGAGAAGATCGCCCGCTTCTGCAGCGACTATCCCTATGTAAACTTCCAGGTCGTGGAGGGTCCCACAGAATCCGTGCTGGCCGCCCTGCGGGAAAATGAAGTGGACATCGGCTTTGTGCGGGAGCCCTTCAATGTAACCTCCTTCCACGTGGTGCCCATCCGCAATACGGTTCTCCCCCCCGGCGAGGCGGACCACTTCGTGGCGCTGGCCAAACCCTATTTCTTTGACAACAGCGATGGCAGCGCCGTCCCGCTGGAGGATCTGCAGGGTAAGCCGCTGGTAACTCACCGGCGCTACCGGGAGATGCTGGTGACCGCCTGCCGGAAGCACGGCTTCACGCCCCACATTATATGTGAGAACGACGGCATTCAGTCCTCCCTGAGCTGGGCCCAGGCCGGCATCGGCATTGCCATTGCGCCCTATACCTCCGCTATCCTCAATACGGACGCCACACTGGTCATCCGCCACCTGGAGGATTTGAACTTCAGCCCCCGTGCGTGTCTCATCTGGAGCCAAAGCAAAAAGCTTTTTCCCGAAATCACCGCATTTGTCAACCTGTTTTGAGAAGTGCAGCTCAGAAGGACAGGACTTGCCTGTCCATTCCCTCCCGGATGGATTCCTGTGGACGAAGCGGTTTTTTACGCAAGTTTTTTTAAAAATCCTGCAAAAACTATTGACAAATACCGGGGGTAAGACAGTATACTTGTACTAATGTATTGCGCAGGGCCGCGCCGCGCAGTTTTGTCCGGTGGAGGGCGCCCCGAGCAACCGCAGATATATCTCAGCAGCGGCTCCCAGCGGGAGGCCGCGCGACAGATCAGGAGGTAAAACACCATGGATTATGTGAGTCAGGTACTGTCGGACGTCCGGGCCAAGAACCCCCACGAGCCGGAGTTTCTGCAAACCGCCACTGAGGTGCTCAATTCCCTGCGCCCCATTGTTGAGCGCCACCCCGAGTACCAGAAGGCCAAGCTCCTGGAGCGGCTGACTGAGCCCGAGCGGATCATCACCTTCCGTGTGCCCTGGATCGACGACAAGGGCGAGTACCAGATTAACCGGGGCTTCCGCGTCCAGTTCAA
>NZ_CALXGI010000043.1 GCF_944387805.1 uncultured Pseudoflavonifractor sp. | reverse complement strand
CGTCCGGAAGCGAGGGATGCGCAGTCCGCGACGGCGACGCGTCACCCCAGCCGGAGCAAGAAGCTGAAGGACTTCCTGAACTGAACACAAAACCCCCGGCGCATGCAGTGCGCCGGGGGTTTTTCTATAAAGACAGTCAGGAGCCTGCCTGCTTCAGCTTGGTGAGGAAGAGCCCGCCGATGATGAGCACCGCGCCCAGCAGGGCGATCCAGGTGATGGGGTCCCCCAGCATGGCGGCGGCTACTGCCATGGTGACCAGAGGCTCCAGATAGATGTAGGTGGTGGCCCGGACAGAGCCCAGCTGCTTGATGGCATAGTTCCACAGCAGGTAGGAGAGGGCAGAACCCAAAATTCCAAGGTAGGCGATAGAGCCCAATACATCCCACCGGACCAGTGCCTCTGTCTGGACTTGGATGCCCTGAAACAACAGGAGGATTACGGAGAAGAGAAGAGCATAGATAAACATCTTCCGCACAGAAGGAATGAGAGAATGGCCAAAGGAGCTGATTTTTTTGCTGACAATGGCGTAGAGACCCCACATTACTGCATTCAGCAGAGCCAAAGTATCTCCGCGGGGATTGAGCTGAAGCACGGCGGTACCGTTGTATACTGTAAGGACAGAACCGGCCACAGCAAGTGCACAGCCGAAATAGAACAGGCCGTGAGGTCGGGGAGCGCGGAGAAGCAGAGGCGCAGCCAAAGCGGTGACGATGGGAGCCAATGCACACAGAACCGATACATTGGAGGCGCTGGTATAGGTCAGGGCGGCGTTCTGGAGGTAGTAGTAGAAGAAAATACCCAGCAGTCCGCCCAGCATGTAATATCCCTCGGTTTTCCAGCCCTGCCAGCCCAGAGGGCGGGGATGAATAATAGTGGTAACAATGATGGCGATGATAATGCGCAGGAACATCAGCGCCGTGGGGCTTACTGCTTTCAGGGCCACTTGAGCCGCTACAAAGGCGCCGCCCCAGATGGTGATGGCGCACAGGGCTGCCAGGTGGCCGGACAGTTCCTGTCTAGGCGAGATCATATGGCAAACCTCCTGTCAGATACCAGCGCTTCAGTGAAGTAAAAAATTAACTCTGTTTTTTCTCTCTGCGGCAGGCGGGAGACTTCTCTTTTGGGAGGAGGGAGAGAGAACGGCCCAGGAGGCCCACCGCCCCATCTCCGGCGGAGGAAAAGAGGTAGCGGTAGACCTGGGCCTTTTTATCCTCATACAGATCCAGCTGCCGGTAGAACTCCTTGTACTCGTTGAAGGTGAGACGCTTGGTCTGGATGGTCTTTCGCAGGGAGGTCTGGGTGCTCACCAGGCTGCCCTCCCGCTTGCGGTAGTAGTACACCGGCTTGGGCACCGCCGCGATCAAGCGGCAGCAGGCGATGTAGTCCAGATTAAACAAAAAATCCTCGCACCAGGCCACGTCGACGGGACACTGAAGGTGGTGGGCTTCCACAATGGCCCGGCGGTAGAGCTTGTTCCACATAACGCCATAGTAGAAATTGGCGGGGGCTTTGACCATATGCTCAGCGTACTCGGTCCGGGTCATAACGCACGCCTCCCGGATGTGGCCCCGGACAGCACACCGCTCTCCGGCTACCCGGTAGAAATGAGCCACCGTCAAGTCGGCGCCGGTGGACTCGGCGGTGTGGAGGAGGATCTCTACCCCGTCGGTAGGCAGCCAGTCATCTCCGTCTACAAACTGCAGATACCGGCCGGAGGCCTGGGACATGCCCAGATTCCGGGCCGCCGACGCGCCGGAGTTGGCCTGCTCCAACAGGCGGAACCGGCTGTCCAAAGCCACATAGAAGCGGCAGATATCTGCGGAGCCGTCGGTGCTGCCGTCGTCCACCAGCAGGACCTCGAAGTCCCGGCAAGTTTGGAACCGAATGCTGGAGAGACATTTCTCTAAGTAGGGCTTTACGTTATAGACCGGAATGACGATGCTGACTGCGGGAGTTTTCATGGAAACACCTCACGGGAAAAGAAAAATGATTGTTCAAATACAGCATTATGGCGGCAGGTCTCCCGCTGTGGAGCCCTGCGTTTTGATGGAGGGTACAAAATCATTATAGCAGTCCGAGACCCGTTCGCCAAGAGCAGCGATTGACAAGCGATCAAAAAGCTGGTATCTTGGGCTGAAACAGAAGTACGAAGGAGGAAAAGGACCATGACGGAAAAGGAAAAGATGCAGAGCGGCCGGCTCTATGCAGCGGATGCAGATCCGGAACTGATTGCCGACCGGGCGGCCTGTAAGGACAAGTGCTGGGCGTATAACCAGATGCGGTACACCGACTGGAACGGCCGGAATGCCCTGCTGCGGGAGCTGCTGGGCAGCACTGGGGAGAGGTTCTGCATTGAGCAGCCCTTCTGGTGTGACTACGGCTATGGGATCTCCATCGGGAAAAACTTCTACATGAACCACGGCTGTGTGATTTTGGATGGCGGCGGAGTTACCTTTGGGGATAATGTGTTCATTGCGCCCCAGTGCGGGTTCCACACTGCGGGACACCCCATCGACGCCGATACCCGCAACAGCGGCCTGGAGTATGCCAAGCCCATTCGTGTGGGAAACAACGTGTGGATCGGCGCCGGAGTGACGGTAACGCCGGGAGTAACCATCGGGGACAATGTGGTCATTGGCGCGGGCAGCCTGGTCAACCGTGACATTCCCTCCGGTGTGGTGGCTGCGGGAAATCCCTGCCGGGTCATCCGCCCCATCACAGAGGAAGATAAGAAAAGAACCGTCTGACAGAGAAAAGATGAGCCGCCGTGCTGTTTTGCGCGGCGGCTCATGACATGGTATCGGAAGCGTATCAAAAATTTTTTAAAATCCTGTTGACAAATTAGAATATTCGAATATAATAATATTAGAAATAATAAATATGAGGTGAGCGACATGACGGACGCAACCGGGCTCTATGAGGAGAAGGCAGCCCTGCTCAAGGCCCTTTCTCATCCGGTACGGCTGCAGATTGTCCGGGGACTTTTGCGATGTGGCTGCCGCAATGTGGGGTGTATGGAGGCCAATGTGGGCCAGTCTCAGTCCTGTATTTCTCAGCATCTTATGCGCCTGAAGGCGGCGGGGATTGTGAAAGCGTCCCGCTCCGGCAACGAGGTCTACTACGAGATTGACGACCGGGCTGGAGTTACGGCAATTATCGCGGCGCTCTTTGGCGACCGGGAGGAGGATTACCGGCATGATATATGATATTGCGGTTGTCGGCGGCGGCCCGGCAGGGCTGTCGGCGGCGGTGCAGGCCAGACAGAGAAACCGAACGGCAGTGATAGTCAGCGGCGATGACCGGGATGGCCCTCTCAGCAAGACCGAGCGGGTGGACAACTACCTGGGAATTCACGGTGTTACCGGGCCGGAGCTGCTGGAGCGATTTAAGACTCATGCCGAAGGCATGGGTGTGGCCCGGGTCACGGGGCGCGCACTGAATATCATGTCCCTGAACGGCACATTCTACATCGGTGTAGGCAGCGAGCTGGTCCAGTCCCGGACAATGGTGCTGGCTCCCGGCGTGGTCCGCCGGGCAAAGTTCCCTGGCGAGGCGGAGCACATGGGAGCAGGTGTCAGCTACTGCGCCACCTGTGATGGCATGCTCTACCGGGGACGCGATGTGGTGGTGGTGGGACGCTCTGCCGAAGCGCCCGAGGAGGCCAACTATCTCCATGGCCTGGGGTGCCGGGTGACCTATACCGCGCCCATCAGGCCGGAGGAGCTCAACGCGGATATTCCCTTTATCAAGGCATCAAAGATTGCAGTCTGTGGGGAGGGAAAAGTGGCCTCTGTCAAAGCGGATGGGCAGGACATTCCATGCGACGGTGTCTTTATTCTCCGGTCCACAGTGGCGCCCACCGACCTGCTCCCTGCACTGGAGCTGAGAGACGGATATATCGCCGTGGATCGGAATATGGCGACCAATATTCCTGGCGTGTTTGCCGCTGGGGACTGCACCGGCCAGCCGCTTCAGATTGCCAAAGCAGTGGGGGAGGGCCAAGTGGCCGGACACCGGGCGGCGGAATATCTGGATCGGGAAGATAACAAGAAAACAAACCAATCCAAATAGAGAATTTACTGAGATGAAAGAAAGGAAGTATTGATTATGGCGACCATTCACTTCAACAAGGAAGGCTTTGAAAAGGCGATCACCTCCGGCGGCATTACCATGGTGGACTTCTGGGCCTCCTGGTGCGGCCCCTGCCGGATGCTGGCCCCTGTGATTGATGACCTGGCCAACAAGTATGAAGGTAAAGCTGTCATTGGTAAGGTCAATGTGGACGACGAGCAGGCGCTGGCCATGCAGTACGGCGTGATGAGCATTCCTACCGTCATTTTCTTCAAGGACGGAAAGGAGCTGGACCGGAAGGTGGGTGTTATGCCTGCCGAGGCTTATACTGCCGTTCTGGATGCCAACGTCTGATAGGGCCAGGACAGCGGGGCGGAGCACTGTGCTCCGCCCCGCTGTCCTTTTAAACGAAAAAATAAAAAATTCTGGTTGACAAATCCAAGGGCAGCCGCTATAATAAACAAGTACTTCCGAAGAAAGCCAAATTGAATATGCGGATGTGCTGGAATTGGTAGACTGGCTAGCTTGAGGTGCTAGTGGCCCACGGCCGTACGGGTTCGAGTCCCGTCATCCGCACCAAGTCGGAGCAAGCTTTGTATCGCTTGCTCCGACTTATTTTATAAGTATAAGTCAGAGCGCGCTCACGCCGCTGCTCCTCCTTTCCAAACCGCAACCGCTATGCTGGGCTCCGGTTTGGCGCTGCCGCTTCGCGGTGTTTTTTGTTTTTCCCTAGAAAATATCGATTTTAACCGTCACTTCCCAAAAGAAAGGCACGCAATAAGCGTGCCTTTCTTTTGGGCTTTTGGCCGCCGAAAGCGGCTCCACTATGACAGCTGTTATTCCTGACCAAATGAAACAAATGCGCGACTCAGTGCCGCTGTTTTTTGAGTTGACTTTGCCTGTTTCACTGGCAGCAGCCGGGTCATACTATGCAGGCTGAGCCCCAGGGTGGAGAGATTGTGAAGCATAGCGGATGTAGCTGGGGCAAGTATTCCAAGCGAACCCAGGGCGATTAGGCCGCCGTTGAAACTGATGACAAAGCGGTAATTTGTCTGGATGCGGCCCATCAGATTCTGGGACAAAATACGGAGTTTTACAAGCTCATACAGGTCATCGGCGGCGATGGTAATGTCCGCGATTTCCCTGGCAATGGCTGCGCCGTCGCTGATGGCTACTCCCACATCCGCTGCCGAAAGGGCAGGAGCGTCATTGATGCCGTCCCCGATCATGATCACAGTGCGCCCCTGCTCACGTTCCTGCTGGACAAAGCGGGCCTTGTCCTCCGGCAGCACCTCTGCCTGAAACGCATCTGCCCCTACCTGGGAGGCAATGGCTGCGGCAGTGCGCTGACTGTCCCCGGTGAGCATGACGATTTTACTCACGCCAAGCTGGCGCAGGGCGCCCACTACCTGAGCTGCTTCAGCCCGCACCGGGTCTGCAATGCAGATCACTGCGGCCAGTACGCCGTCGATGGCCAGATACAGATGGCTGTACTGCCGGGGCAGGGCGTCAAAGGCAGCCTGCTCCTGAGCTGGGATGATACAGCCCTCGTCCTCAAAAACGAAGTGGGCGCTGCCAATGATGACCCGTTCCCCATCTACCGCGCTGGCGATGCCGTGGGCTACAAGATACTCCACCCGGGAGTGGAGTTCCTCATGGTACAGCCCACGGTCTTTTGCTGCCTGCACCACAGCGTTGGCCATGGAATGGGGGAAGTGCTCCTCCAGACAGGCGGCCAGCCGAAGCATATCTGTCTCGTCATGTCCGCCGAAGGGAACCACTTGAACCACTGTGGGGGCAGCGTAAGTCAGCGTGCCGGTCTTGTCAAAAACAATGGTATCCGCCCGCGCAACCGCCTCCAGATACTTTCCACCCTTTACCGTGATGCGGGACTGGCTGGCCTCGCCCATGGCGGACAGCACGGAAAGCGGCATGGATAACTTCAGGGCGCAGGAAAAGTCCACCATCAGCACTGACAGGGCGCGGGTTACATTCCGGGTCAGCAGATAGACCAGGGCGCTGCCTGCCAGGGTATAAGGTACCAGTTTATCTGCCAGACTGGCAGCCCGGCTCTCGGCTGCGGATTTCAACTTTTCCGACTCCTCGATCATGGCCACGATCTTATCATAGCGGCTGCCGCCGGACTGAGCCGTGACGGAGAGGACGCACTCGCCCTCCTCTACCACGGTGCCGGCGTAAATCGGAGACCCAGGCCGCTTGGGCACCGGGATGGATTCTCCGGTGAGAGACGCCTGATTGACCATAACCTCTCCGTCCAGAACCGTGCCGTCCAGAGGAATCATACTGCCCATGCGCACCGCTATCCGATCGCCTGCCTGAACCTGGTGCAGCGGGACCAGAAATTCCCCCTCCTCAGTTTTGCGCCAGACCCGGTCAATATTCAGCGACATACTTCGGGCCAGATCGTCCACCGACTTTTTGTGGGTCCACTCTTCCAGCAGCTCCCCCAGCCCCAGCAGAAACATAACCGATCCGGCGGTGGAGAAATCCCTGCGGAGAATGGACACGCCGATGGACAGCCCATCCAGCACCTCTACATGGAGTTTTCGCCGCAACAGACAGCTAACCGCCCTGAGCAGATAGGGGACCGCCTTCAGAATGGTGCAGGCCGCTCTCAGCGATGTGGGGAAGAGGAGGGATTGGACCGCCTTAAAGACCACCATGCCGACCAGTTTTTCTTCATAGGCCCGGTTCAGAGCCCGGCTGCTGTGGATATGGGACAATTCCGCAAGGGCCCTGTCCTGGTAAGAAAATCCGTGCAAAGAGCGAAGAAGCTCCCTGCGGCCGGCTTTGTATTCGATGATGGCGCAGCGGGTGCGCTCGTGGACTGCGGCCCGCTCCACCTGGGGCAGTGCCTGGAGCCAGTTTTCAAGCAGGTCAGCCTGTTCCAGCGTCATTCGAGGCTGACACATCTGCACCCGGATGCGGCCCCGGCATTCATGTTTGATTTGAAATTTCATAGTTGCCTCCGCTCAAACAGAAAGGCCGCCTCACGGCGGCCTTTCTCCTGTTTTGATTACAGTTCAGCGTGCGCTTTGGCCGCAGTCTCCACCTCGGATGTTTCCTCAGCCTGTTCCCGCTGCTCGTTGATCTCCTTGGCAGAGGCCAGCACATCAGCGGCGTTTTCCTGTACGCTGGTCACCGTCTCCATGACGGAGTCCTTCATGCGCAGTACGGCGGCGGCAGCGTGGGTGTAGGCTTTCTTGGCGTCCCTGCTGGACAGCAGTTTAAAGCCCGCGGAACCAAACAGAACGCCGCCTGCAAACAGAGCCAGTCCCTTATACAGATTCATGGTATCTCACCTCCCTGGTCAGCGATGGCGGTACCCGGTAATAATGGCCATGACCATGCAGACCACAGCACCCCAGGCCCAGAAGCGATGATGTTTCATGTGGGGTTCCTCCTTCTTCGGGCATCAACATCAGGATTTAAATATTATAAAGGATTTGAAGCGGTTTTTTCCTTCGGTTTCGGACAAGAACCAGCTGGAACAGACATTTTTGCCGCTTTCCGATATTGCCCGGGCGTCATTTGATAGCGGGCTTTGAATGCACTCCCGAATTGACTGGTACTGCTGTATCCCACCGCCGCAGCGACCTGGATCACAGACAGGCCTGTCCGGGCCAGCAGCTCTGCTGCCTGCTCCATCCGCCGCCCCAAAAGATACTGATGGAGAGAGGCCCCGTAGATTTGCCGGAAACAGGATTTCAGCGTGGTGCCTGAGATGCGGAACTGCGCTGCCAACTGTGGAATGGTCAGGTGCTCGTCCAGATGCGCCATGAGATAGTTGTGAATTTTCTCAACGACTTGGATTTGATAGGGGTCATAATACCGGGCTTCTATGGAGTGGGAGATATAAGGGATGCCTGCATGCAGCAGATAAAGCAGTTCCAGCATCTTGAGGGAACAATAGTCGCCCTGTAAATGTTCGGGAAGCTGTTCCAGTGTATGGAACAGCGCTTTGCTCCACAAAAGCGCCTCCACGACCTGAGAGCCGTGATGTGGGGGCGGCGGAGCGTCCGCCAATTCAGGGCACAGGGCGGCCAGTGCGGTCCGCAGATTTTTTTCCGTCATCAATATCAGAATGCCCTGAAAGCGTTCAGGAAAAAACCTGCACCGGCATTCGCCGGCCCAGGCGGGGAGGAACAGCACCTGACCGGACCTCACCTCCAGCCTGCGTCTGGAGGACAGCTCCAGGCGCAATCTGCCCTGCCGGCAGAACAGTGCCTCCACCCATCCGGCAGCCGGCAGGGCGGGAAAGGAGGTTTCCGGCGGCATACCATCCAAGCGCAGAACAACGGCGCTGTCCGCAGTTAATTGCCTGCAATTCCATCCGAGCCAGCTCTGGCATATTTCCTGCATAGCATCGCCTCCTGTTCGGGCGCTCCGGGGTTTATTAAGAACCGCTACCGATAGTGCAGACGAAACGCCCTATCCCTGCGGCATGATCTCAGGCGTAATGCAGCGCCCTATTTTCCGAAGGAAAACAGACCTTTCTTTTGATAGGGCCGGGACTGGATCGACAACACCTGATATCCGGTGTCAGCGACGGCTTTCCGCAGGGCGGATTCGTCCAGCGCAGCTTCTGACAGAATGACTGTCTGCCCCTTCGCATGAGAGGATGTAACCTTTTTTACAGGCAGCGTCTTGCGCACTGCACTGTTGATATGGGACTCACACATGGAGCAGGCCATTCCCTCTATTCTGACAATGGTTTCAAACATACGCATCCCTCCAAAAATGATGAAAGTTAATCATCTGATAATCCGCGAGAGCAAAGCTGGATGGCATGATAGTTAGCAGAAACTAACCTACTTTGAAAATACTACATTCTCTGGAATTTTGCAAGTCCTTTTCGAGTAAGAGATTTTAAGAAGGGCAGATGCTTGACAAGGGTAATTTCTGCTGCTATAATATAACAGCGTTATATAACGGTGCTATATGAGAGGTGCGGCAATGTCTCCTGAATCTACCCTTATGCGTATTCATCAAGCAGCCCGAAAAGAATTTCGAGAGCAGGGCTTTCATGGTGCGTCTCTGCGCAGCATCGTCAAGTCCCTGGGCATGACCACTGGTGCTTTTTACGGCTACTACAAAAGCAAAGAAGAGCTCTTTGCCGCACTGGTTGAGGAACACTACCGCTATCTTCTGGGCCGGTTCCGGAAGGCTCAGGATGAATTTGCCTGCCTGCCTTATCATCGCCAGCCGGAAGAACTGGGAGATATCTCCAGCGTATGTATGTTTGACATGCTGCACTATGCCTATGACCATCTGGAGGACTGCCAGCTGCTGCTGTGCAGCGCAGAGGGAACGCGGTTTGCCGGGCTGGTGGATGAGATGGTGCAAATTGAGATAGACGCCACCCACAACTACGTTCAGGTGCTGGAGGCGTTGGGCAGGGCCGTCCCCGACATTGACCTGCGGCTGGAGCACATTCTGATCACCGGGATGTTTCACACATTCTTTGAGCTGATTATCCATGCCATGCCAATAGACGAGGCGGAAAACTATCTGCGGGAAATGCGCGCCTTTTATACTGCTGGATGGATGAAAATTATGGGGCAGTAGAGCCCTATAATTTTTACCCATAAGTTAGCTTTAGCTAACTTATGATATGCGGAGGCCCTCTCCGGGCCGCCTGTATCGTAAAAATCAAAAGAAAAGGGAGGAGTTTCTGTTGAAAAAGCCATCCAATTTACAGCGCCTGCTGGGATATGCAGGCAACCACAGATACCTGACCTATGCGTCCTGGGTACTCTCTGCCGTCAGCGCCCTGCTGGCGCTGACGCCCTACTGGTATATCTGGCAGGTCATCCGGGAGGTGCTGGCGGTGGCTCCGGACTTCAGCCAGGCGCAGAACCTGGTGAGAAACGGCTGGATGGCGGTGCTGTTTGCGGTAATTGCGGTGCTGGTCTATATCGCCGCTCTGATGTGCTCCCACATGGGAGCCTTTCGCATCGCCACGAACCTGCGCCTTGCCGCTATGGAGCACATCGTCAAATTGCCTCTGGGAGCAGCAGAGCGGTTCGGCAGCGGACGGCTGCGAAAGATTGTCAACGAGTCCAGCGCCGCCACCGAGACTTATCTGGCCCACCAGCTTCCCGACCGGGCGGGAGCTATCGCCACCCCCTGCGGCCTGCTGGTGCTGCTCTTCCTATTTGACTGGCGGCTGGGACTTCTGAGCCTGGCGCCGGTGCTGTTGGCCTTTCTCATCATGCTGATGATGACCGGGGCGCGGATGCGGCAGAAGATGACGGAATACCAAAACGCCCTGGATGACATGTCCAACGAGGCGGTGGAGTATGTCCGGGGCATTCCGGTGGTTAAAACGTTTGGCCAGACCATCTTCTCCTTTAAAAAGTTCAAGAACTCCATTGATCGCTATCAGGTATGGGTCATTGCCTACACCAAAGAGCTGCGCCTGCCCATGATGCTCTACACTGCCGCCGTTAACGGGGTGTTTGTATTCCTCATCGCCGGAGCGATCCTTTTGACTCAAAACGGCGTGACAGCGGAGTTTCTGCTGAATTTGATGTTCTATATTATCATCACGCCCATCATCTCTGTGACGCTGACCCGCATTATGTTCCAGAGCGAGAACGCCATGATTGTGGATGACGCCCTTCAGCGGATTGACAGCGTACTGGCTCTCCAGCCACTGACGGAGACCACCCGCCCCCGGCACCCGGCGGACGCCTCGGTGGAGCTCTCTCACATCCATTTCAGCTATGACGGGGCGAACGAGGTGCTGAAAGACATTACGCTGACCATCCCCGCCGGGCAGAGGGTGGCCTTTGTAGGACCTTCCGGCGGCGGTAAGACCACACTGGCCAATATTATCTCCCGCTTCTTTGACCCTCAGAAAGGCAGCGTGAAGATAGGCGGTGTAGATGTGCGGGACATTCCCAAAGGGGAATTGATGAACACCGTGTCCTTTGTGTTCCAAAACAGCCGCCTTATCAAAGCCTCCATTTTGGATAATGTACGCCTGGGCAGGCCGGACGCCACAAGGGAGGAGGTGCTGAATGCCCTTCATAACGCCCAGTGCGGCGACATTCTGGAGAAGCTGCCCCAGGGGCTGGACACAGTAATCGGTACAAAGGGGGTCTACCTCTCCGGCGGAGAACAGCAGCGCATCGCCATTGCCCGGGTTATGCTGAAAGACGCTCCCATCCTGATTTTAGACGAGGCCACCGCCTCCCTGGATGTGGAGAATGAAACGCTGATTCAGACTGCTCTGTCCCGCCTCATCCGGAACAAAACAGTGCTGGTCATCGCCCACCGGATGCGCACCGTGGCTGGAGCGGATAAAATCGTAGTGTTGGACGGCGGGGTCGTGGCAGAGCAGGGAACGCCCGGGAAATTGATGGAAAATAATGGCACCTATGCCCGCATGGTCAAGCTTCAAACGGAGAGCCAGGACTGGACGCTGGCATAATGACAAGACAGCGGCCGGAAAGAAAGAGCGGGAGCGTCATCCACAGCTCAGACCGAAGGCGGCGCTCCTGTTCTGCGAAAGAACATTGAATTGCGAACATCTGCGTGGTAGAATAAAAGTCGATACAACATGGGAAAGAAGTGGTGTCCAATGACAAAACGCAACGAAGTGAGGCTCCATGCAAAGCCAGTGGATTGCGACATTTGCATGGAGTAAGAACCGTCGCATAATCAATATGCTGGCTTTGCTGCTTGACGATCATCTCAAGGAGGAAGCCTGCGTGAAATATATCAATGCCAAAGATCTTCTTCCCGTCGCGCTGGTCAAGGAATTGCAAAGTTATATTCAAGGGGGCTATCTCTATGTCCCCGCCGATCAAGCGCAGAAAAAACGCTGGGGAGAAGCTACGGGGTACCGGCAGGAATTACAGAAACGAAACCGCCAAATTGTAGAGGCGTTTCGGAGTGGAACCTCTATGGAGGAGTTAGCGGAAAAATACTTCCTGTCTGTATCAGCCATTCGGAAAATCATTTATCAGAAATAGCCTGGCAGGAGCTGCAGAAATGCAGCTCCTGCTTTTGTGTTGTATACAGATTGATTCAGTATGGTCCGGTGGATAGAAAAGAGGCCGCGGCGGTAGTAGGATATGAGTCAGGAATATATCCGCAAGAGGGGGAAAAGACCATGTGTACTCGATTTGTCTACCGGGGCGGCGATACTATCACCGGCTTTAATTTTGAGATTGACCTTGCCGTATGGGATCACAAGCTCATAAAAGGAAAAGACTGCTTTTATATCGGCATCCTGCGGCCTGATGGGGTGCGTCACTCCTATCATGGCGTGAACTGCAACGGAAATGTCGGGACCTTGTTATATGTTCATGGAAACCCGGAGGGGACCTATCAGGATTTCAGAGGCTGCATGACAATTGCAGACCTGACAGAACAGTTTGTGCAGGCAAAAATCAGTTTTGACGATGCGCTGCAAATCGTGCAGGAGCGGAAGATCGTCTATGCTCCGGATGCCACCATGCAGGCCATGTTGTCCGACCAGCAGGGGCGTACCCTGATCGTTGAACCGGGTATCGGATGGCGGGAAGATGATGGATGCTGCTCGCTGATGACCAATTACTCTGTCCTTGCGCCGGAAAGCACAATGCCCTTTCTTGTGCCGGGAGATGACCGATACGAAAGGGCGGCTCAACTTCTGAACGCTTACGGAAAGCGGTTTACTGTCACCGATGCGTTTTCTGTACTTCGGGCCGTCCGACAGGAGGGAATATGGGCCACCCGGGTTTCTTTCGTTTATTCAGCAAAGGAACATGCTGTTTACTATGTGGAGAACAGCCATTTTGAGCGGATTGAGAAATACAAATTCCTATAACGTTGAGAGGGAGAAAAGTCCATGAATGCAGAAAAGATTTATCCCCGCGTGAATGACCATGAGACGGTTTATTTGAAAAGCGTTGTTAGAGATCCCAACATCATCGTCGGCGACTTCACCATGTACAACGACTTTGTAAAAGACCCACGGCAGTTTGAGAAGAACAATGTGCTGTACCACTATCCGATCAACCATGACAAACTTATCATCGGGAAATTTTGTTCCGTCGCCTGTGGGGCAAAGTTTTTGTTCACCAGCGCCAACCATACGCAGCGGTCATTGTCTACCTATCCGTTCCCAATCTTTTTTGAGGAATGGGGACTGGATGTCCAGCACATAACGAGGGCATGGGACAACAAAGGCGATATTATCATCGGCAACGATGTGTGGATCGGATATGAGGCGGTCATTCTGTCTGGTGTTACCATTGGAGATGGAGCAATCATCGGTACTCGCGCCGTCGTAACAAAAGATGTGCCGCCATATACGATTGTCGGCGGCGTCCCCGCCAAAACAATCCGAAGACGCTTCCCGGAGGATACTGCCGCCGCCCTGCTGAAAATGAAATGGTGGGACTGGCCCAAAGAAAAAATAAAGCAGCATATTTCGGACATTCAAGCCGGAAGAATTGACCGTTTGCGGCTGTTTTACGGCCTGGAATTGCATAACCGGCGGTAGAAGTGATTTGTAGAGGGGGCGCATATTTCATCCGATTTGGATGGAATATGCACTGCTTTTTGTTGATTTTTGGGGAAATATGTACTGAAAAACTTACAATTCTGCCGGAGACAAGGCGGGACACGAACCTTGACTTTTACTATTTAAAGCGATAAAATAGCAGAAATCGAAGAAATCCATGCATCACTCCGGACGCATGGCCTGGGAGAGAGGGGACGTCCCTATTATGACAATTACGGACTTTCTGGAACGCAATGCCCGTCTGTACCGGGACGAGACGGCGCTGGTAGAGATCAACCCGTCAGAAGAGCGGGATCGGGCCACCACATGGCGGGAGTACAGCCTCATCGAGCGCAACCGTCCCGACGAGCCCTACCGGCGGGAGATGACATGGGGGCAGTTTGACAAGAAGGCCAATCGTTTTGCGAATCTGCTGCTGAGCCGGGGGCTGAAGCGGGGGACCAAGGTGGGCATCCTGCTGATGAACTGCCTGGAGTGGCTGCCTATCTACTTCGGAATCCTGAAGGCGGGCTGCCTGGCGGTGCCGCTGAACTTCCGCTACTCCTCGGATGAGATACAGTACTGCCTGGACCTGGCGGACGTGGAGGCACTGGTGTTCGGCCCAGAGTTTATCGGGCGGCTGGAACCCATTCTTCCTGCCCTGAACCGGGTGCGGCAATGGTTCTATGTAGGGAACCACACCCCTGACTTTGCCGAGAGCTACCGGGAACTGGTGATGTATTGTACCTTTGAAAATCCTCCGGTCCACCTGGAGCTCAGCGACCTGGCGGCCATCTATTTCTCCTCCGGCACCACCGGCTTCCCCAAGGCCATTTTGCATAATCATAAGGCGCTGCTGTCGGCCTGCCTCACCGAACAGCACCACCACGGCCAGACCCATGAGGATGTGTTTCTGTGCATCCCGCCGCTGTATCATACCGGCGCCAAGATGCATTGGTTCGGCTCTCTGGCCACCGGCGGTAAGGCGGTGCTGCTGCGGGGGGTATCTCCCCAGTGGATTCTGCGGACGGTGACAGAGGAAAAGTGCACCATTGTCTGGCTGCTGGTGCCCTGGGCACAGGACATCCTGGACGCCATTGACCAGGGCCAGGTGAATCTGGAAGATTACCTGCTGGACCAGTGGCGGCTCATGCACATCGGCGCCCAGCCGGTGCCTCCCAGTCTGATCCACCGCTGGAAGAAGGTATTCCCGCACCACCTCTACGACACCAACTACGGCCTGAGCGAGTCCATCGGTCCGGGCTGCGTCCACCTGGGGGTGGAGAACATCGGCAAGGTGGGCGCAATCGGCAAGCCGGGCTACCTCTGGCAGGCCAAGGTAGTGGACGAGCAGGGCAGAGAGGTGCCCCAGGGCCAGGTGGGCGAGCTGATTGTCTGCGGCCCCGGCGTGATGCAGTGCTATTACAAGAATCCGGAGGCCACTGCCGAGGTGCTCAAGGGGGACTGGCTGTACACCGGTGACATGGCCGAGGTGGATGCCGACGGCTTCATCTACCTGGTGGACCGAAAGAAAGACGTGGTCATTTCCGGCGGCGAGAATCTGTATCCGGTCCAGATTGAGGCCTTCCTCCGCCGCTTTGAGAAGATCAAGGATGTGGCGGTCATCGGCCTGCCGGACAGCCGCCTGGGAGAGATCGCTGCCGCCATTGTAGAGGTAAAAGACGGCGTCACCTGCACAGAGGAGGAGATCAACGCCTTCTGTCAGGAACTGCCCCGCTACAAGCGGCCGCGCAGGATTATCTTTGACAAAATTCCCCGCAACCCTACCGGCAAAATCGAGAAGCCGGCACTGCGCGAGAAGTACTGCCACGGCCGTCTGGTGGAGGCTCAGATCACCCACTGACCGGCCACACGAAAGCGGCGCTGCCTGTGATTGATATGCTGCTCAGGCAACTCTGCCGTACGCTTTGCGGATAACTGCCGCTGCGGCGGCTGCCGGCTCCGCTGGTCCCTGGAAGGACTGGGAGAAAAACGGGAAAACGCATTGACTTCACTAACGAAAAGTGATAAAGTGATTCTATTCAATATGAGTAGGAACGGAACCAGGTAGAGGCCGTTTCGCCGGAATTTTTCGTCCTCTGCAGGGATTGCAGAGGACGTTTTTTATCTTCCGGCCTGCTGAAAAGGAGAGATGCACCATGAAAACCCTGATGCTTGGCAACGAAGCAGTAGCCCGGGGACTTTACGAGGCGGGCTGCGCCGTTGTCTCCAGCTATCCCGGCACCCCCAGTACCGAGATCACCGAAGCTATCGCCAAGTACCCTGAGGTCTACGCCGAGTGGGCGCCCAACGAGAAGGTGGCCATGGAGACGGCCTTTGGCGCCTCTCTGGCGGGGAAGCGGTCCTTCTGCGGCATGAAGCATGTGGGCCTCAACGTGGCTGCCGACCCTCTGTTTACTATCGCCTACACCGGCGTCAACGCCGGAATGGTCATCTGTGTAGCGGATGACGCGGGTATGCACTCCTCCCAAAACGAGCAGGACTCACGCCACTACGCCAAGGCGGCCAAGCTGCCTATGCTGGAACCCGCCGACTCTGCCGAGGGACTGGCCTTTGCCAAGCTGGCCTATGAGCTGTCCGAGCGGTTTGACACACCGGTGCTGCTGAAGATGTGTACCCGGGTATCCCATTCCCAGAGTGTGGTGGAGACAGGGGAGCGGGTGGAGCCTGCCCCGGTGCCCTACGAGAAAAAGGCATCCAAGTACATCATGATGCCGGGCAACGCCAAGCAGCGCCACCCGGTGGTGGAGCAGCGGACCCGGGACCTGATTGCCTACGCTGAGACCACTTCTCTTAACCGGATAGAAGAGGGGAGCGACCGCAGAATCGGTATCATCACCTCTTCCACCAGCTACCAGTATGTGAAGGAGGTCTGCGGAGACCGGTTCCCGGTGCTCAAGCTGGGTATGATCTGGCCCCTGCCTGAGCAGAAGATCAAGGACTTTGCCGCCACAGTGGATCTGTTGACTGTGGTAGAGGAGCTGGACGGCTTCATTGAGGAGCACTGCCGCAATCTGGGCCTGGCCCTGGCAGGGAAGGACTACTTCTCTCCCGTCGGGGAGCTGAGCCAGAACCTGGTGGCCGAGAAGCTGGGCGTGACGCCTGACGCAGGCAAGGCTCTGGATGAGAACATCCCGGCCCGGCCTCCGGTGATGTGCGCCGGCTGCCCCCACCGTGGACTGTTCTACGTGCTCCACAAGCTCAAGCTCACTGTGTTGGGCGACATCGGCTGCTACACCCTGGGGGCGGTTGCGCCCCTGTCCGCCATTGACTCCACTATCTGCATGGGCGCTTCGGTGTCCGGACTCCACGGCTTCCTGAAGGCCGGCGGGGGAGAGATGGACGGCAAGACCGTGGCGGTCATCGGCGACTCCACCTTCATGCACTCAGGCATCACGGGGCTGGTCAACATCGCCTACAACGAGTCCAATGCCACTGTTATCATCCTGGACAATTCGATTACCGGCATGACCGGTCACCAGCAGAACCCCACCACCGGCTTCAACCTGAAGGGGGACCCCTGCACCAAGATCGACCTGGAGTCCCTGTGCCGTGCGGTGGGCATCCGCCGGGTGCGGGTGGTGGACCCCTACGACCTGAGCCAGTGCGAGACGGCTATCAAGGAGGAGCTGGCCGCGCCCGAGGCGTCGGTGGTCATCTCCCGCCGTCCCTGCGCTCTGCTCAAATACGTCAAGCACAAGCCGCCCCTGACGGTGAATACCTCCAAGTGTGTGGGCTGCAAGGCGTGCATGAAGATTGGCTGCCCCGCCATCTCGGTGCGGGACGGCAAGGCCGGGGTGGACGCAACCCTGTGCGTGGGCTGCGGCGTGTGTGAGCAGCTGTGCAAGTTCGATGCGCTCCAGGCGCCGGAGGAGGTGTGAGTGATGCAGACGAAAAACATTATGATTGTGGGCGTGGGCGGTCAGGGGACCCTGCTGGCCAGCAAGCTGCTGGGCCGTCTGCTGCTGGACCAGGGCTATGATGTGAAGGTCTCCGAGGTCCACGGCATGAGCCAGCGGGGCGGCAGCGTGGTCACCTATGTGCGCTACGGCGGCAAGGTCTATTCCCCCGTCATTGACAAGGGGGAGGCCGACTTCATTGTGTCCTTTGAGCTGCTGGAGGCTGCCCGGTGGATGGAGTTCCTCCGGCCCGACGGGCGCATTATCACCAACACCCAGCAGATCAACCCTATGCCGGTGATCACCGGCGCGGCGGAGTACCCTCGGGACCTGGCAGCCAAGATGGCTGCCGCCGGGGCGAAGGTGGACGCCATGGATGCCCTGGCCCTGGCCGAGCAGGCGGGGAGCAGCAAGGCGGTGAACCTGGTGCTCATGGGGCGGCTGAGCCAGTACTTTGACCTGCCGGAAGAGGCCTGGCAGCAGGCTATTACCCGGAGTGTGCCGGAGAAATTCCTGGAAATGAACCGGATGGCCTTCCATCTGGGCAGAAATTCCTGAGGGACGGGGGCAGAACGCCATGGAACGGTACTATCAGAAGGAGATTGAGTGCGCCAGCCGGGATCAGATCCGTGCCTGGCAGGACGAGCGCCTGGTCAGGCAGGTACACAACGTGTGGGACAATGTGCCCTACTACCGGAAGAAGATGGAGGAGAAAGGGTTGACCCCGGCGGATGTCAAGGGCGTGGATGACCTGCACAAACTGCCCTTTGTCAGCAAAGATGATCTGCGGGAGGCCTATCCCTACGGTCTGGTGGCCCGGCCCCTGCGGGACTGTGTGCGCATCCAGTCCACCTCGGGCACCACCGGCAAACGGGTGGTGGCGTTCTATACCCAGCACGACATCGACCTTTGGGAGGACTGCTGTGCACGGGCCATTGTGGCCGCCGGCGGCACCAATGAGGACGTGTGCCAGGTGTCCTACGGCTACGGCCTGTTTACCGGCGGCCCCGGCCTCAACGGGGGCAGCCACAAGGTGGGCTGTCTGACCATCCCTGCCTCCTCGGGCAACACCGAACGGCAGATCATGTTCATCCGGGATCTGAGCGCCACCATCCTCTGCTGTACTCCCTCCTATGCCGCCTATCTGGGCGAGACCATGAAGGAGATGGGCCTGACCCCTGACCAGATCCCCCTGAAGGCGGGGATTTTTGGTGCTGAGGCCTGGAGCGAGGAGATGCGCCAGGACATCCAGAGGACCCTGGGCATCAAGGCCTACGATATTTACGGTCTCACCGAGCTGTCCGGCCCCGGCGTGGCCTTTGAATGCTCCGCCCAGACCGGCATGCACATCAATGAGGACCACTTCATCGCCGAGATCATCGACCCGAATACCGGAGAGGTGCTCCCGGAGGGAAGCAAGGGTGAGCTGGTGTTCACCTCCATCACCAAGGAGGCGTTTCCGCTCCTGCGCTACCGCACCCGGGACATCTGCGTGCTCCGCCACGAGGACTGCCCCTGCGGCCGCACCCACGTGAAGATGAGCAAGCCCATGGGCCGCAGCGACGACATGCTCATTGTCAAGGGCGTCAACGTGTTTCCGTCCCAGATTGAAACCGTGCTCCTGGGCCAGAGCTTCGCGCCCAACTACCAGATCATCGTGGATCGGGTCAACAATACCGACACCATGGAGGTGCTGGTGGAGATGACGCCTGAGATGTTCTCCGACCAGCTCAGCCAGGTGGCCGAGAAGGAGAAGCAGGTGGTGGCCGCCCTGAAGGCCATGCTGGGCATTTACGCCAAGGTCCGCCTGGTGGCCCCCAAGTCCATCCAGCGCAGCGAAGGCAAGGCAGTCAGGGTCATCGACAAGCGGAAGATTTAAGAGAGGAGCTGGCGCATCATGATCATCCAACAGATTTCCGTGTTTTTGGAGAACCGGGCGGGCCAGCTTGCGGAGATTACCTCCATCCTGGCCGGCGCGGGTATCAACATGCGGGCCCTCCATATTGCCGAGACCGCCGATTACGGCGTGCTGCGCATGATTGTGGACAAGCCCCAGCGGACCGCCGCCCTGCTGCTGGAGCATGGGTTCATCCTGTCCATGACCCCGGTGCTGGCGGTGGTGGTGCCCGATGAGCCGGGGGCCCTGGGGAAGATTCTTACCCTGCTGGCCAGAGAGAATATCGACGTGGAATATGTCTACTCTGTGTTCGGCCGGGTCCAGGGCCAGGCCTGCATGATTTTCCGGGTGGCCGACCTGGACAGGCTGGCCGCTCTGCTCAAGGACAACGGCATGCCGCCCGCCCTCCACGGAGAGCTGGGCATCCAAGACGAACAGAAATGAGGGAACCGCTATGCAGCCCATGAGTAATAAGACCCAGTACTTTACCGATTCGGTCATCCGCCGGATGACCCGCATTGCCATCGCCAGCGACGCCATCAACCTGGCCCAGGGCTTCCCCGACTTTGACCCGCCCAAGCCTCTGCTGGACCGGCTGGCCGAGGTGTCTTACGCCGGCCCCCACCAGTACCCCATCACCATGGGAGCTCCTAACTTCCGCCAGGCTCTGGCCAAAAAGTGCAAGCGGTTTATGGGGAGGGACATCAGCCCGGAGACTGAGATGGTGGTGACCATCGGCTCCACCGAGGCCATGGTGGACTCCATCTTCGCCCTCACCAATCCCGGCGACAAGGTGGTGCTGTTCTCCCCCTACTTTGAGAACTACCATGCCCAGATTCTCTTTGCCGACTGCCAGCCCATCTATGTGCCCCTGGTGCCGCCTCAGTTTAACTTTGACCCCAACGTGCTGGAGGACGCCTTCAAGCAGCACCCCAAGGCCATCATCATCTGCAACCCCTCCAACCCCAGCGGCAAGGTGTTCACCGAGGCAGAGCTGAAGCTCATCGCCGGGCTGTGCGTCAAGTACGATGTGTACGCCATTATGGACGAGGTGTATGAGCACATTGTCTACGCCCCCCACAAGCACCTCTACATGTGCAACATGCCCGGCATGTGGGAGCGGACCATCTCCTGCTCCTCTCTGTCCAAGACCTACTCCATTACCGGGTGGCGCATTGGCTACGCCATTGCCCCCCAGCCCATCATGGATAAAATCAAGCAGTACCACGACTTCAACACCGTGGGCGCGCCCTCCCCGCTGATGGAGGCGGCCATTGCCGGGCTGGAGATGCCGGACAGCTACTATGAGGAGTTCTCCGCCCACTACGCCCACATGAAGCAGCTGTTCACCGACGGCCTGCGGAACATCGGCATCCCCTTCACCGACCCCCAGGGCACCTACTTCGTCCTGGCCGACATCGGTCCCTACCTGAAAAAGGGACAGACCGACGTGGAGTTCTGCGAGGAGATGGCCCGGAAGGTGGGCGTGGCCGCCGTGCCCGGCACCTCCTTCTTTATGGAGGATGTGCGCAACATTGTCCGCCTCCACTTCGCAAAGAAGGACGAGACCCTCAACGAGGCCCTGGACCGGCTGAGCCATATCAGGGAGAAGATGGGCTGAGCGGCCAACTCCTCCCGCGCATATCTCGAGCTGGATGCAGCGCCCGGACACTGTAATCAGTGTCCGGGCGCTTTTGCGGGTGACTGTTATTTTGAGAATGGGAATTTTGCACAAATATTTTATTTTGACTTCCGATATTTATGGTAATATGGTATTATATTCTTGCAAGTACATTTACAGAGTATCCTCCAAGTTTTTCGTGGGTTGAGAAATAGTATAGTTAAATTTTAACTGATTTGTTTATCATAATGGTACCTACAGCCGGGTCTACGGCTGGGAGCCGCTGGTGGAATATGTCAGAGCGCTGGCGGACAAGTACGGCGTCCCCCAGCCAAACTGGTAAATGGGAAGACCTGCTAACAAAAGTCAAGTAGAAATTTCAGGTTTTGGAGGCAGCGAAAAAGGCAACACAAAATCAAGCCGCT
>NZ_CALXGI010000042.1 GCF_944387805.1 uncultured Pseudoflavonifractor sp. | reverse complement strand
GGGGAGTCCTTTTTTTGTCCATAGCTATAAGCTCTTTATCCACTGGCAGAGCCAGTGGTTCTTTAAGCAAAGCAAAATGCGCGGAACCGACAGAGCATGTCGGTTCCGCGCATTTTTCATTATCCCCGCAGCAGGCGGGACAGGGCGCCGGTGTGCAGCTCCACCGCCTTGTGGGGGCACAGCTCATGGCAGCAGTAGCAGCGGATGCACTTGCCGGTGTCAATCCGTGCCCGGCGGTTTTTGACCGTGATGGCCTTCACCGGGCAGGATGCGGCGCAGATGCCGCAGCCCACGCAGGTCTCCCGCACCCGGGGCGTGGCGGACAGGGCGCGCCGGGCCAGGTCCACAAAGGGGTTGAGGATAGCCGGAAGCCCCACCATGTTCCCCTTAGGCGCGGGCGGCAGCCTGTACCCGGGCACCGGCAGCCCGGCCTTATCCAGGCCGATGAGCTCCACCTGGTCCAGGTCCGCCGGGCCAAGGCCCCGCTGCTCCGCCGCCAGCAGCAGCGGATTGTTGGCCTTGCTCAGGCCCATGACGGCCCCGGCTACCACGTCCAGGGCCTGGGGATTCTCCGACGCCAGCAGCAGCCCCACGGGTCTGGGGGTGCCGGATGCGCCCGGCCCCTCCCCTTCCATGGCCACCACCGCGTCCATCACCGACAGCCGGGGCGCCGCCAGCGCGCACAGGTCCAGCAGCATGTGGGCGAACTGCTCCTTGCTCTGGAACCGGGTGTGGCATCCCGCCTTAGCCAGGCCGGGAATCAGGCCAAAGGTGTTCTTCACCGCTCCGGTCATCATCATAAACATGTGGGTTTTCATCTTGCACAGATTGAGAATGCCGTCGGCCTGAAAGGGCGCGGACAACACCTCAAAGGACCGTACCAGCTCCCCCTGGGGGAAGGAGCGCTGCTCCCGGCTCATGTCGTAGTTGAGTTCTGCACCGGACTGCCGGGCGGCCTCTGCCATGCCGGTGACGTTGTAGAGCTTCTCCAGGGCGGCTGGGCTGTTCTGCCAGTGGCCGCCGCCGGGGCTGTCCAGAATAACCGCCCTTGCCCCTGCTCCTGCCACACGGGACGCCACCGCCGCCACCACCGACGGGTGGGTGGTCACCGCCCGGTCAGGGGCAATGGACTCCAACAGATTGGCCTTCAGTGCCAGGGTCTCCCCTTCCCTGGCAAAGCGGCCCATGCCGCCCATCATGTCCAGCAGCAGCCCCAGCTTCTCGTCCGCCTGGGCGTAGTCGGCGCAGCGTACCGCGTACACTTTATTGTCCATGGATGTCATCTCCGCTCAGTATCCGTTTACCAGCGCGTCCAGCACCTGGGCGGCCACAGAGCCCGCCACATCTGCGCCGCTGCCGCCGTTCTCCACCAGTACCACAAAGGCGTAGGGCGCGTCCTCATTGCGCAGGAAGCCGGTAAACCATGCGTTGGGGGCCTTGCCGCCGCCCACCTCCGCCGTGCCCGACTTGGCGCAGATATCCATGTTGGGAAAACGGGTTGCTCCATAGGTCTCAGTGACATTGTTTGCCATCATATCGGCCAGAGTTTCCGCCGTGTCCGTCTCAATGAGGCGGCCGGTGCTGTGCTTGAAGTAGGGCGACAGGTTCCAGCCCAGGCTGTTCTCCGTGCGGAGCACCAGCTGGGGTACCGCCGCCTTGCCGCCGTTGGCCACGGCTCCCATGTAGACCATCAGGGCGCAGGGGTTCACCGCGTCGCTGTACTGGCCCACGCCGGCCCAGCCCTGGTCGTTGACGGTGGCGCTTGACAGGTCAAAGCGGCCCTTGGCGGTGGAGATGCCGCTGACCTGATAACTGGAGGTCAGTCCCGCCTTCTCGGCGTAGGCGGCCATCACATCCGGCCCCAGCTCCACGGCCAGCTGGGCGAACACGCCGTTGCAGGAGGAGGCCAGAGCGCCGTAGATGTCCATCTCCCCGTGGGCGGAAGGGCAGGTGACGGTGCCCTCCCCCACCTGGGTAGAGCCCGTGCAGGTCCAGGTGCGGTCAAGAAGGTCGGGGATGTTCTCAATGGCGGCAGCCAGGGTGACCGTCTTGAACACCGAGCCGGGCACAAAAGTGCCTGAGAGGAAGCGGTTGAGATATACGCCGTCGTACTGCTCGTCTCCCTCCTGGATGTCGGGCGGGTAGGTCGGGTCAAAGGTGGGGGCGGAGACCATGCAGAGGATTTCACCGGTCTTGTAGTTGTACACCCCCACCGCCCCCTTCCGTCCGTTCAGGGCATTGTAGGCGATGTAGTTGTACCGGGCGTCCAGGGTCAGGTACAGGTCGTTGCCCGTGCCCTGGAGGCTGTATGCGCCGGTGATGGGATTATAGCCGGACAGCTTGTCGGCAAAGGCCACCAGGGCGCCGGTGCCGATTTTGCCCGAGGCGTCCCCCACGGCGTGGAGGGTGGCCTTGCGCACAGTCTCGCCGTCGTAATAGCACCGGTTGCCGTCCTCGTCGGCCCAGGAGAGCACGTCCCCGTCCCGGTCCAGCACCCGGCCCACTGAGAGCTGTCCGGCGCTGTTGTAGAGGTGGCGGTTGGCGGCCAGGGAGACCCACTTCCCGCCGTAGAGCACGTAGCGCAGGGCGTAGAAGCACAGGCCCAACACCAGGGCGGCGGCCAGAATCAGGCACACGCCAGCCCGTTTTTCAATTCGTTTCACGCCTCCTCATCTCCTTCCTCCCATCCGCTTTCCTCCGATCTGACGGGCGCTGCCAGCCGCTTTCCCTGTTTTCTGGAGGGCAGGCGGATGGCAAAGCTGGCGTTCTGGCGTGTATCTGTGGCCTTGAGGAAGGCCAGCAGGCCCCAGGAGCCCATCATGGCCGATCCGCCTACCGACACGAAGGGGAAGGTGACGCCGGTGAGGGGCAGAATGTCCACTGCGCCAAACACGTTCAGACAGGTCTGGACCACCATCAGTCCGGCGGCTCCGCAGGCGGCGATGGTGTAGAAGCTGGAACGGCCCGCCCGGCAGGACCGGACGGCAAACACAGCCAGGGTCACAATGGACACCACCGCCAAGGCGGCGATAATGAGCCCCCACTCCTCACAGAGCATGCCGAACACCAGATCGGTCTCGGCGGCGCTGACCCGCTGGAGCCAGCCCTCCCCTGCGCCTACGCCCACCAGGCCGCCGGATGCGGCGGCGGACATGGTGCGGGTCTGCTGGAAGCCGCCGGAGGAGGCGTACTCCCAGGCATGGCCCCAGGTGGCGAAGCGGCGGAGGATATAGGGCTTGAGGGTGACCACCACGGCGGCGGCGCCCACGCCGGCGGCGGTGATGAGTCCCAGGGTAGCCCAGTCACCGGATCGGAGGTAGGCAATGACCAGGAAAGCGGCGAAGAAGATGGCCGCGGTGCCGAAGTCGCTCATAATAGCCAGGCAGCCCATGCAGGCGCCGGTGAGAACAATGAACAGCCCCAGATTCCGCTTGCGGAAGAGCCGGTCCAGGGTGGCGGCTCCGGCGAAGATATAGCAGATTTTCGCGATCTCAGAAGGCTGGAAAGACATGCCGCCCAGCACAATCCAGTTTTTCGCGCCGTTAAGGCCGGTGCCCAGCACCAGGGTGGCCCCCAGCAGACAGATGGCGGCGGCAGCCATAAGCCAGCGGATTTTCTTCACCCGCTTCAGGTCCCGCATAAAGACCCCCAGCACCACAAAGAGGGTCAGGCCCAGCAGGATGGCGGCGAACTGCTTGAACAGCCCGCCCGGGTTCTTGGAGGCGGTGACCGCCAGAGAGAGGGTGCACAGGAAAAAGGCGATGGTCTCCATTTCAAAGCCCACCCGGCCCGTGGCACGCATGAACATGAAGTAGGCCCACATGACAGCCGTCAGGCACAGGTAGGTGGTGGGAATAGCCACAGAGGCCCCCTGCCCTTCGGCCACAATGAGCTGCACGGCGGTGAGCACCTGAAAGACGGTGAGCAGCACCAACCCCAGCCAGGGGGACACGGGCCTCTGGGCCTTCCGGGCCTTCCGCCGGGCCTCCAGCTCCTCCTGGGACACGGCCAGCAGGACGGTCTCCACACCTCCCAGGGCCAGCACATCGCCATAGGCCACAGAAGCCTGGCCTTCCACCTCCCTGCCGTTGACGGTGACACCTCCCTTGGAGTCCAGGTCGTACACCGTCCAGCTGTCGTCCTCCGCCCGAATAAGAGCGGCGTGCTGACGGGAAACCGTGGGGTATCCCAGCACCACGTCGGAGGCCGGAGCACGGCCCAGGATGTTCTCCCAGTGGGTCAGGGGCTCGCTGGCGCCGTTTGGCAGGGTGAGATAGGCCCACACCTCAGGCACATGGGGCACCGTCAGCAGGGACCGGATGGTACGAATGAGAATCAACAGGGCCAGCACGGGAAACACAAAGCGCACAATGGCGGTATACCACGCCCCCAGCTCCGGATTGGCGGCCAGCAGCGCGGTCAGCTGGTCCAACAGGGTCTGGGGAAAATTAGCTGCGTTCACAGGCGGAACCTCCTCCTTTCTTGGACAGCGGTTCATGGAAGATAGAGCGCAGCAGACGCCTCGCTCCGTTCCGACCATTATAACACAAATCCCAGAGAACGCAAATTGAGGGATGACGAAAGAAAGCGCCCGGAAGCGGCTGCTTCCGGGCGCTTGGTGTCATGCGAAAAATGCGTGGGCGCCGATGGTGGCCACATAGGGCCGGTTGCGGGAGGCCCAGCTGTTGGGCGCGGTGTAGGGGTTAACAAAGTAGAGGCTGGCCCCCACCGTGTTGGCGCCGTCCAGGCAGAGCTTGGCGGCAATCACGCTCTCGGCGTTGGGCTCCCGGTAGATGGAGCCGTTGGACACCGGGGTGAACTGGTTGCGCTGGAACACCACCTCATACACCGTATTGGGGAAGAGGGGGCTGTTGACCCGGTTGAGCACTACATTGCCCACCGCAATCTTGCCCGCCAGGGGCTGATTGCCGCTCTCGGCGTTGATAATGTGGGACAGCCAGTAGAGGCTGTCGGCATTATAGTACTGGTCGCCGGAGAGGATGGGGCCGGAGCCAGACTGGATGGCCACCGAGCCGGAGGCCTTCTCCCAGGTCACCGATGCGCCCAGGGCCTGAGCCAGGGTGCGGATGGGGACCATGATGTTGCCATCCTGCAAGAGCGGTCCGCCCTCAAAGTAGAGATAGCGGCCGTTTGCCACCAGATAGGGGGCACCCAGCTGAATGGTCAGCTCCAGGCCCTGGGCCCGGACCACCGCCCGGTCATTCTCCCAGGCCGCCGTGGCATTGGGATACATGGCCTTGACCACCGGCCAGTAACAGACATAGGTGGTGCGGTTGACCACCATAGGGGCCACTTCCATCTGAAGGGCAGTGCCATCCAGCGTGATGCTGGGGGTCTCCGTGGCTGCAGCCTGGCTGGCAAAGGCGAACACCAGCGCCAGACACATGGCTGCGGAAAGCAATCGCGTCTTCATGATAACATGTACTCCTATTTTCCGTTTCGTTTTCTGTTTTGTTCTTTTTTGTAACCGTATTGTAACTCTCTTTTTCACAATTTGCAAGAGAAAGTTTTGTCGTAGGCTTGTTTCGAGCATTTTTCATTCATTTTGACGGTTACAAACGGTAACGGATTCATATTTGTTCACCTGACATTTTACCCATTTATTCCTATTATATTTCAAAAAAAGGAAATTAACGTTTTCCTCGCATACATATCCTCCTGTATCTTCTCTCTTTGCTGCGCCAGCCGAACAGTGGCAGATCCGGTCCAAACCTTTGTCCTGCAAGACTTTTCTTAATTTCCGTTTTTATCCTTTTCCCCTTCCGCAAAATTCTGTCTTTCCCTAGCATTTCCCATCCGCCTGCTCTGCGTATTTTCCACATATATGAATATTTTTCATTAAATTTCTATATATTACATTTTAAAACTGGTAATTGCTGTGGGATGACTTGCTTCCAATCTTTTTAAATCACAAAATAAAAAATTTTCCTCGTTTTCCCGCAAAAACAAGCGGCCCGCCAGAAATTCCGGCAGGCCGCAGGGACGTAAAATTGTCTTTTGTCCTCTTTTTCAGCGGTAAAACCAATGTGCTCCGATACGCAGCACAAAGGTTTTGTTCTCCATAATCCAGTGATTGTTGGTAAGGGCGGGCGCCAGAAAATACAGGCTTCCCCCTGCCACATCGGCGCCGTCCAATACCAGGCGGGCGGCCAGAATACTCTCCTCCGTAGGCGTCTGGTAAATAGTACCGTTGCTCACCGGCTCAAACTGACCGCCCCAGCGGTCGTCAAAGATGACCCCGTAGATGGTAGCCGGGAAATCTTTGTGCTCCGCCCGGTTGAGCACCACGTTGCCCACCGCGATTTTGCCCTTCAGCGGCTCTCCCCTGCTCTCGGCGGAGATGATGCGGGAGAGCCAGTAGAGCTCGTCTTCCTTATAATATAAGGAGGCGTCCTCGATGGTCCCGGTGCCCGAGGTGAGGGACACCGTGCGGCTCCCTCCGTGCCAGTCCACCCGGGCGTCCATGGCCTTGGCCAGTACCCGTACCGGCACCAGCACCCGGCCATATACCGCCTGCACGCCGTCGGCTATGTACAGCGCCCGTCCGTTGGCCTCCAGATAGATGGCTCCGGGAGAGGCGGTCAGCTCCAGGTCGCCCCCCGCCCGTACCACAGCCTGGCCCTCCCAGGTCACCACGGCGTCCTCCCGCAGGGCCTCCGCAGCCGCCCGAAGGGGCACATAGGTGGTGCTGTTGATGACCACCGGGTCCGTATCGCTCTCCAGCGGCACGCCGTCCACCATCACGCTAACTGCCCCCGCCGGGGCGGCGGTCAGAAGCAGACACAGGAGTAAGGTTACAATTTTTCGCATTCTGTTCACTTCCTTTTGCTGAATGATACCAAAATTGTAACGGATTTTACCCTTATGGCACAAGGCACAAGTTCTGGAAACAGACCGCAAACGGCGGGAGGCCAACGCCTCCCGCCGTTTCATTTTTTATTCAAACAGCCCGCCGGGCACCACGATGTCCGTCCCGGGTACCTGTTCCCAGGAAAAGCGCTCCGCCAGGGCGGCAGGGCTCACCGGCTCCGGCGTGCTCTGAAGCCCGGCCAGCAGGGCCAGACGGCCCACCAGCTCCTCCGGCGTCCAGCGGGCCCGCAGGGCCCCCATGTCCAGGTCCCTGTCCCGCTTGGACAGGCGGCGGCCGTCCTCCGCCAGCAGAAGGGGCACATGGCGAAACTCCGGCGTCTCCAGGCCCAGCAGGTGGTAGAGATAGCACTGCCGTGGAGTGGAGGAGAGCAGGTCCATGCCCCGCACCACCTGATTGATCCCCATGGCGCCGTCGTCCACCACCACGGCCAGCTGGTAGGCGTACACCCCGTCGGACCGGCGGATGATAAAGTCCCCGCAGTCCCGGAGCAGGTTCTCCCCGTAGAGGCCCATGTGGCCGTCGTTCACGGTCCACACCTCGTCGGGCACCTTCAGCCGCCAGGCGGGATGGCGTCCCACCTGCTCCAGCGCTGAGCGCTCCTCCGCCGTCATGTTCCGGCACCGGCCGCCGTATACCGCCTGACCGTCCGACCGGTGGGGCGCGCTGGCCGCCAGCCGCTCGGCCCGGGTGCAGTAGCAGGGGTAGACCAGCCCCATCTCCTCCAGGCGTCCAAAGGCGGCAGCGTACTGCTCCGTGCGCTCGCTCTGGAGATAGGGCCCGTCCGGACCGCCCTTTCCATAGCCCTCGTCCCAGTCCAGGCCCAGCCACAGCAGGTCCTCCGCCAGCTGCGCCGCGTACTCCGGCCGGCAGCGGTCCGGGTCCAGGTCCTCCATCCGCAGCACCAGAATCCCGCCCGCCGACCGCACCGACAGCCAGGCCAGCAGGGCCGAAAACAGATTCCCCAGGTGCATACGCCCGCTGGGGCTGGGGGCAAACCGCCCCCGGATGTTCTTTTCCATGGTCTTTCCTCTCCATCCGCCGCTCTGAGGCGGCGTCTCCTACCTTTATAATATAGTGATTTTACCACATCCCCGCCCCTGTGACAACGTCCGGCAGGGTCCGGCTCCCTTCGCTTCCCTGTTGTAATTTCCTCTGGTTTCTGGTATACTTTTTCTGTCGGACCGCCAGACGGCGGTCCATTTTTTCTGGAGGTGGAGCGCATGAATCCCATCCCCCGTCCCCCCGCTCCACCTGACGTCATCCGGGAAACCCCCGTGGTGGTGGCAGTCTGTGGCCCCGAGGGGTGCGGCAAAAGCTGGCTCATCCGCAGCATCCTGCCCCGGCTCACGGCCGCGGGCGTCAAAACAGCTGTCATCAAGCGGGAAAGCCGTCCCCTGGACCCGTCCGGCCCCGACCGCTACTCCACGCCCTTCCGTCAGGCGGGCGCCAGCGCCGTGGGCGTGTTTGACGGGGAGCTGTCCATGGTGGTACAGCGGCGCAGAATCACCGAGCAGCACCTGATTGCCCAGTTTCAGGACGCGGGTCTTATCCTCATGGAGGGGTTTGACCGCAGCTTCTGGCCCAAGCTGGAGCTGGTGCGCGCTGGTGTTTCCAACGGGCCGTCCTGTGACCTGTCCACCGTGCTGGCCCTGGTGACCGACCTGTCCCTTCCCCACTGCGATGTGCCCCAGCTGCCCTTTGACTGCCAGGCTGTGGCAGATTTTCTCCTGCACTACTATTATCGCGAGATTGGAGTGAATGTCATGGAATCCTCTTCCGCCAACAAGACCGTCTCCGTCCCTGAGGGCGTGCTCCGGGCCGCTCTCATCACCGTCAGCGACAGCATCTACGCCGGTACCAGCTCCAACACCACCACCCCCGCCGCCTCTGAGCAGCTGACCAAGGCCGGCTTTGAGCTGGTGTCTACCTCCCTGCTGCCCCGTGACCGGGCCATGCTGTCCGCCGAGCTCACCCGGCTGGCCGACAGCCGTCTGGCCGACCTGGTTGTCACCATGGGCGGTACCGGCTGCTCCCTCTACGACTGCACCCCCGAGGCCACGGCCGACGCCACCGAGCGGGCCCTGCCCGGCGTGTGCGAGGCTCTGCGCCGCACTCTGGCCGACCTGTCCGACGGCGCCATGCTGGACCGCTCCACCTCCGGCATGCGCAAGCAGACGGTGCTGGTCAACCTGCCTGGCGCACCGGAGCAGGCTCTGCCCTGTCTGGAGCGGCTGCTGCCCGGCCTGAAAACCACGGTAGAGGCCATTCGCCAGGACGGCTGAGGATTCCTTCTCTCCTTACAAAACAAAGAAGCGGAGCCGCGCTTGCGGCTCCGCTTCTTTGTTTTATAACACTTATTCCACTGTCACCGACTTGGCCAGGTTGCGGGGCTTGTCAATATCGCAGCCCCGCATCAGGGCCACATAGTAGGCGAAGAGCTGGAGGGGCACCACGTCCAGAGAGGGCAGCAGCATGGAGTGGGTATCGGGCACGGCGATGACGTGGTCCACCGTCTTGGCCATCTCTTCAGACAGAGACGCAGTGGTCACGCCCAGCACATCAGCTCCCCGGCTCTTCACCTCCACCACGTTGCTCATCAGCTTCTCAAAGAGCTTGCCATAGCTGGCCAGAGCCACCACCAGGGTGCCCGGCTCGATGAGGGAGATGGTGCCGTGCTTGAGCTCACCGGCGGCGTAGGCCTCCGAGTGGATGTAGGAGATCTCCTTGAGCTTGAGGGAGCCCTCCAGACCCACGGCGTAGTCGATGTTGCGGCCGATGAAGAAGATGGAGGGGTGGTTGAAGTAGATGGAGGCGAAGTACTGGATGTCCTCCCGGTGGGAGAGAATCTCCTCCATCTTGTCGGGGATACGCTGGAGCTCCTCCACGATTGCCGTATACTCCTCCGGGGCGATGGTGCCCATCAGGTCGGCAAAGCACAGGCCAATGAGATAAATCACCGCCAGCTGAGTGGAGTAGGCTTTTGTAGTGGCCACGGCGATCTCAGGCCCGGCCCAGGTGTAGAGCACATCGTCGCTCTCCCGGGCAATGGTGGAGCCCACCACATTGACAATGGACAGCAGCCGGGCCCCCAGCCTGCGGGCCTCCCGCATGGCGGCCAGGGTATCAATGGTCTCGCCGGACTGGGAGATGACCAGGGCCAGGGTTCTGGGGGTGACGATGGGGTCGCAGTACCGGAACTCAGAGGCCAGGGTCACCTCCACCGGCTTGCGGAGCAGCCGCTCCAGGGTGTACTTGGCGGCCATGCCCACGTGGTAGGAGGAGCCGCAGGCGATGACATAGATTTTGTCCAGCGCCTTCAAATCCTCCGCCGTCAGGTTCAGACCCTCCAGCACCACGCGGCCATCCTGAATCCGGGGGGAGATCGTGTCCCGGAAGGCCTTGGGCTGCTCCATGATCTCCTTGAACATGAAGTGCTCATAGCCGCCCTTCTCAGCGGCGGAGATCTCCCAGTCCACATGGTGCTGCTCCTTGTGCACCGGCTGGAGGTAGGGGTGGTTGTAGACCTGGATGCCGTCGGCGGTGAGCACGGCGATCTCCCCGTCGTCCAGATAGTAGACCTCGCGGGTGTACTTGATGACGGCGGTCACGTCGCTGGCCAGGAAGTTGAAGCCCTCCCCCAGGCCCAGAATCAGGGGGCTGTCCTTCCGGGCGGCGATGAGCCGATCGGGGCAGTCGGAGCAGATGATGCCCAGGGCGTAGGCGCCGTTGATGCGGTGGAGCACCTTGGTCAGGGCCTCCAGAATGTCGCCCCGGTAGTAGTACTCCAGCAGCTGGGCCACCACCTCGGTGTCGGTCTGGGAGACAAATTCCACGCCCTTGGATTGAAGGAACTCCTTAATCTCCACATAGTTCTCAATAATGCCGTTGTGGACCACCGCGATGTGGCCGCTCTTGCTGACCTGTGGGTGGGAGTTTACGTCGGAGGGTGCGCCGTGGGTGGCCCAGCGGGTGTGGCCCAGACCTACGGTGCCGTGGATGGTCTTGCCCCCCTCCACCATGTCGGAGAGCACCTGGAGCCGGCCCTTGGCCTTGGCCACCTGGAGTCCTTCGCGCTCCGACCACACGGCAATGCCCGCCGAGTCATACCCGCGATACTCCAGACGGCTTAGCCCGTCCAGCAGAATAGGAGCCGCCTCTTCTCTACCTATATATCCTACAATACCACACATGGCAGATTTCCTCCTGTCATCTGGATGTCTCATCCTGTTTATTCCATATGTTTCATGGAATGAATTATTTCTGTTCTTTTTTCACGGTTTTATGAAATAACATTTTTTATTATAGCGGCATGCCGGCTCTGTGACAAGGAAAAAATCTCTGTGCCCGTGCCCTGTTTTTCTGTTGTTCTATATAAACAGAGTCTGTCCATGAGTATGCCGCATGTGCAGCTAATGGTAATGGACTCGCGCCCGCCAAATGCGATGCCCTGAGCCGTGATGGGGAGGGTGTTCTCCGCCACCGGGAGAACTCGTCCATGTGCATTCAAAGGCAGAGGCCATGGCCTTGAAAAAGCGGCCAGTACTGTTTTAAGAAACAGAAGGCTGAGGAGTCAGAGCTCCTCAGCCTTCTGCCACACTTTATTCGGTTTCAGCCCTTGAGCTGCTGGCTCATGGCCTGGTCAAAGTGCTCGTTGATCTGCTTTGTAAACTCCAGGGCTGCGTTATAGCCCATCTTCTTGTGACGGTTGTTCATCGCCGCCACTTCGATGATAATGGCCAGATTCCGGCCCGGCTTCACCGGCACGGTAAGGGCCGGGATCTGCACATCCAGAATGGTGGTATACAAATTCTCCAAACCCAGGCGGTCGTACATGGCGCCGTCCTTCCACTGCTCCAGATTTACCACCAGGTCGATGTCCGACTCCTCCTTGATGGCGGACATGCCGAACAGGCGGCGCACGTCAATGACGCCGATGCCCCGCAGCTCAATGTAGTGGCGGATAAGCTCAGGGGCCGTCCCCACCAGGCGCTTGGTGCCCGCCCGCTTGATCTCCACTGCGTCGTCGGCAATCAGGCGGTGTCCGCGCTTGACCAGTTCAATAGCAGTTTCGCTCTTACCCACTCCGGACTCACCCAGCAGCAGCACGCCCTCGCCGTAAATCTCCACCAGCACGCCATGGCGGGTAATGCGGGGCGAGAGCTCCGTACGCAGGTAGGCAATCAGGGCGCTCATAAAGGTGGAAGTCGTCTCCTGGGTGCGCAGAATCGTGCGGTCGTACTTCTCCGCCATCTCCATACACTCAGGGAACGGTTCCATGCCCCGGGAAATAATAAGGCATGGAATGTCCCGGGCCAACAGGCTGTCAAAGCACTCCCGGCGGGCCTCAGAGGTCAGTCCGGTAAGATAGGTGGTCTCTACACGGCCGATCATCTGAATCCGCTTGGGATCGAAATAATCAAAAAAACCGATGAGCTGGAGGCCGGGCCGGTTTACGTCCTCGGTGCGGATGGCGCGGGTCTCATAGTCCTTTCCGCCCCGGATGACCTCCAGGTTAAATTCACTGATAAGCTTCCCCAGCGGAACGCTGTATAAACTCTCCACTGCGCGTACCTCCCCATTCTCGTTTGCGGCTTGCACTGTCTGGTATAATACAGATTGAGCAAATCACATGATTTGTTGAACAAAATTGTGAAGCTGTATCCCACGAATAAACCGCAGGGCAGCTTATCCATCAGACATTAGTATACACACTTATAATCCGTTTGACAATGCCCTTCTTCCAGAAACTTGTGCATTTTACCCTTTCTCTTTCCCTCTGTACCCGTCAAAATTGTACGGCTCCACTACCGTCTCTCTATTTGTGTCTCTGCATCCATAAAAAGAGCCGCGGATACGCCCGCGGCTCTCAAGTCCTTTTTGAGGAAAAGATTATTGGTTCAGAGGTCTGATGAGCTTCTGGTATGTACGCACAAGAAAGACGGTGCACAGAGTCAGGGAGGCCAGCTCGGCAATGGGGAAAGAATACCACACCAGGTCGATTTCACCCAGCTGGGCCAGGAGCCAGGCGGCAGGCAGCAGCACCACCATCTGGCGGACAATGGACACTACCATGCTCTGAACCCCTTCACCCAGAGCCTGGAACACGGCGGATGTCACCACGCAGTAGCCGGCAAAGACAAAGCTGAGACTGATGATCCGCAGGGCGGGCACACCGATGGACAGCATATTCTCGTCCGCCTGAAACAGAAGGAAGATCTTGTCCGGAATCATCTGCATTACGATCAGGCCGATGAACATGATGATCACAGCATACAGCACACCCAGCTTTACCGTTTTGAGCAGGCGCTCTTTTTTACGGGCGCCGTAATTATAGGCGATAATGGGCACCATACCGTTGTTCAGGCCGTAGATGGGCATGAATACAAAGCTCTGCACCTTGAAGTACACGCCCAGTACGGCGGTGGCTGTCTTGGTAAACGTGAGGAGGATCTGATTCATGCCAAACACCATCAGAGAGCCGATGGCATTCATAATGATGGAGGGGGCTCCCACAAGGTAAATCCGCTGGACGATCCAGCCGTCAAAACGGAATCCCCCGCGGAAGAGTTGGATATCGTGATTGCGGAAGTGGTTGAACAGGAAGGCCAAAACAGCGGCCACAGTCTGGCCCATGACCGTGGCCACTGCGGCGCCGGCCACCTCCAGCCGGGGAAAAGGACCTATGCCGAAGATGAGCAGGGGATCGAAGATAATGTTGAACACCGCGCCCACACCCTGGGTAAACAGGGTATAGACTGTCCGTCCGGTGGACTGGAGCAGCCGCTCAAACATGACCTCCATAAAGATGCCGCAGGAGAAAAGACTGCAAATCTGCATGTACTGGGTGCCGTATTCCACAATGATGGGCTCATTGGCCACCTGAATCATGTAGAAAGGCCGGGCCAGCAGAGTGCCCAATACCATGAACACCACGCATGTGACTGCAGCCAGGAGCACACCGTGCTCGGCAGTGCGGTTGGACCGCTCAAAGTCCTGCTCGCCCAGGCTCTTGGACAGCAGGGCATTGACGCCTACGCCTGTGCCCACAGCCAGGGCAATCATAATGTTCTGGACCGGGAAGGCGAGAGACACTGCGTTGAGGGCGTCCTCGCTGAGCTGAGAGACAAATACGCTGTCCACCACGTTGTAAAGCGCCTGAACCAGCATGGCCAGCATCATGGGCACCGACATGGTAATCAGCAGCCGGTTGACGGGCATAACGCCCATCTTGTTCTCCTGCGGTATGTTTGGCATTACTTTCCCTGTCCCTCCCTGGCCAGCGCCGCCGTGCGAATCAGCTCCACGGCGGTGTCCAGTCCCAGGGTGGAGTTGATGCACAGATCATAGCTCTTCCGGTCTCCCCAGCGGACGCTGGTAAAATAGTTGTAATAGGACGCACGCTGCTTGTCCTTACGGACAACAAAGTTCTCCATATTCTCCTCTTTGTCGCCGTACTCCTCCACAGCCCGGCGGATGCGCTCTTCAATGGGCGCGTACACGAACACACGCAGCAGATTGGGGTTCTCCCGCAGGATATAGTCGGCGCAGCGGCCCACAATGACGCAGCCGCCCTTGGACGCCAGATCCTTAATCACGCCGGACTGGGCAATGAACACCTGATCCTGTGTGGAGAGAGACTGCGCGGAGAAGTACAGGTCATAAATAAAGCTGTTTGTGGGGCGGCGCTCTGCGTCCCGGACAAAGTTCTCCGCAAAACCGGTTTTCTTTACCACGCCCTGAATAACTTCCTTGTCATAGAAGGGGATGTTCAGCGTCTCAGACAGCTTCTTCGCCACAAGGCGTCCGCCGGAGCCGTATTCACGGCCGATAGTAATTACAGTTCTCATTCCGCACACCTCCATAATTTCGCAAAAATCCCGCACGCAGATGAAAAAACCGCCCGGGATGGCGGTGCTTCTGGTTCCATCTCTATTATATCGGAGCGGGGCCTTATCGTCAATCGTTCTGCCGCCATTTTGTGGAAAATCTGTGTTTTCCAACGCCAGTCCTTCTCCTGTTCCTCCTTGACAGCGCCCTGCCGCTGTTTTACCATGAAAGCAGCAGAAATATGAAAGGAGCGGATTGAGATGAAGAACATCTCCTTTATCGGCGTGGGTATTATGGGCAAGTCCATGGTGCGCAACCTGATGAAGGCCGGCTATTCCCTCACCATATACAGCCGCACCAAGTCCAAGTGCGAGGACGTTATTGCTGAGGGCGCCGTCTGGGCGGACACGGTAGCCGCGTGCGTCAGGGACGCGGAGGCAGTGTTCTCCATTGTGGGCTTTCCCAAGGATGTGGAAGAGATCTACTTTGGAGACGGCGGCATCATCGCCAACATTCGGCCTGGCGCTCTCATCGTGGATATGACCACCAGTTCCCCTGCCCTTGCTGTCCGTATCTGGGAGGCGGGCAAAGCCAGAGGCCTGCGGCCGCTGGACGCGCCAGTCACCGGAGGCGACACCGGCGCAAAGGCCGGCACTCTGTCCATCCTGGTGGGCGGCGACAAGGCCGACTTTGACGCGTGTCTTCCCCTCTTCCAGGCCATGGGCAAGATCATCGTCCATATGGGCGCCGCCGGCGCGGGCCAGCACGCCAAAATGGCCAACCAAATCGCCATTGCGGGCGCCCTGTCCGGCGTATGTGAGGCTCTCGCCTATGCCAGAGCCAACGGCCTGAATCTGGACGACCTGCTCTCCGCTATCTCCGCCGGAGCGGCCGGCTCCTTCCAGATGCAGAGCCTGGGGCCCAAGATGGCGGCGGGCGACTTTGCTCCCGGCTTCATCATGAAGCACTTCATCAAGGACATGGTGCTCTCCGAAGAGGGAGCCCAGGCGGTGGGCCTCAAGCTGCCCGTGCTGGAGCAGGTGCTCTCTGAATGCCGCAGCCTGGACGAGGCCGGTCTGGGCAATCTGGGCACCCAGGGTCTCATCCGCTACTATGAGAAATAAGCTCTCCCGCAGAAGAGGGCGGGTGCGCTGCGCGCACCCGCCCTCTTTTTATCCTTACCACTCCCCTGCCGGAGCGTCCAGCAGCGGCAGCGTGCGGAACACCTCCTCCACCGCCGACTCGAACTCCCCGGTGTCCGCCGCCTTGCGGATGCGCCGCTCCAGCTTCCCGCTGTCCCCAAAGAGGTGGATGAGATAAACCCATATCTCCTTCATCCGCAGCATGGCGTTCCGGCGGCTGCCGAAGGCCTGGGCGTAGGTCTCGTACAGCTGATGGTGAAAGGCCCGCAGGGTGTCCAGCCCGGCGGGCTTCTCTCCCTTCAGCCGTCCCGCCAGGGACGGGTCCGCCACCAGACCACGGCCCATCATCGCCGCCTCCACCCCGGGCCAGCGCCGGGACGCCTTCTCCCAGTCCCCGGGCGTGATGATATCCCCGTTGTAGCACAGGGGCGCCCGGCTCATACGCACGGCCAGGTCAAAATACTCCGGCCGCACCGGCTTTTTGTAGAAGTCGCTCCGGATCCGGGGATGGACGGTCAGCGCAACTACCGGGTACCGGTTGTACAGCTCCAGCAGCGGGCCGAACTCCTCCGGATCGTGCATGCCCAGCCGGGTTTTGATGGAGATTGCCACAGGGGCGGCGGCAAAGATGCCGTCCAGCAGCTGCTCCAGCTCCTCCCGCCTGGCCAGCAGGCCGGAGCCCTTGCCCTTGGCCGTCACCGTCCCTGAGGGACAGCCCAAGTTCAGGTTCACCTCCCGGTATCCCATGGCAGCCAGCTCCCCCGCCGCCCAGAGAAAGTCCTCCGGCTGGCGGGTCAACAGCTGGGGTACGGCATGGACGCCCTCGTTGTGCTCGGGGCGGATGTCGTCCAGCTCCCGGCGGGTGAAGTTGTGGTCCTGCCGGGGAGAGAGAAAGGGCATGTAGTACCGGTCCACGCCGGGGAAATACCGGCTGTGGCAATTGCGGAAAATATATCCCGTGATGCCCTCCATGGGGGCGAAATAACATCTCATATGGTTCACCTGTCTGCTGAAAATCTTCTATCGTGCAGGCAACATTATAGCGGGATCTCTCCCTCCCGTCCACTCAAAAAACAAAGGGTGGAACGTTTCCACGAACAAAAGGCCCTCGGCAGAGTTTCGCCGCCCGCAGGCGGCGAAATAAGGCTCAAATCTGTTTTTCCCGGGGACATGCGCCTCGGGAAAAACACTTCTCAGCCCGCAAACGTGCGAGCAAAGCGAGTGCGCTGCAGCGGGCTGCAGCCTCCTCGAAAAAATGCTTGCATTTTTGAGAAGCGTGTCGAGATTTCTCGACACGCTGAAAGGCCGGAGCGCCGTACTGGCGCTCCGGTCTCCTAGTCTGTTGCTTTCAGCTGTTCTCCGCCCGGTATACGGTCCGGTACCCCTGGGCGGTGACCTCCACCGCCTGCTCCACCTCGTCGCTCCAGGTATCCGATGGGCAGGGCTCCTCCCCCTCGTAGCGCACGCAGGTGCCGCAGCTGCTGCTCAGGTCCCGGGGCACGGGCATAATCCTGGCGGTCATCTTCCGGGCCTCGCACTGCTTTTTAAAGTGCATGGCCCCAAAGTGGGAGTAAAACGTGGCGATGTAGGTCATATCACTTGGTGATGGACAGGGTAAACTCCCCGTCCTTCTCCTCCGCTGACACCTGGTAGCCCTGGTGCACGGCATAGCGGGTCACATTCTCTCTGGCAGTGGGGTTGTCCACCACAATCTGATAGGCATTCTCGCCGGAAGCCATGGCCTTGCGGATCATCATGACAGGTTCCGGACATGAGAGCCCTCTCGCATCCAGCAGTTTCATGGTGCATTCTCCTCTCTTACGCTTTTGCTGTGTCTTTGCGGAAGGTGTTGAAGCAGGCGATCAGGGCCACCACCACGATGCCGATGACAACGGCAATCTTGCCGTTGGCCGTGGGGCCCTCGCCGCTGGAGGCCAGACCGAAGTTGTGGGCAAAAGCGGCGCCCGCTACCAGGCCGATGACCGTAATGGCGCTGTCGGTGTTGCCCTCGCCGGAGAGCACCAGCTGGCGCAGAGGGCAGCCGCCCAGCAGCACGCAGCCGAAGCCGGTGAGTAGCATGCCCAGCGCGTTCCACAGGCCGTCAGTATGCGCCACAGGCTGACCGGCAAAGCCCAGGGTAAAATAGGTGCCGTCAGTGGCGGCAGTGAAAATCAGATTGCACACCAGGGCGCTGACAAAGATGGCCACAAAGCCGATGAGCAGTTTCCACTCCCGGAAGAGCACCACATCGCGGATGCCGCCCACCATGCACAGACGGGTCTTCTGTGCCAGGGCGCCCACAATGAGACCGGCGGCCAGGCTGATAATAATGGGGGCATGCAGGGCGCCGGGGCCGCCGCCAGCCTCAGTGAAGTGGATGAATACAGGAGCGGCAATCAGCAGCACCAGCAGCACCACCTGGATGATGGGCAGCAGACGGCCCTCCAGAGCGGGCAGCTGATAGGTCCGCTTCAGGGAGTAGCCCTTGGTCAGGAAGAATACGCCCAGCAGAATGCCGCACACAAAGCCAACCATGCCAAAGACGGCGTTCAGGTCGCCGCCGGCCAGACGGAGGATCATACGGAAGGGGCAGCCCAGGAACATCAGGCAGCCAATCATGACGAAGAAGCCCAGCACAAAACGGGTCAGAGGGGCGCTGCCGCCCTTGGGGGAGAACTCCTTGCGGAAGGTGGCCAGCAGGAAGCTGCCCAGCACCAGGCCAATGATCTCCGGCCGGATGTACTGCACGTTGGCCGCCTGGTGGAGGCCCAGCGCGCCGGCTGTGTCACGCAGGAAGCAGGCAATGCAGAAGCCCATGTTCACCGGGTTGCCAAAGAGCACCAGCAACGCCGCAATGATGCCGATTACCAAGCCAGCCACTAAAATTTCTGTCTTTCCTTTCTTCAAACCCATACACACACACTCCTTATTTGTTTGGGTAAGTTCAGTATAGTGGAAGCAGGTTGGAATTTCCAATATCAATTATTAATAAATCAAAAGTTGTTATTTGATATTTTAATAAATATGTGGTAGAATAATGAAAAATCCCGTAAGCCGTTTCTGTCGGAAGCGCTGGCTTTTGGGCAAAAAGAACGGCATTTCTTACAGGCCGGCCCACTTATGAATTGGAGCGTTTGAAATGGATGCCATTTATTTTGACAACGCCAGCACCACCTTCCCCAAGCCAAAGGCGGTGCCCGACGCCATGTACGACTATATGACCCGGGTGGGCAGCAACATCAACCGGGGCTGCTATGAGCGGGCCTACGACGTGGAGGAGCTGGTCTACGACACACGGGAGCGAATTTCCAAACTCTTTGACGGCCCGGAGTGCAAAAATGTTGTGTTTACCCGGAACATCACTGAGAGTCTGAACGTACTGCTCAAGGGCTTTCTCAAACCCGGCGACCATGTCATCACCTCCTCCATGGAGCACAACGCGGTGATGCGTCCCCTGGTGCAGCTGGAGCAGCAGGGCGTGTCCTTCACCCGGGCGGCCTGCCATCCAGACGGCACCCTGGACCCCGCCGTTCTGGAAAGCGCCCTGCAGCCCAGCACAAAGGCCGTGGTAATGACCCACGGCAGCAACGTCTGCGGCACCCTGCTCCCCATCAGGGAGGTGGGGGCCTTCTGCAAGGCCCACGGCCTGCGGTTCTTTGTGGACTGCGCCCAGACCGGCGGCGTGTACCCCATCTCCATGGCGGAGATGGGCATCGACGCCCTGGCCTTCACCGGCCATAAGGGCCTGATGGGCCCCCAGGGTGTGGGCGGCTTCCTGCTCCGCCCGGAGCTGGTCAGCCAGATTACCCCGCTTCTCTCGGGCGGCACCGGCAGCATCAGCCACACCGAGGAGGTGCCCGACTTCATGCCCGATCGTTTTGAGCCGGGCACGCCCAATCTGCCCGGCATTGTGGGCCTCCACGCCGCCCTGCTCTGGCTGGAGGAGACGGGTATGGACGCCATCCGCGCCCATGAGCTGGGCCTCACCGCCCGGTTCCTCTCAGGCGTGGATTCCCTGGGAAAAGCGGGCCGGGCCGTACGGACGGTGGGCCTGCCGGGGACCGGGGGCCGCACCGGCGTGGTGTCCATTGAGACGCCGGGCCGGGACATGGCCGGGGTGGCCTACGAGCTGGACAGCACCTACGGCATCATGACCCGTGTGGGACTCCACTGCGCCCCCTCCGCCCACAAAACCCTGGGCACCTTCCCCGCCGGGACCATCCGCTTCTCCTTTGGCTGGTGGAACACGGAGGAGGAGGTAGACCGGGCCATCGACGCCCTGGACGCCATTCTGGGGGAGGGACACCGCTGATGGATATGAAGCAGCTTCAGTCCTTTACGGCGGTTGTAAAATACCGCAGCTTTACAAAAGCCGCCGAACGGCTCTATCTCTCCCAGCCTACCATCAGTACCCACATCCGCAATCTGGAGGAGGAGCTGGGCACCTGCCTCATTATCCGCACCAAGCGGAGCGTGGACGTGACCCCCAGGGGGCAGGAGCTCTATGAATGCGCCTGCAACATTCTCAGCCTGCGGGATAACCTGATCCAGCGCTGGTCCTCCGGCGGGAACAGCATCATCCAGCTGGGGGCCTCTACCATTCCCTCGGCCTACATCCTGCCTGAAATTCTCCCTGCCTACGGCAAGGAGCACCCGGATGCCTACTTTATCATTCACCAGAGCGACAGCCGCGGGGTGGCAGAGGGCATCCTCAACGGCAGCTTCGACCTTGGTATGATCGGCATGAAATACGATCACGAGGATCTGACCTGCATCCCCTTCTACCGGGACAGAATGGTGTTAATCACCCCTGTCAATCCCTATTTTCTCTCCCTGAAGGAGAAGGGAACCCCCCTGCAGCAGCTGCTGCAGGAGCCAATCATCCTCCGGGAGCAGGGAAGCGGCAGCAAAAAAAGCGCGGAATACTTCCTTGAGAGCATGGGGATTACCGAGGATCAGCTGAAGGTTACCGCCCGCATTAACGACCAGGAGTCTATCAAAAATCTGGTGGCCGGCGGGCTGGGTATCTCCATCATTTCGGAGCGCGCCGCCTTCAACTTTGTACAGGAAAAGCGGCTGCTGCTCTTTGACCTGCCCGAGCAGGTCTCCCGGCGGTATTTCTACTTTGTGATGAAGCGAAACTCCGTTCTAAGCGAACATATCAGAGCTTTTATCGCCCATGTGAAAACGTATTACGCCCTGGGCGAGGAGCACTGATCCATGATATGCTGCATACAAAAGCGCCGTCCCGGCTCTCAATAGAGCCGGGACGGCTTCTTTTTTATGGCGTGCGCATCCTGGCGTCATCGTCCACGCCCCTGACAAACCGCATGACCAGTTCCTTCTCTTGTCTCTTCCGCCCCTGCCGCATGTCACTCCGCCAGGGGGATTTCGTACTTGTCCGCCAGCTCTTTGAGGTATTCCACCAGGGGCTCCTGTCCTCTCACTCCGTCCAGATTCTGGTTGACCCCATAGAGACCGTCCTCCCCGGCGAAGCCCTCCGGGGAGAGAGCCAGCGTCAGGTGAAGGCTCTCGCTGGCGCCTCCGTCCCCGCCCTGAAGGAGGATGAGGTAGGCCGTCTCCGTGCCGCCGGTGCGCAGGACCGTCTGCCCCGGCCGGCGGAAGTAGGTGAGCTCCCCGCACAGGCGGAGCACCTCCGCCCGCTCTTCTTGGGTGAGCTCCAGCGGCTCCCCCAGCGTGAACTGGAGAAGCACGGAGGTGCGCTGGGGGTCGAGAGGGACGGAGAAGGGCAGAAAGTACCACACCGCTGCCGCAGCGCAGAGCAGGGCCCCGGCGGCGGCCCCCCAGCGCAGCTTCTTCCCCCTGGCCAAAAAGGCGCAGAGCAGGGCCGCGGCTCCTGCCGCGGCAATCAGGAAAATGCCGTAATGAGAAACCCATGCGGTCAGACCTTCCATTGGGGCCTCCTATTACAATAAATTTGGACAGGAAAGCCGGGCAGCCAGTCCGGCTTTCTTTCCATCTCGTGCCTAAGCTAC
>NZ_CALXGI010000041.1 GCF_944387805.1 uncultured Pseudoflavonifractor sp. | reverse complement strand
GAGAACTCCGGCATTCAGACCGACTCCGGCACCTGGACACTCAACGGCGACGGCTCCATCGCCCTCACCGGAGACACCCGCTCCTTCACCGCCGCCACTTCCGACGGAATCAATTACACTATGAACGTGGAGAACCTTCAGACCGGTATCGTCTGCACCGTCTCCGGCGCCGCAAATACCTGATTGTCTCCGGCCGCCTGCCTTCCCGGCAGGCGGCCGGGCAGTATCTGGGGTCCAAATTTTCCTCCGTGCCGCATCCAAATTGCAATTTACGCACGTAAACATACCGATTACGTCAAACACGTCCCATTTGCTTTTCTTTCTGCTATACTGTGTACAAAGGCCGTGTTCGAGCACAGGAAGGCGGCAGCAGGGGACATAATGTTCCGAAAAAGGAGTGTAAGGGATTGAAATACGCGGACTTAATTAAGAAGATGACCCTGGAAGAGAAGTGCAGTCTGTTAAGCGGAGAGGGTAACTTCACCACCAAGAGCGTGAAGCGGCTGAATATCCCGGGAATGTTTCTGTCGGACGGCCCTCACGGACTGCGGAAGCAGGCGGGCGCTGCGGACCATTTGGGCCTGAACGCCTCCCTGCCCGCTACCTGCTACCCCACGGCAGCCACCATGGCCAACTCCTGGGACCCGGAGCTGGGCGAGGAGCTGGGCAAAATGCTGGGCGAGGAGGCCAGGGCCCAGGGCGTCAGCGTGCTGCTTGGGCCCGGCCTGAACATGAAGCGCTCCCCCCTGTGCGGGCGCAATTTTGAGTACTTCTCCGAGGATCCCTATCTGGCGGGCAAGATGGCCGCAGCCTACATCCGGGGTATCCAGAGCAAGGGTGTGGCGGCCTGCCCCAAGCACTTTGCCGCCAACAGCCAGGAGACCCTCCGTATGCACTCGGACAGCGTAGTGGACCAGCGGACCTACCGGGAGATCTACCTGACCGGCTTTGAGATCGCCGTGAAGGAAGGCCATCCCATGTCTATTATGTCGGCCTATAACCGCATCAACGGCAAGTACGCCAATGAGGACAAGGAGCTTCTGCGGGACATTCTGGTGGACCAGTGGGGCTTTGACGGCTTTGTGGTCACCGACTGGGGCGGCAGCAACGATCGCGCCGAGGGCGCCCGCTGCGGCAACGCCCTGGAGATGCCCGCCACCGGCGGCAACAGCGACCGGGAGCTGGTGGCCGCGGTGAAGGCCGGCACGCTGTCCGAGGATGTGATTGACCAGCGGCTGGATGAGTACCTGAGCGTGCTCTTCGCCACCGTTATCCCCGCCGACGCCCCTAAGGAGTTCGACGTGGAGGCCCACCACGCCATGGCCCGCAAGGCCGCGGACAGCACCATTGTGCTGCTGAAGAACGAGGACAATATTCTTCCCCTGAAGGCGGGCGCCTCTGTGGCCGTCATTGGCGACTTTGCCCAGACTCCCCGGTACCAGGGCGCCGGCTCCAGCATGGTCAACTCCACTAAGCTGGATTGCGCCCTCTCCGTCATCAAGTCCGGCAGCGGCCTGAAGCTGGTGGGCTTCGAGCCCGGCTTCCTCCGCCACGGCGGGGACGACGAGGCCAGGAAGAACGCCGCTGTGGAGCTGTCCAAGAACGCTGAGATTGTACTGATGTATATGGGTCTGGACGAGATCAGCGAATCCGAGGGTCTGGACCGGAAACACATGAAGATCCATCAGAACCAGGTGGATGTGCTGGAGGCGGTGGCCAAGGTCAACCCCAACGTGGTGGTGGTCCTGTCCGGCGGCGCTCCCATCGAGGCCCCCTGGCTGGACAGCTGCAAGGCTGTGGTCCACGGCTATCTGGGCGGCCAGGCCGGCGCCGGAGCTGTGGTGGACGTGCTCACCGGCAAGGTTAACCCCTCCGGCAAGCTGGCGGAGACCTGGGCCATGAAGTATGAGGACACCCCCGCCTACCGCTACTTCCCCGGCACTGAGGCCACCGCCGAGTACCGCGAGGGCCTGTACATCGGCTACCGCTATTACCAGACCGCCCAGGTGCCTGTCCGCTTCCCCTTCGGCTACGGCCTGAGCTATACCACCTTCGCCTATGCCGACCTGCGCGCCAGCGATAAGGAGGTCACCTTTACCATTACCAACACCGGCAGCGTGGCCGGCGCGGAGATTGCTCAGGTGTATGTCTCCCGCAAGGACGGCATGGTGTTCCGCCCCGAACAGGAGCTCAAGGGCTTTGTGAAAGTGTTCCTCAATCCCGGCGAGTGCAAAACCGTCACTGTGCCTCTGGATGACAAGGCCTTCCGCTACTTCAATGTAAAAACCAGCCGGTTCGAGGTGGAGAGCGGCAACTACGAAATCCGCGTGGGCGCCTCCTGCGCGGACATCCGCCTCACCGCCGCCGTAGCGGTGCAGGGCACCGACGCCCCCGCCCCCTACGACCTGTCCAGGCTGCCCAGCTACTGCTCCGGCAAAGTCAGCGACGTGGGCGACACCGAGTTTGAATATCTGCTGGGCCGGCCAATCCCCCCTGCCAAGTGGGACCGCTCCGCCCCCCTGGGCATGAACGACACCTTCTCCCAGCTCTTCTATGCCAGAGGCTGGGTGGGACGCCTGGTGTATAAAATTACCAAGGGCCAGGTGGAAAAGGGCGAAGCCGCCGGAAAGCCTGACCTGGACGCCCTTTTCCGCTACAACATGCCCTTCCGCGCCATTGCCAAGATGATGGCCGGCATGGTGGACATGAAAATGGCAGAGGCCCTGCTGGAAATTTTCAACGGCCACTTCTTCAAGGGACTGGGGCACCTCATCTCCGGGTATTTCAGGATGAACAAGGCAAAAAAGGAGACCGCCCTGGCTCTGGCTCAGGCGGGCAATGCGAAAGGGGAAAACTGATATGAGCGTCAATGAAAGCAAAACCGGTCTGGCCGGCTGGTGGAGTAATTTTGCCGGAAAACACCCCAAAGCCGCCAAGTGGATCCGGGAGGGCGGCCTGTTCGTCATCGTCAGCAATCTGGTGACAGTCCTCAAGTACTTCATCCTCCAGTTCCTTCCCCTGGCCTTCCAGAGCCTGTCCAACGTGGACTTCGGCTGGCCCGGCATCCCGGTGACCCTGTTCGGCGAGACCTTCCAGTGGAATATCTTCGGCTATGACACGGCTCACGGCGGCCTGGGCTACTTCTGCGCCTACATGATCGCCATGGCCATCGGCGAGATCATCAACTTCCCCATTCAGCGCAACTTTGTCTTCCGCAGCAAGGGGAATCTGGCCTGGCAGATTGCCTGGTATGTGGTGGCCTTCGTCATCATCAACTGCATTGTCAACTCTATCAACTGCGTCTGGGTGGCGGTAGCCGGTATGTTTGTGCCCGACTTTATCTACAACATCGGCACTGTGGTGCTCAACGGCGGTATCTCCATGGTTATTTTCTTCTTTGTCAACAAGGTTATTTTCCCCGAGGCCAAGCAGGCCTGAGAATTGCAGAGGGAGGTCACGGATATGGTCACCATAAAAGACATTGCCAAGCGGGCTGGGGTCTCCCGGGGTACGGTGGACCGGGTTCTCAACAACCGGCCCGGCGTCAATCCGGAAACGGAAGCCAGAGTGCGGGCGCTCATTGAGGAGATGGGATACCGCCCCAATATGGCCGGTCAGATTCTGGCTGTCAAAAAGCGCCAGCTCCATCTGGCCTTCCTCATCTTCCACGGACCAGAATTCGTCTTTCACCTGGATATCCTTCACGCCGCCCGGGACAAGGCCGCTGAGCTGCGGGAATTCGGCGTAACGGTGGACTTTTACCTTATCCGCCAGCTGGACACCCCCTATCTGGAGCGGCTGTTCCAGGAGGTGGAGGACAATTGCCCGGACGGAATCGCCGCCCTGCCCATACGCAGCACGGTATTTATGTCCTTTATCCAGCGGATGAACGCCAAGGGTATTCCCACCGTATTCTTTAACCTGGACGAGGATTTTGTCCCCCATCTGGCCTATGTGGGCTGCGACTATGTCCAGTCCGGCCGGGTAGCCGCCGGGCTGGTGTCCCTGTGCACCGAGGGCCGGGGGCTGGTGGGCATCGCCGCGGCAGATGGTCCCAACTCTCCCAGCTTTGCCGGACGGATGGGCGGATTTTCTCAGGAGCTCACCCATCACCCCGGGCTGTCTATGGTAAACGGCGGCATGCCCGCCCTGTTTCACGACGGCGAATTCTCCGAGGTTGTGGAGCTGGTGGAGCAGAATCCGGATATGAAGGCCATCTATATCGTCAACATGGGGGACTACGGAGTGTGCCAGGAGATCCGGCGGGCAGCCCGTGACCGGAATCTGTCGATTATCACCCACGACCTGGCTCCCGCGCAGCAGGAGCTGCTGAAGAACGGCCTTATCTCTGCCACTATTGTTCAGCAGCCCGATATTCAGGGCTCCCTGCCTCTCCAGCTTCTCTACGAGTATCTGGCCTTCGGCACGCCCCCTGCCAAGGACAAGTTCTTTACCGACCTGCGCATCTGCATCAGCCAGAGCATGTAAGCAAAAAAACAGCACCGGATACATCCGGTGCTGTTTTTTTGTTCTATTTTTGCCGTGTGTCCGGCGGCCTTCCCGCCAGGCGCTTTCCGCCCGGCTTTCTCCGCCGCAGCAGGGCAAAGACATTGCTCTCCCGGCAGGCGTCCCGGAAGCGCTGTCCCGTGGCCAGGAAACAAAGCCCCGGCACAGAGGCCGCCAGCACGGTTCCCAGGACGCAGCCCGTCAGGGCCAGCAGCCACACCGCCAGCTGGGCAGGCGCGCTCAGAGCGCCGCCCAGCAGCTCCTTGATGGCCGCAATGGCCATGGGATGGGCCAGATACACGCCAAAGGAACAGGCCGACAGCAGCACCACGTTCCGGCTGCTTCTTCTGCCCCGGAACAGGTCCTTGAACAGCAGAAACAGGGAGGCGGAGAGGGCCATGGTAAACACGCCCCGGTAGGTGGCAAACTGCTCGCCGTAGGTACCGGTTATCAGAAAGACAATCCAGGTACCCAGGGCAATTACCGCCCAGCTGCCCAGGGCAACCGCCAGCAGAGTCCGGCGGGCGGGCGTCCTCTCCAGCCGCTCCAGCCAGGCGCCCAGCAGGAAATACCCCAGATATCCCTCCAGTATGCTCACGTTCAGCGTGGTGTTCTCCCGCAGCAGGGCGTACCAGGGGTCGGGCAGAAAGCCGCTGAGCTGATTCAGGCCCAGGGTCACCACCACCCACAGCCCCAGCAGATAGCGCCAGTGCCGCTCCTCCAGGTGGTCCGTCATCCGTTTGAGCAGCGGGGAGAGCAGATACATGGGGACGAGGGCGTAGAGGAACCAGTAGGGCGTCAGGGCGGAAATGGCGGGCAGGTTCACAAACTTCAGCAGCGCCATCTCTCCGCCCTGGGTCAGCCATACGCCCGCCACCACCAGCAATGACCAGCACAGCCCAGGCACCGCCACCCGCGGCAGGCGGCGGAACACATAAGCCGGGTCGTCGGTCTTATCCGAAGTCAGCAGCAGAGCGCCGGACAACATAAAGAACAGCGGTACCGCCGCCACCGCCAGGGAGGAGAGCAGATTGGACAGGTGCCAGAGGAGCATATTCTCCGACTGGCGCAGCCCGTCCGCGGCGGTGTGGAGGTAGACCACGGCGGCCATGGAAGCCACCCGCAGCAGGTCGAAGTCCAGCCGCCGGACCCGTTTCGCTTTGCTCAAGGGGCGTTCAGCCTCCTTCCCCCAATGGATCAGCCCTTCAGGCCGTTCTCCTGGCGCTCCATGTTCTCCACCACGATGTCGTGGATGTCGCCTTTGGATGCACAGTACTCCAGCACCTTCCAGGGGGTGTTGGTGTGGAAATGGATCTTGATCAGATCCTCGTCACCGAAGGCCAGCAGGCAGTCGCCCTCAATGTTCTGGGCGATGTAGTCGTGAATCTCATCCTCGGAGAGATTCTCTCCGGCAATGAGGAGCTGCGTGTCGAACTTGTACTCCAGCATACGAATTCCTCCTTATTCTCCCGACGCCTGCCGCCGCAGCAGGGACAGGGGCGGCACAGCCCGGGGCAGCTTCATGGTCAGCTTCATCTGGGGCTTGCGGGCCTCGGCAAGGGGCAGTCCGTCGCCGTCGGTCATAGCGGACACGGTGAACCGCTCCGGACGCACGTCCGGCCCCACCAGCTCCAGCTCCTCCCCCACGGCAAACTTGTTGCGCAGGGAAAGGACAGCGGTGCCGTCGCTCCGGCAGGACTCCACCAGGGCGCACACCTGCCAGTCCCGGATGTACCGGGCATCCTCGGTAAACTGGCCGGGCTGGCCGTAAAAGAAGCCGGTGGAGTAGTGCCGGTGGCTGATGTGCTCCACCTCGTCCCGCCACACCGGGTCCAGGGGCTCTCCAGCCAGGGCGGCATCCACCGCGTGGCGGTAGGCTCCGGCTACAATGGCGGCGTAATAGGCGCTCTTGGCCCGGCCCTCAATCTTGAAGCTGTCCACCCCCGCCTCTATCAGCTCCGGGATGTGGTCAATCATGCACATATCCCGGGAGTTCATGATATAGGTTCCCTTTTCGTCCTCATAGACCGGGAAGTACTCTCCAGGCCTTTTCTCCTCCACCAGGGCGTACTTGTACCGGCAGGGCTGGGCGCAGGCGCCCCGGTTGGAGTCCCGGCCCGTCATGTAGTTGGACAACAGGCAGCGGCCGGAGTAGGACACGCACATGGCCCCGTGAACAAAGCATTCAATCTCCAGCTCCCTGGGGGTCTTGGCCCGGATCTCCCGAATCTCGTCCAGAGTGAGCTCCCGGGCCAGGATAACCCGGCTGGCGCCCAGGTCGTACCAGGTGGAGGCGGACTGGTAGTTGACAATGCTGGCCTGGGTGGAGATATGGGCCCGGACATGGGGCGCGTAGCGCTTCACCAGGGCCAGCGTTCCCACGTCGGCCACAATGACGGCATCCACGCCGGTCTGATCCAGATACTCCAGCCACTCGGGCAGCTTGGCCACCTCGTCGTTTCGGGGCATGGTGTTGCAGGTGATATGCACGGCCACGCCGTGGGCCTTGCACAGGCCCACGGCGTCCTTCAGCTCCTCGGGGGTGAAATTGCCCGCAAAGGAGCGCATGCCAAACATGGTTCCCGCCAGATAGACGGCGTCCGCCCCGTAGGCCACCGCCATCTTCAGCCGCTCCATATCCCCGGCGGGGCAGAGCAGCTCCGGTCTCTTTTTATCCATTCTGATACAGCTCCTGGGTCGCTCTGAAATTTTCCTGCTGCTGATAGGTCTTGAAGAAGTGGTGCTCACCGTCGTCGCCCAGGGCGTAGAAATAGTAGCCGTTGCCCGAGGGATTCATGGCGGCCCGCAGGGAGGCCTGTCCGGGGCTGGCGATGGGGCCGGCCGGCAGGCCGGTGTACAGATAGGTGTTATAGGGGCTGTCAATGGCCAGATCTTCTGCCGTCAGCCTGTCCTTCCGCTCGGGCAGGATATACTGGATGGTGGCGTCGATGTTCAGGTAACCCGCCGTCTCCGAAGTGGGATGATAGAGGCGGTTATAGATAACGTCGGCGATGTCGGTCTGGTCGTTGCCGGTGGTCTCCTTTTCAATCATGGAGGCGATGGTGACAATATCGTGGATAGTCTGGCCATTGGCCGCCGCCTTCTCCCGCATCTCATCGGTAAAGACCTCATCAAAGCGGAGGATCATCTTGTTGAGCGCCTGCACCGGGTCCATGTTCTGGTAGAAAATATAGGTATCCGGGAACAGGTAGCCCTCCAGACGGGTGGGCTCTCCCAGGGGCAGCACGCCCTTGAGGAAGGAGAAGTTGAAGTCGTGGTTGGCAGCGGCGTCGTTAAGCTCCTCCACTGTGGCCACGCCGTTCTCCTCCAGGATAGCAAAAATCTGGGCCAGCGTGGAGCCCTCCGGGATGACCACCGTCACCTCCGTCCGGGCAGAGGATTTGGCGCTCAGATTGCGGATAATGGCGCTGTAATCCATGCTGGTGCTGAGGGTATAGGTACCAGGCGTCATCTTCTCCTTGCCGCCGGTAAACCCGCAGAAGAGCTGAAAGAGCCACTTGTACTCAATAATACCGTTTTGTTTCAGCTGGTCCGCCACATAGCCCACATCCGCTTTTGATACCTTGACCGTCTCTCCCTCCTCGTTGGTCTCCTCAGAGTAGGTAAAGATATCGTCGGGCAGGGTAATGGTGGCGGTGAGCTCAGTCTTGTTCAGGGCCAGCACGTCCCCGGCCCAGATCCAGCCCAGTCCCGCCAGCAGGGCAGAGACGCCGATAACCAGCACCACATAGAGCAGCGCGCCCAGAGCGCCCATCCGGCGCCGCCGGCGGCGGGGCTGCTGCTGGCCGCGCTCCCTCCGCGGCGAGGCGCTGCCGGCATCCTGATGGGGCTGACGGCGGGGCGACTCACGCTTTCCTTCGTAGTGAGACATTGCTTCAACTCCTATTCATTACAAGAGAAAAAATCAAAGTTCCTTCTGTCACCACAGATCAGAGACAGACATAGTATGGGTCGTGAAGGGAACGGCGGCCCGGGCCCCCGGTTCCTTAGAATAATGTGAGGTGAATGTCTACATGTGCTGTGGTAACAACGGTATGGGCGGCGGCAGCTGCCTCTGGATCATCCTGATTATCATCCTTCTGTGCTGCTGCTGCGGCGGCAGCTGGGGCGGCAGTTCCTGCGGCGGCAACTGCGGCTGCGGCAATAACTGCGGCTGCAACGACGGCTGCGGCTGCTGCTGAGCGTTTCCCCTCCGCCGGACTGCGGTACGGGCGGGCCCTCCGGGGCCCGCTTTTCCCGCCTTACATCAGGACAGGCTCCCCATCGGTCACCACCAGGTCCACCGGCCGGTCGTGCGTCTCCCGTGGAACAGCGTCCTGCAGCACCGCATGGCGGCACAGGCCCACTGTGTCCCCGGCATAGCCGGCCAGGTAACGGTCATAGTATCCCCCGCCCTGCCCCAGCCGATAACCCGCGCGGTCAAAACACAGTCCGGGCACCAGAATCAGGTCAATTTTCTCCCGCTCTGCCAGCGGACAGTCCTCGCCCGGCTCCAGCATGCCGTACCGGTGTCGGATAAGAGCGCTCTCCCCGGTCACCCGGCGGGCCTCCAGCCCATGCCCATGCAGACAGCGCGGCAGCAAAACTTCCTTTCCCCGCTCCAGCAGGGCCGGAATCAGCCTGGCCGTGTCCGGCTCAGTGTCCATGCCGTAGAATATTAAAACCCGATGCGCGGCCGCCAGCCCGGGCAAAGACAGGAAGCGGCGGAACAGAATTGCATCGCTCTCCTCCCGCTCCTCCGGGGACATAGCGGAAAGCCGGGCGCGCACCGCCTGGCGCAGAGCTGTTTTCTGCTCAGTGATGGAAGTGGACGGCATTGCGCACCCGCTCCATGGCCTCCCGGCCGCAGGCGGCTTCCACCAGGCGCAGGCCGAACTCAAAGGAGGAACCGGCGGCCTCGCCGGTGATGATGCGGCCGTCCGTTACCACCTGGCTGCCCTTCTGCACCACGGCAGACCCCATCTCATCCTCCATACCGGGGTAGCACACCGCCTTCCGGCGGTCCAGGCAGCCCGCCCGGGCCAGAACAGTGGGCGCGGCACAGATGGCGCACAGCCAGCAGCCCCGGTCATAGGCCTTCTGAATCAGGGCCAGGGCAAACAAATTCTTCTGGATGGACTCCACGCCGCCCAGGCCGCCGGGCAGCACCAGCATCTCCATATCCTCCGGGTCGTGGGCCTCGTCCATGGTGACATCCGCCTTCACGGTGACGCCGTGGCTGCCGGTAATCTCCAGGCCGTCCACGCCCACCAGCGTCACCTTGGCGCCGGCCCGGCGGAGCAGGTCCAGGGGGACCAGAGCCTCAGACTCTTCAAAGCCATTGCCCAGCAGAATGTAGATCATGTTCATTTCCTCCTGTTTGTTCCGAGGCTCAGCCGCCCCGGCAAATTTCTCATTCATTTTTAGGGGCAGAGCAAATTCTGCCCGGTTATGATATCCCAAATCTCCTGATGAATGTCCTCGATGGAGCGGACGGCACCGCCGCCGTCCACACAGGAGACCCTTTTCCAGCCCAGCAGCCCGGCGGCGGCATGGGCGGTGCGGCGGCACTTGGCCAGGTACTCCGTGTCCACCTCGTGGATATCCCCCCTGGTATGGGTGGCCTTCTCCCGGGAACGGAGCATCTCCACCGCCTTATCAGTGGGCATGTCCAGATAGATTACCAGGTCGGGCAGGGGCAGCCCCAGCTTGCCGCACTCAAAGTCAAAGAGCCAGCGGATGAAGCTCTCCCACTCCGCTTCAGGCAGCTTACAGGTCTGGTGCACCGCGTTGGAGGTGGTGTACCGGTCGGACAACACCAGTCCGCCCTCCCGATAATAGCTGCCCCAGTCCTTTTTCCAGGCGGCGTACCGGTCCACCGCGTAGAAAGTAGACGCCGCGTAGGGGTTCACGTCGTCGGGGTGAGTGCCGAACTCCCCGTTCAGGTACATCCGCAGCAGGGCGGACGAGGGCTCCTGATACTGGGGAAAGATGAGCCGCCGGAACGCGGTCCCCCCCTGCTCCAGCCGCTCACACAGCCTGGCGAACTGGGTGGACTTGCCCGACCCGTCGGTCCCCTCAAATACAATCAGCCTGCCGGACATCTCCCGCGCCCTCACTTTCCGCGCAGCCGGGCGCCGACGGCATCCACCAGCACCAGGGGCAGCTTAGCCATGCGGCCGATGCGCTTGGGCTCCTTGAGCAGCCGGTAGAGCCACTCCATGCCCATCTTCTGCCACTTCTCCGGGGCCCGCTCCACTGCGCCGGCGAACACATCCAGAGCGCCGCCCAGGCCCACCATGAGCCGGGCGCCGGTGGACGGGCCATACTCGGCCATCCACAGCTCCTGCTTGGGCGCGCCCAGGCAGACAAACACCACGTCGGCATGGGCGTCCTGAATGGCCCGGATCACCGGCCGCGGGTCCTGGAAATAGCCGTCATGGGTGCCGCACACCATCAGGCCGGGGTACTGCTTCTGCAAATTTGCCGCGGCGGTCTCTGCAATGCCGGGCTTGGCCCCCAGCAGGAACAGCCGCTCCCCGGACTGGGCCATCCGCCCCAGCAGTCCGGCGGCAAAGTCAATGCCGGGCACCCGGCCCTTCAGGGGCCGGCCCAGGATGGACGCCGCCTTTACCACGCCGATGCCGTCGGCCAGCACCAGGTCCGCCCCGTTGAGCACGGCGCGGAATTTGTCATTCTTCTTGGCCAGCTGCAGAAACTCCGGGTTGGGTGTCACCGCGTAGGAGAATTTCTCTCCGGCGGCCAGCCCGGCGCCCCGCTCGACAGCCTCGTCCAGCGTCAGGTTGTCAAACCCGACGCCCAGTACGTCAATTCTCAATGCAATGCCTCCACACGAGATAGATTCCGTTAGATAATATCACATACGGCTGAAAAAGTCCATGAAAAAGCCGTGAACAACAGACCTCTTTCCAAAAATTAAGGATTGACAATTTTTGCAGCCCTCATTATAATAAACACAATCACAGCCGAAAGGCTTTTTTTTGCACCCATCTTCTTTAGCACCTAAACTCGCTAAAGTATTTTGAGGAGGATACTATGAAAACACTGCCCAAACTGACCGCCCTTGCCATGGCAGCCGCCATTTCTCTCTCCCTGACCGCCTGCACCGTAGGCGGCGATACAGGGCAAAATTCTCCCAGCCCCTCTCCCTCCGCCGCGACCCAGGAGAGCGCCCCCGCTCCCTCCGTCTCTCCGTCCGCGGAGGACGCCTCTTATGTCGTAGGCATCTGCCAGCTGGCGCCTCACGACGCCCTGGACGCCGCCACTCAGGGCTTTAAGGACGCCATCACCGCCGCCCTGGGCGACGCCGTGGAATTCAGAGAGGGCAACGCCGGCGGCGAGAGCAACAACTGCGCCACCATTATCGACGGCTTTCTGGCCGAGAACGTGGACCTGATTCTGGCCAACGCCACCGCGTCTCTCCAGGCCGCCGCCTCCGCTACCAACACCGTTCCTGTACTGGGCACCGCCGTCACCAACTACGGCATTGCCCTGGACCTGGACTCCACCGAGGACGGCGTGCTGGGCGGCAATATCTCCGGAACCTCTGACCTGGCCCCCCTGGACCAGCAGGCCGATATGCTGGAAGAACTCTTCCCCGCCGCCGAATACCCCAATGTAGGCCTGCTCTACTGCTCCGCCGAGCCCAACTCCATCTTCCAGGTGGAGACCATTCAGGGCTATCTGGAGGGCAAGGGCTATACCTGCACCCAGTACGCCTTTACCGATGTCAACGACCTGTCCTCCGTCACCCAGACCGCCTGCGACAGCTCCGACGTCATCTATATCCCCACCGATAACACCGCCGCCAACAACACCGAGACCATCGCCAACGTGGTCATTCCCGCCGGAGTGCCCGTCATTGCCGGCGAGTCCGGCATCTGCTCCGGCTGCGGCGTGGCCACTCTGTCCATCAGCTACTATGAGCTGGGCCAGATCACCGGCGAAATGGCCGTGAAGATTCTCACCGGCGAGGAGAGCGTGTCCGATATGGCCATCGCCTATGACACCACCCTCACCAAGCTGTACAACGAGGCCAACTGCCAGGCCCTGGGCATCACTCCGCCCGAGGGCTATGAGCCCATCGGCTGAGCTGAAAACGTTCTATCATGCCTGGCGGCGGGAGCGGAATTCTCCGCTCCCGCTGCCGTGCGCTTCCTTTATATTATTTTACAATTAGGAGGAACCGAGATGGATTTCCTGCTCTCCTTTCTCAACTCCATGCCGGGCGCCCTGGGACAGGGCCTGATATGGGGTATTATGGCTATCGGTGTGTACATTACGTACCGGATTCTGGATGTGGCCGACCTGACGGTGGACGGCTCCCTGGCCACCGGCGGCGCCATGTGCGCCCTGGGCATCTCTCTGGGCTGGAACCCCTGGGTAGCTCTGGCGGCCGCCATTCTGGCGGGCATGCTGGCCGGCCTGGTCACCGGACTGCTCCACACTCTCTGCGGCATCCCTGCCATCCTGGCCGGCATCCTCACCCAGCTGGCCCTCTACTCCATCAATCTGCGCATCATGGCCATCGGCTCCGGCCTGACCACCAAGGCTACGCTGTCGGTCAGCGTGGACAAGTATCCCCTCATGCTCTCCTCCCGCTATATCCGTGACCTGTCGGCTTCCAACCCTTTCATCCTTCTGGTGCCCCTGGTGCTTATCGTCATCGCCCTGCTCTACTGGTTCTTCGGCACTGAGCTGGGCTCCTCCCTCAGGGCCACCGGCGCCAACCAGAACATGGCCCGCGCCCAGGGCATTAACACCAGCTGGACCAAAGTGCTGGGCCTGGTGGTGTCCAACGGGCTGGTCGCTTTCTCCGGCGCCCTGCTCTCCCAGTATCAGGGCAGCGCCACCGTGGATATGGGCCGCGGCGCCATCGTCATCGGCCTGGCCGCCGTCATCATCGGCGAGGTGCTGCTGGGCAAGGTATTCCGCAACTTCGCCCTCAAGCTGCTCTCCGCCGTCATCGGCGCCATCATCTACTACATTGTCATTACCCTGGTGCTCCGGCTGGGTCTGGAGACCACCGACCTGAAGCTGCTCACCGCCCTGGTGGTGGCCGTGTTCCTCACTATCCCCCACTGGAAGGGTAAATTCGCCAAGACCGGCAAGAAGGGAGATGCCGCCCATGCTTGAGCTTCAGAACATCTGCAAGACCTTCAACGCCGGCACCATCAATGAAAAGCGGGCCCTCAACGGCGTGTCCCTTACCCTGAAGGAGGGGGACTTTGTCACCGTCATCGGCGGCAACGGCGCGGGTAAGTCCACTCTGCTCAACGCAGTGGCCGGCGTGTGGCCGGTAGACCGGGGCAGCATCCTCATTGACGGCGTGGACGTGACCCGTCTCCCCGAGCACAAGCGGGCCAAGTATATCGGCCGGGTGTTCCAGGACCCCATGACCGGCACTGCCGCCACCATGCAGATTGAGGAAAATCTGGCCCTGGCCCGCCGCCGGGGGCAGAGACGCACCCTCCGCCCCGGCATCACCCGCGCCGAGCGTGAGGAGTATCGGGAACTGCTGAAAATTCTGGACCTGGGACTGGAGGACCGACTCACTTCCAAGGTCGGCCTGCTGTCCGGCGGCCAGCGCCAGGCCCTCACCCTGCTGATGGCCAGCCTGGTCAAGCCCAAGCTCCTCCTTCTTGACGAACATACCGCCGCCCTGGACCCCAAGACCGCCGCCAAGGTGCTCAGCGCCACGGAGCAAATCGTCCAGCGTGACCGCCTGACCACCCTGATGATCACTCACAACATGCGGGACGCCATTGCCCACGGCAACCGCCTCATCATGATGTATGAGGGCCGTATCGCCCTGGATATCTCCGGTGAGGAGAAAAAGCGCCTCACAGTGGAAGATCTGCTGGCCAAATTCGGCCAGGCCACCGGCTCCGACGAGGCGGATGACAAGCTGCTGCTCTCCTGAGCGCCTACGGCAGCAGAAAAAGCTCCCCCATCCAATTAAGAATGGGGGAGCTTTTTCTGCTTTTTTCAGGCGGAAAAGGCCGCCTGCTCCAGCACCTGTCCCTTCTCCGCCACAATAAACTGCTGATCCCACTGGCCGGAAACCAGTTTTTCCAGCAGCAGATTGCTGCCGTCCACATAGGTGAGGGGGCAGTTTATCAGGGCCGCCTGCCGCTTCGCCTTCTCCACATAGGACGCCGATCGGCAGGGGTAAGCACCGGTGTCAATAATATCCACGCTCTTGTAGTTGGCAAACCACATATGAAAAATGTCGCCGCCGTCCTCCTCGCCATACTCCTCTGTCAGGCGCCGGTACATCTTTTCAACGGACAGCCGGCCGTCCAGGGTGTCCGTCAGGTAAAAATGACCGCATGCTTTCAGATTGGGATGCCAAGTCTGGTCCCTGTGGAGCAGCAGCGTAATGCAGTCGTCCACCCTTGGAATAACCGTCCGCCTCGGGAAGGGCCGGCCCGATACAGAACCGCCGCACAGGCCCATAGCCAGCAGCACAGCGTCCACGTGCTCTGGCATGTCCGCTATGGCCGCAAACACCGCCTCGTTCATCTTCTCGGGCTGGGCGTGGAGCCTGCTGTCCAGCAGACGTACCTCATAGTGGGTCCCCATTCTCTCCTGGGCCGCATCCACATGCAGCTGGAGGGAGTCACACGCCAGAATGATACGTTCCATTCGCACTGTCCTCCCAATTAAATTCCGCGCGGGTCACACCGCCAGCAGACCGGTAGACACAAAGAGGTTGTACACCATGGCGGCGGCCTCCTCCCGGGTGGTAAGGGCGGTGGGATCAATTTCTCCCAGCGGCGCCCAGAGCAGGGAGACCGTCTGGCCGAAGATGTTCTGCTGGCTGCCGTCCAGCAGCCACATGGACTCCCGGGACCAGCCCGCCCAGGCCCAGTAGTCTCCCAGCGCGGCGGAGTGCTCGGTCCTGGCCGCCTCATGGAAGTTTATGGAGAGATACTCCGCCAGACGTCCCATGATGGTGAGGAACTGCTGGTGGTCCATGGGGTCGTCGGGATGGAAGAGGCCGTCGCTGTAACCGCTGATAAGGCCCATGGCGGTGAGGGCATTGAGGGCGGGGGCATACCAGGCGTCGGCGGGCACATCTGCAAAGCCGGTGTCCCCCTGCCTGCCGTCGTGAAGGGCCTGGGCCAGCAGGGCGCAGAACTCCGCCCGGGTCAGGGTGGCCTCCGGCCGGAAGGTGCCGTCGCCCGGGCCGGAGATAATCCGGTAGGCTGCCAGGGTGCTGATGGCGGCAGCGTAGGGGGAGCCGGCGGTATCGGTAAAGGTCCGGGGAGCATAGTCCGTCAAGTGATACTGTTCAGCCAGCTCACCGGCGGTAACCCGCTCCCAGCCGTCGGCGCCGCCGGTGCCCAGCCACAGAGGCGTCTGGGCCGGAAGCGCCTCCAGCAGGGCGGTAAAGGCGGGCTTTCCAGCCTCAGAGGCCGCGGTATCCAGATCCACGTACCAGCGCCACTTCATATCCACCCGCAGCAGGCCGGAGGTATCCCCTTTGGGGCTTGCGGCTGAGAGAAGATAGGCCACATCGGCGGTGTAGGCGTCCTTCACCAGCAGGTCTGGGATGACCCCCACCCGGTCGGCGGTGGTACCCCTGGGGGAGAAATAGCGGTAGGCTGTCACCTTCAGAGCGTCCCCCTCGGTGAAGTCACCCGGATAATTGGTTTCATCCAGCAGAATCTGGGCCACACCCTTGCCATAGGTCCGGCTGCCGATGACAATTCCAGCGTTCTGGTCCCGGACAACGGAGGAGAAAATCTCAGAGGCGCTGGCGGTGTAGCCGTTCACCAGCACAATCACCGGGTCCATGGTCAGCTCCCCCTCCTCCCGGGACTCGGCGGCATAGCTGCCCGACTGATTCCGGAGATAGACCAGGTTTCCCTGGCCTGCAAAGTCCCCCGCCGCCTGGACCGAGGCGCTGACACTGCCGCCGCCATTGTTCCGCAGATCCACGATCCATCGGTCCGCGGCGGCGTCATAGGCCTGTATTCCTTCCGCAAAGTGGCCTGCCGTCTCGTCGCCAAAGGCGGAGCAGGTGATGTAACCGATGTGGCCGTCCAGCAGTGAGGTGGTTGTGGCAGGGATTACCAACTCCTCACGGGTGAGGACATAGTCCCTGCTCACCCCATTCCGTACCACGGTAACCGTCACCTGGGTGCCCGGCTCCCCCCGCAGCCGCTCCGCCGCGGCATCGATGCTCTGGCCGATAACCGTGACGCCGTCCAGAGCGGTGATGATATCTCCCGGCTGAATCCCCGCCTTCTGGGCAGGCATTCCCTCCGTCAGGGCCTCCACTACCATGCCCTGATCCGTCATGGTGCTGGTCACACCCACGCCGCCGGTGCGGGTGTCCGCCATGGAGGCAAGAAAGTCGGCATACTCCTGGGCGTCAAAATACTCGGTATAGGGGTCCCCCAGCGCGGAGATCATGTCCTCCACTGTGGACTGGGAGAGCACTTCCTCAGAGACCCCATCAATATAATATTTCTGAAGCAATTCGCCAGCCTGCGCTGTGTCCAGAGCCAGGGCCGGAGCGGACAGCAGCAGCAGGGACAGCAGAGCGGACAGGGTGCGGCGGAGCAGTTTCTTCTTTGCTTTCATGGGCAGGGCCCCCTTACTTTACATAATATCAACGTCATTCTACTACAAAGAACGGGCAGGCTCAAGGCCTGCCCGCTCTTTTTCTTGTTTTTGGGCCCTTACACCGGCCAGAGCCCCTCGACTCTCACATTATGGAGGTTCAGCAGGTCGTCGGCAGGCAGGAAGGACACCCCGTTCCGGGCGGTCAGCGCCCCGGTGAGGGCGGTTCCGCCGCCGCCGTCCCCTGTGGCGGCCCGGTCGCTGCCCAGGGTAAGAAGATACTCTGTCCCTTCTCCCCGGACGGCAATCTGCTCAGGCCGGCCGGCATTCCAGATAACCTCACAGCCCAGGGCCTCGGCAAAGGCCCGGACGGGAACCATCAGGGTCTCCCCCTCCACATAGGGCTGCTCCGCCGCCGTCAGCTCCACTTCGGTGCCGTTGACGGCCAGCCGTCCGGGCTCCAGCTCCGCCCAGGCGTCATAAGGGGACGGAATGACCATCACCTTGCTGGGCCAGGCCTGGGCCGGGAAGGACTCGGCCAGCATGTCATACCAGGCCAGCAGGCTGCAGCCGGGGGTGATGTCGGCCAGGGTGACTGCATTACCGTCAAAGCCAGGACCGGCCAGCAGTTCCGCGTCGTTCAGGGAATAGGTGACGTCATCGCTCATGAGAACGGAGGTGCGGCCCTCCCAGACGTTCACCTGCTCCACAATGGAGTAGGCGGGCACAGCGTAATCAGCAGGGATGGCGGCCAGAATCACCGCCGCTGTGGTGATGGGCGGCAGGCTTTCGGTCATCTCGGGACCCACATAGGCGTAGACATACTCGCCCTCCCGCAGGTCCTCCGCCGCCATGGTGCTACCGTCCACGGCGTTGAGAATCAGGGTGTCCTTCTCCAGGCCGAGGACAATTTCAGGGTACCGCGCCCACTCATTGCTGTTGGTCACCAGGATGCGGTCACCGTCCAGGGAGACCGTGCCCTGCACCCGCACCAGGTCGGGCTGATGCTGCTGGGCAATGGTGTAGACAGGCTCTTCCGGGGGCGCCAGCGGGTCGCTGGTGGGGACGTCCACCGTGGTCTGAGCGGGAGCGCTGACCGCCTCCTCAGCAGGGGGCACGGAAGGCGCCACGCCGGAGGACACACTGTTGTCATCTGCGGCGGCTGAGGTGCAGCCGGACAGACAGAGTACAGCGGCAAGGGACAGAGACAATACAGCGGAGAAAATCTTCTTTCCTTTCATAGTCAAGCTCCTTCCCAATGATTTGCACTTTAGACGAACTGCCGGTGGAAAAGTTCCCTTTCCCACCGGCAGTTTTGCACATTTTACAGGTCCCGAAACAGCTTTATGCCCACAGTGGCCAGCAGCCTCCACAGCACCAGGTTGAGCAGGGCGCATACTGCCGCCACAATGAGCAGCCCCACAGTCTCTCCCAGTTGAGAGAGGAGGAGCGCATATCCAAAGCCGAAGATGGCCAGCAGCACCCAGGAGCCGAAGATGGTGATCAGCACTGAGGCCGACTGCTTTACCACAACCGTGTCGTTGGGCGCATCCAGCTTTGGAAAGCACAGGTTGGCCAGCAGTCCGCCCTGCGCCATTACGCCGCTGAAGAGCAGTCCCAGACCCAGGAGCAGCACGGTGGAGCCCGCGTCCACACCCGTGGCCACGGCAGAACAGATCACCCCCACCAGCAGGCAGGGCAGGGTGACCAGCATCTGCATCCCCGTCTTGACCAGGAAGAGCTCTCCGGCGGACACCGGCGCTTCCCTGAGTATCCAGAGCTGTCTGCCCTCCAGGCTGATGGACGAGGCGGTGATCTCCGTGGTGGAGAGCAGGAAGGCCATGACCAGGGCCAGCAGGGGCATCACAGGCAGCATGCCCTGCGTAAGGGACAGGAACTCCCCCACCTGCCCCCGGAACACCAGGCAGGCCACGCCGCCCGCAGCCAGAAGGAGCAGGCCGAGGCCGGCGTTTAGGAAGTAGATGGGTGTGCCGAAAAAGCGCTTAAGTTCTTTTTTCAGCAGGGCAGAACGGTGGCCGGAGGCGGACAGCCGCTCCAGCTTGTAGTCGCTGCGGGCCTTGCGGGCGCCCATGCTGGTGACGATCTTCTTATACTGTCCGGCAAAGATCCACACCACCAGAAGGAAGGGCGCCAGGCACAGCCCGGCCAGGGCCAGCAGAGAGAGCAGGTTCCCCTCACAGGCCGCCTGCTCCAGCAGCAGGAAGGGCAGTCCCCAGCCGGTGAAGGCGCCCTGAAGCCCGGCGGCATACCGGCTCAGGTCGCCCATGGCAACGCTGAGACTCATGATCATCCCCATGAGCAGCAGGAAAAACACCAGATACAGCAGAGTGGACAGAAGGCCCCGGCGCAGGAACTTGGAGGACACCCAGGAGAGCACATAGCCCACCAGCAGGGAGAACAGGGTGGGCAGGGCGGAGATGAGCACCGCGCCCACCATCAGCACCACAAAGAAACCCGCGCCGCCTGTGCCGCCAAAGACCAGATAGGCTGCGCCGGCGGGCGCCAGGACAAAGACGGTGAAGATCAGGTTCTCCACATAGAGCGCCAGGGTGCGGGAGAGCATGAGGGAGAAGGGGGACACTGGCATGGACAGCATCAGGTCATTGTCTCTGCCGCCGAACACCACGCCCTGGGCGGCAAAAACCGTAAACATCAGCCCAAAAGACACGGCGATCACCGGCATGATGAGGATGATCAGGTTGAGCATACCCAGGGGGGCCAGCTGGCTGCCGAAGGTAAAGCTGTACATGCCGGAGATATAGAGCCCCAGGCCGGCCAGCAGAAACAGCGCTCCAAAGCCGGAGAGCCGTCCCCCTTTCTTCCCCTTCCGCCCGGAGCCGAAGCGCATGGCATTCAGCGTAGCCCGCAGATTGACGGACACCAGAGCCAGAAATTTAGTCATGGTCCTTCTCCCCTTCCAGCTCCAGGAACACGTCCTCCAGGGTGGAATTGCCCACAATGTCCTCGGTGGCGCCCGCCTCCACCAGCTTGCCCCGGCGGATGATGCCGATGCGGTCGCACAGCTTCTCCGCCACCTCCAGCACGTGGGTGGAGAAGAACACCGCGCCGCCGTTGTCGCACACCTCCCGCAGGTAGCCCTTGAGCAGATGGGCGGCTACCGGGTCCAGGCCCACAAAGGGCTCGTCCAGGATGAGCAGCTTGGGCTGGCGGATGAGGGCGGAGATAATGGCCAGCTTCTGCTTCATGCCATGGGAATAGCTGCCGATGGGGCTGCCCAGGCTGCCGGTGAGTTCAAAGGCGTCGCTGTACTTCTGTACCAGGTCCTGCCGCTCCTGCCGTGGAATGTCGTACAGGTCGGCGATGAAATTCAGGTACTGGACGCCGGTAAGGAAATCGTACAGGTCCGGGTTGTCGGGCAGGAAGGCGGTGATTTTCTTGGCCGCTATGGAATCCCTCCGCACGTCATGGCCGCCGATGGTGATGGTCCCCTCGGTGAAGTCCATCACGCCGGCCACTGCCCGGAGGGTGGTGGTCTTTCCGGCGCCGTTGTGACCGATAAAACCAAAGATTTCACCCGGTGCAACGTTCAGGTTCAGGTCATCCACAGCCCGTTTTCCCCCGGGATAGGTCTTGGAAAAGTGTTCAATCTTCAGCATGTCTGCTTCCTCCTTCATTTGGGCCAATTCATCACAAAGGTTATGACTGACAGCACCGGAGAGAGCACCGCCAGGATAAGTCCTGCGGTCCTTTTCTCCCTGCTGCGGGTCAGGACCGTGCCCACCGCCCCCAGTGCCACGGGCAGGAGCAGAGCGGGCACCTTGGGCATATAATTCTGGAGCTGGCCCGATGCTCCAATCTGCATGGCCAGACTGTCCGGCAGCAGAAAGCAGCCCCCAATCCCCAGAATCAGCGCCATGGCCGTGGCTGCCAGGGCAACCCATGTAAGCTTTTCCAATTTCATATTCTCACCCCACAATGCGCACTGCCGTGCCGTAGGCCGTCACCTCGGCGGCCCCCTGCATGATGGAGGAGCTGGTGTAACGGATGTTGAGCACCGCGTCGGCCCCCATGGCCTGGGCGTCGTCCACCATGCGCTTGGTGGCAATCTGCCGGGCCTGGGCCAGCAGGTCGGTATAGGCCTCCACCTCGCCGCCCACCAGGTTCTTCATGCCGGACATAAAGTCCTTGCCGAAACTCCTGCACTGGACTACGCTGCCTTTTACCATCCCCAGGGCCTCGATCTTCCTTTCCGGAATATAGTCAATATTGAGAAGCAGCATCCTCTTCTCCTCCTTTAATCTGTTGGAATCTCTGGACCAGCGCCACCAGGACGCCGATGATAACCGCCGCCGGGATGGCGATGAACGCGACTATCACCGGCAGGGGCGGCGCCTCCTCCGGGTCCAGTGCGAAGGCCCACACCATCAGCGCAATGATGCCCGCCATAAAGACAATAAAGATCAGCGCCGCCCCCAGCGGTCCCAGGTAACGGGACATGGTGTCCTTCTTTTTGATGTTCACAAATCGGGTCCCCTCCTGTTCCATCCGCTCCATCTCTGCCAGATAGCGGCCGGCGTCCAGGCCGGAGAGCTGTGCGCCCTCCTCCAGCACCCTGGCGCACAGGGCATGCATGGTGCCCAGGTTGCTCCGTTCCCGTTCCAGCACTATCATGTGGCGGCGGACGGCGTCCTCCAGAGTGAGGGCGCCGCACTGCATCCGGCGGATCTCCTCCAGAGGCATGTCCAGCTTGCGCAGGAGCTTGATCTTCTTCAGCTCTGCCACGTCGTCCTCGGTGTAGTCCCGGTAGCCGTT
>NZ_CALXGI010000040.1 GCF_944387805.1 uncultured Pseudoflavonifractor sp. | reverse complement strand
TTGCTTTTGGTTGTGCCCTGTCTGGCCCTTCACTCTATCCCGTCCCGGCGGCATTTGTTGCACATTCCGGGCCATCCTGTTTCCTCTCTCCGTACATCCTGCGCCCTGTTCCGCGAAAAAGAGACATAAAAAGCTCATTTTCGCACAAAAATTCCCTTAGGCCTAACGACGCAGCCTTATGATCATAAAAACAGTCAAGCCCCAAAGAACTGCTGCACAGCAAGTGCGGCGGTTCTTTGGGGCTGATTGGCCGATAAATGACAAAAAGGCAGGACTGCTGTTGTGGTAGCGTCCTGCCTTTTTACATATGTTTATGTTGAATTGGGAGGAGCCTGCCCCACGCGGAGACTACAAACGGCGAACCGGAACATAGAGGGAAGTCCTGCCGCCGCGGTAGATTTCCAGGTCGGTTTTCCCCTCTGCAGTCCGGTACTGCCCATTTTGCGGCAGCCACTCTCCAAAGACGTATTTCCACATACGCCGGACATTTTCATTCAGCAGCGTCATGTTGCCATTACCCGGCGGCACAGGAAATACGGCGTAGTCCGCGGCCTCCACCTCCAGCGGCTCCAGACCGGCTGGGATAAAGTCGGTGTTCTGCACAACCGGTCCGAAGAAATAGAACAGTTCTCCGGTGTTCCGGTTTGGCTGGACCCATGCGCCGATCTCAATGGGCTCCGGCCCGCTTAACTTGCGGTAGTCCTCTCTGCTTACAGAGGAGAAGTCCTTCTCCATCCAGTAGGCCCCGGCGTCCAGCACGTCGAATTCCCTCTTGGGCGGCGCCAGCCGGTATCCCACGGCGGTGAACGTATCCAGGGAACGCAGGGACGGTCTGACCCGAAACCGCTCCTCCGACATCTCTCTGCGGTACTCCTGGGGGGAGAGGCCATAGTTCCTGCGAAAGGCCTTGGCGAAGCCGGAGGAGGTGCGAAACCCACTGGCTGCCGCCGCTTCGGCGGTTTGTCCGTCCTCCAGAAGAATTTGGGCGGCGCGGGCCATTCGCCGGCGGCGCAGATATGTGGCCACAGGCACGCCGGTATAGCTGGAAAAGCCATGGCAGAAATGATAAAAGGAATACCCGGAGAGGGCAACCAGTTCGTCGACTGTAATGACTCGATCGGAATGATCCTCTATATACCGGAGGATCTCTTCGACATTCTTAACGCGTTTCATTTGTAAAAAAACTCCATATTGTTCTGTTCTTCTCCTTCATTTTATAGCGTGACAAGATGCGGGGCAAGAAATTTTTTGAAAAAAATAACTAATTCGCAAGAACGGAACAACATTTTCTTGACCAGCTATGTTATAATCCATTTGTCAGAAAATTTCACAGACAACTGCATAGGGAACATCCGGCTTTTGTGGCAAATGCGCGACCCGGCCCCGGAATGGGCCGGACACGCATCCTTGTTCGTGCTGAACAAGGGAATCAGGTGAGAGTCCTGGACATGTTTTGCAGCAGGGACTGCGGCGAAAGCTGCGGCGACGTGCAATTCAATAGCTGTGATTGTGGAGTATATTCGCTTTCTGCGAAAGCAGGTCACTGACGGTCGTAATGGCTTAGTTGGGAAGGCGGCGGATATGCGGTGGCGGCCTGATAGCCGCCGGGACACATCAGTCAGAAGACCTACTAAGAGCTTCCCCCCGCTTTTCTGCGGGGCTGCTCTGACAAAAAACGCCAGGAGAAAGGCGCGCACGGGATTCGTGCCCCCTTTCTTTCCCCGAAAGGGAGACAAAGCGGACGTATTTTCATGCGTCCGCTTTATTGTTTCTTGGCCGTATTCGGGGCAAAACGGACGTATTTTTGCGTCCGTTTTTTCTTTTTTCATCTCGCATTCTTTCCTGCGGCCCCGCCGGGCTGGACAAGGAAGGCCGGTGAGAATCCGTCGCAGCTGCGGGGAGGCGCATGAGTCAGAAGTCCTCCAGAGAATGGGTGGCATCAGAAGAACGCGGCGCTCTGGATGAGCCCGCAAGTATATAGGGGCATATTGCATCCATATGGGGAGGGGATTCCATGTGTGACAAACAGTTCCGTGGAGATCGGTGGTTCAACAAGCGTGTGGAGGGGCGGACGAAGGAAGCCCTGCGGCGGCGGGAGACAGAGTTTGCACAGACCCATGCCGATGCCAGCGACGAAGCGCTGCTCGACTATGTCCGCAGCGAAGCGGCAAGGCTGGGAGTGACGCCCAATGCCGGCGAGATCGTCGGGGGCAAATATATCTCGTCCCGGCTGGGCGGCTGGAATCGCGTCGTTGCGGCATCCGGCCTGAAGCCTCCAAGGAAGCAGAAGCCTATTGCCAGCCGTCAGATTTTCAAAGAGGAATTCCAGGTGCAGGCCCGGCTCTTCAAGAGAGAACGGGACGGCATAAAGGCGCAGCGCAGGGCCGAACGTGAGGCAAAACTGGAGGCGGCCAGGATGGAGCTGGAGATCCGAAGGGAGCGGGACATGGCCTGGGGCGCCGCCCATCAGAGAGATACGGACGGGCAGCTGCTGGAGTACATCCGGCAATGCGCCGCGGACCTGGGGGAAACTCCGCGGGAGCGGGACGTGGCCGGCGGGCTCTATATCCGGGAGCGGTTTGGCGGCTGGCAGACGGCAGTCCGCATGTCGGGGCTTCCTCCGCGGTCGGGTTCGAAGGGAGACGCCCGTAAGGAGCATGCGGAGAAAGCGGAAAACCGGAATCCCGCTGAAGGGGTGAGCGCGCAATAAAAGATTTTGCACGGTCCTTTCTCCGCCATACTGCCGGCAGCCGCAGCGGCAGAGAACTGGGCCGGGCCATTTTTAACGATAGCAAAGGAGTGATGAAATATGGAAGGAGGCAGGGGGATACCGGCAGGAACAGAACTCCTGCAGCCGCAAAAGTCGGAAAGCCTGCCAAAAGAGCGGCCTTTCTGGCGTCAATAGGCCACAAAACGGCTGTGGTGACGTTTTGCGTCTGCCATATTTTTTCTTCATGGCGGGACACTTGATTGGAAAGAGAGGAGAACATGTCATGGTCTGCGTAAAAGGCAAAAAAATACTCAGTCTGTTTCTGGTGATCGGCATGCTGATCAGTCTGCTGCCCACAGCGGCATCCGCAGCGGACGAAGCGGCGGAAAAAATCAGTACACAGGCGCAGCTGCAAGGCATGGGCGGCGGCAGCTATGTGCTGACAGACGATATCATCCTGGATGCAGGATGGAACCCCAGTCAGTGGGGCGATCTCGGCTTCACTGGTACGCTGGATGGAAACGGCTATACCATTACCCTTGCCGGACAGCCGCTGTTCAGCAAGCTGAGCGGCGGCACGATCCGGAACCTGCGCCTGGATGGGGTAGTCACCGGCACAGGCTCGCTGGCAGGCACCATGCAGGGAGGGGCAGTTGAAAACTGCTGGTCTGGCGCAGCCGTCACGGGCGGCGGCTTTGACGATATTGCCGGTCTGGTCGGGACGCTCACTGCCGGCGCCATCCAAAACTGTCTGACCACAGGAGAATTGACCGCAGGCAGCCTGAGCAGTGCTTTCGGCATCGCCGGCGGCGGACGCGGAACTCTTTGCAGCGTAACCAACTGCTACTATGTCAACGGCTCCAAAGGGGTCGCGTTTGGAAGCAGCCATGAGGCGACGGAAATCACGGCTGATAATGCCGGCTATCAAACTGTGCTGGACGGTTTGAACAAAAATGCCGGCGGCGAAGGCCTGCTCTTCTGGGCGCAGGATACGGACGGAATCCCGAAGCCCACCCGCGGTGCAGCCGGCGGCGGGGGCGGAGAACCCACAGTCCCTCCCCCGTCCGAGGTTGACAAGGACGCCCTGCATGCGGCAATTACGGAGGCGGAGAAAATCACCGAACAGGGCAACTACACAGACGACAGCTGGAAAGCGTTTCAGAGCGCCTTAGAAACCGCAAAAACAGTTGCTGCCAAGGCCGGCGTGACGCAGGAGGAGGTAAGCAATGCAGCGGATGCCCTGACCAGGGCCCAGAACGAACTGAAACCCAACCCCGTCACAGGGGAGGACGCGGAAACCGCCCGTGCCGCATTGGATGCCGCGCTGGCCAGGGTTCCTGACAGCCAGGCGGCCGAGGGAGGCACAAAATACTACACTGCGGACACATGGAATGCGGTGCAGGAGCAGGTGAAGGCCGCCAACGCCGCCTTGGAGAATGACCAGGCAACAGCTGAGTCTCTGAATGGAGCGACCAGGGCGCTGGAAACGGCGATTGCTGCGCTGAGGACGGCGGATGTCCCCCAGCCTGTGACCCCACCGGATGGAACAGAGTGGACAATGATTTCCACCGCGGAGGAACTGGAGAAGGCGCTTAATGGCGGTACAGGCTACTATAAGCTGGCAAACGACATCGAAGGCGTTTTCGGCGCGGGCATGCAGGCGGTGACGTTTTCCGGCGTGCTGGACGGCGACGGACATGTGGTTACACTTCAGTATGGCGATACTGTGAACGACAGATCCTACCGGCTGGTAGATAACATTGGAGCTGCCGGCGTGATCCAGAATCTCGGAATCGCTGGGAAATGCCAGAGCGAACCGTTTGCAGATAAACTCTCCGGCAAACTGATCAACTGCTTCTCGTGGGCAGAAACCGTAAACGGTAGCGGCGGCATGGTCGGCGCGATGAATTCGGGTTCCATGATCGTCAATTGCTACACCAGCACAGTTGTTGACGAATACAGCGGCGGCCTTATCGACTATGGCGCAAAAGACAGTTACATCATTTACAGCTATTGGCAGAGCGGGGCGGAAGGAAGCCCGTGGTATCCGACTTCCGGGGATACGCCATGCCTGATTGGAAGTAGCCACAAAACCGAAACCGAGATGAAGCAGGCAGATTTTATTGCCCTGCTGAACAGCCATAGGGGCACGACCGGAATGGAGTGGACCCTTAGCGACAACGCCTACCCTTGGCAGGGCGAAGCCAGCGAGGGTAATTACTTTGAGTACCCTGTCGTACTGACTGACCTGGTTTCTGGTAAGGAAACAGAAAGCCTCGGGCCGGACTTCCCGCTGGAGACTGATGTGTTCGGCTTGACAAGCGGCGATATCGCGCAGCTCTCTCTGAAGGGCTATGAGGGAAACGTCCGCTGGGAAGATGCGCGGGAGGACAACTCGGTTGTCATTATTGTCGGTGAAGACGGCAGCGTCTTTGCAGAGGAGCCGGGGACAATCCCCGTCAATGCCTACGGCGATAACGGGCTTCTTGCCTCTGTACAGCTGAGAGTCACGGTGCCGGAGGAGTATACGCTTCAGCTGTATGTGGATGGACAGGATTATACCAATAAAACGTACACGCTTACCGGCTCTGAAGAGAAAAACATCGTTCCGTATGTGACCTATGACAAAGAGGAACCGGTACGGGTATACGCCTCACTGTTCAGCTGGGCCAGCACGGATGAGTCAGTCTTCAGCATGATGAGCACCGGTGATGTCTGGGTGCATGGCGCAGGTACGGCGGATGTCACAGCCACTTTGGGTACCGTCAGCGCAAAAGTGACGATCAACACGACCTATGTGCCAGCGACAGGTATCACATGCAATTATAACGAAGAAAACAGCCCATATTATCTGCACCTGCGCAATCCAAATTCCATTGGACAAAACGACACGCCGGGTGTTGCCAACTTCAATCCGTTGGAAAATAATAATGATATCACCACAAGAGAGAAAATTGCTTCTGTATTGCCCCAAAACGCTTCGTATACAGAGTATGATGTAGCAGTTTCTGACGAAAGCATTTTGTTGCCCGGCGTCTCCTTGGTGCCGGCGCTGGTTCCGTTGAAAGCAGGGGAAGTGGATGTAACCGTCACTACAAAAGACCCACATCTGGAGAATCAACTTTCAGATACGCGTCGGGTGACCATAGAATACCTGAACCCGCTGACCAGCCTGACGGCAGAAAACGAGTCGCTTACCGTTGCGACCGGGGAGGCCATTGATGCAGGTCTGATCTTTACAGGCCCTTATTCAAGCGCAGACAGCAAGCCGGAGAGTTTAAGCTGGGTCCCGGATGTACACTATGGCGGACTGCATGTTTCCGAGAGTTATATGACGTGGGAGCAGAGCAGCTCGGACGGCGGTAAGGTCAGAGTATACCGCAACTATCCTATCTATATGCCGGGAGACGAGGGCTATCATTATTATGAAAGCTCTGTTTCAATGGACCGTTGGCTGATTGAAGGCGTTTCGGAGGGTACGGTGACTCTGGTCGGCACACCTGCGGATGTTACCTATGAGGGCGATTCGATTACGCTTACCGTCACAGTCACTAAGGGCGATATCCAGCCTGACCTTTCTGCAAAGGACTGGACAGAGCAGGCGCTCGCGGCCACCGGCGAGTATATGTACAGTACGATCGGTACACCGTCCTTTGGCGCAGAGTGGGGCATTTTCGGCCTTGCCCGTGCGGGATATAACGTATCGGAGGACTTTTACGAAACCTACTACGCCTCAGTAGTGGAAGAGGTACAGAAGCAGGAGGCCGAATCAGCGCCTTGGGACAATACCGTCACCGATACGCAGCGTATCGCCCTGGCGCTGACTGCCATCGGCAAGGATCCCACCGATGTGGGCGGAGTCAACCTGCTGGATTACAGCTGGAACAAGGAGACCAATATGCCCGGAGCAGGGGCGTTGGGCGACCGGCAGGGCTCCAATGAGCTGATTTATGCGCTTCTTGCAATCGACGCCTATGACGGCTTTACCCAGCCGGAAAGCGTCAGCATGACGACCGATCAGATGATCGATAAGCTGCTGAGCACTTACCAGCTGAAAGACGGCGGCTTTGGCCTGACAGACAATCAGAGCACCAGTGTGGACATCACTGCAATGGCGCTCCAGGCGCTGGCAAAGCACCGCGATCGCGCAGACGTACAGGCGGCCATTGATGGGGCGCTGGAACGTCTGGCCGGCATGCAGGGTACGCGCGGCGACTTCGGCAGCTCGGAATCCACCGCGCAGGTAATCGTAGCGCTGACCGAACTTGGCATCGATCCAGATAAGAATGACATTTTCCAATACAGTCTGGTGGACGGCCTGAAGCTGTACGAGCAGGAGGACGGCAGCTTCAGCCATTCGCAGACCGGCGGCGGCAACGGCATGGCGACGGAACAGGCTTACTATGCGTTGGCTGCGCTGCACCGCTTCTATCAGAATAATGCGTTCACTCTGTATAACATGAACGATATGACCTTTGGTGCGGACGGCGGCACGGCAGTCACCAATGTGGCACTGCGACCGGAGAGCGGCAGCATCCGCGTGGGAGGAACTCTTCAGCTGACTGCAACAGTCGTCCCCTATACCGCAGAGAACAAGGCTGTTACCTGGAGCAGCAGCAACCCGTCGGTTGCAGCCGTGGACGAAAACGGCCTTGTCACAGGTGTGGCGGCAGGTATTGCCGCTGTCACGGTTACGACGGTGGACGGCAGCAAGACCGCAGCTGCAACCATCACGGTTACGGACAATTCGGGCGGAAATCTGCCCGGCGGCAATAACACAATTACCGTCACCATGTCCATAGATAAGCTGACCATTAACAAGGGATATGTCCTCCAGGAAACCGAAGTCGAAGCCGAGACAGGCGCCACGGTTTGGTCTGTATTCCAGCAGGCAATGGACAGGTACGGTATTGATTATGAGTACGAGTTCTCCCAGCAGTACAACAGCGTTTACATTCAGTCCATTGACGGCGACGGTGAGTTCGACCACGGTCCGGGCAGCGGCTGGATGTACAGTGTAAACGGTACCTATCCCCAGGTCGGCGCCGGCCTTTATGTGCTGAAAGACGGCGACAAGATCCAGTGGCGCTATACGACCAATCTGGGCGCAGATCTGGATGACGGTTCCAACGGTGCATCCGGCGGCAGCGCAAACGCCGGCATCGGAAATCTGCCGGAGGATGAACGCACCGTGGCGCTGACTCCCAAAGCCGCAATTGACGGGCAGGGCGAAGCCATCGCAAGGGTGGACGCCGAAACTGTGCGCCAAGCGCTGGAGCAGGCTTCCGGCGGCAGCGGCATCTCCTCCCTCACGGTGACCCCGGAGATTACCGGCAGTGCCTCTAAGGTGACGGTAGAGCTGCCCAAGGCGGCGGTGAGCGCCATCGCGGATGACAGCAATCTTGACCTGACCGTTTCCACCCCCATCGCCGGCATAACCATCACCAACGAGGGCCTGGCGGAGTTGGCAGCCCAGAGCGGCGCCACCGCAGCCATTTCCGCCGGGTTGGTCGCTGTGACGGGTGCGGACGGTAAGACTGCCAGCGCTGTGCAGGTGGATGTGTCCGTGGACGGCAGGAGCGTGAAAACCGTGGCCGGCGGCATCGCCGTGACCATCCCCGGCGGGGAAAGGGATACCGGAAATGTGCTGGCTCTTGTGCATGACGGCGGCACGGAAACCATCATCAGAAAGTCCATCGTAAGGGAAGGCGGCAGCCATGCGGCCATTCTGCCCGGTCCTGCCACTGTGCGGATTGTTGATAACAGCAAGGAGTTCGACGACGTGGCCGATACCTTCTGGGCCAGCGGCGCCATTGATTTCACTGCAGCCCGGGAGCTGTTCAGCGGCACCGGCGGCACGGCCTTCTCCCCTGACGCGCCAATGACCCGCGGCATGCTGGTCACGGTGCTCTACCGCCTGGAGGACGCCGCGGCAGAAGGAGCCGGCAGCTTTACCGATGTGGCAGACGGCGCTTGGTACGAAAACGCGGTGACTTGGGCCAGCAGCAACAAGATCGTCAACGGCGTGGGCAACGGCCTGTTCGAGCCTGATCAGAGTATCACCCGTCAGGACTTGGCCGTTATGCTGTACCGGTATGCAGGCTTTCTTGGGATGGATACCGCCGCTTCCGGCGATCTCAGCCGCTTTTGTGACCAGGGGCAGGTCGCCTCTTATGCAAGGGAAGCCATGGAGTGGGCGGTTGATTCCGGCCTCATCAGCGGCAGAACCGGCCCAACCCTCGCTCCTACCGGCACCGCCACCCGGGCCGAGGCGGCAGCAATCCTTCAGCGGCTGATTATAAATATGGCGGGATAATCCGGCCGGCTCCATCCGGCGGGTTTGCGCGCTGTGCCTGCAGCCCCGCCTCACGGAGCGCATGCAGCTGCACCTGCGGCTCCCGGCGCCGCACAGACGGTCTGCGGAAATTCTGCGCCGGGAGTCTCCAGGCAAAACACAATAAGCGGAGGAATGAAAACGGATGAAGCAAATGGGAAAACGTACTCTGTGCCTGCTCCTCATGCTGGTACTGACAATAAGCACGGCTGTTTCAGCATCGGCCGCGGTATCGGACGACACACTGGCGGCGGCCGTTGCGGACACGGCACAGTATCTGTACGAAACGGTAACGAGCCCTCAAGTGGGTTCCATCGGCGGCGAGTGGACCGTACTTGGTCTGGCCAGAAGCGGCTATGCGGTGCCGGCGGCCTACTATCAGGACTACTACGCCGCCGTGGAGGCCTACGTAAAGTCCTGTGACGGAAACCTCCACGACAAGAAGTACACGGAGTACAGCCGCGTTATTGTGGCGCTGAGCGCCATCGGAAAAGACGCGCGGGATGTGGCGGGCTATGACCTGACGGTGGCGCTCGGAGACTATGACAAGACCATCTGGCAGGGTATCAACGGCCCTATCTGGGCCCTCATCGCCTTGGATTCCCGGAACTACCCGATGCCGGAGAACCCGGAGGCCGAAACCCAGGCCACCCGTCAGATGTATGTGGATGAGATCCTCTCCCGGCAGCTGGCGGGCGGCGGCTGGAATCTGACCGCCAAAGGCGGCAGCGGCAGCGCAGACCCGGATATCACCGGCATGGCGCTCCAGGCCCTGGCCAAGTATCAGGACCAGGCGGAAGTCCGAGCCGCCACAGAGGATGCCCTGTCCTGCCTGAGCGCCATGCAGGACAGCGGCGGCGGCTTCGCTTCCTGGGACACTGCCAACTCTGAGAGTGTGGTACAGGTCATTGTGGCCCTGTGCGAACTGGGAGTCTCATTGGATGATCCGCGCTTTGTGAAGAACGGAAATACCCTGCTGGATAACCTCATGACTTACTGCCTGCCGGGCAGCGGCTTCCGGCATACCCAGTCGGGCGGCGGCTCCAATCTGATGGCGACGGAACAGGCTTTCTACGGCATGGTGGCTGTCCAGCGGGCGCGGCAGGGACAAAACAGCCTCTACCGCATGTCTGACGCCATCGCCGTAGGGGAAGAAAATGGGCGGCCCTCCAGCTCCGGCCTGCCGGGCAAGCACGCTGACGTAACGGCCCGGCCCATCACAGCGCCCGGAAAGACCTTTGACGACATCTCCGGCGCCAACGCCCATGAAAACCAGCTGGCCATTGAGGCTTTGGCCGCCCGGGGGATTATCGACGGCAGGGGCGGCAGCCGCTTCGACCCGGATGCGCCTATGACCCGGGCTGAATTTTCCGCCATCGTCGTGCGGGCACTCGGCCTGAAGCCGGCGGCCAATGATGCCTTTACCGACGTGCCCTCCGCCGCCTGGTACGCCCCCTATGTGGGAACCGCCAACACCTATGGGCTAATCAACGGTGTAGGCGGCGGACGGTTTAACCCGGAGGGAAACATTACCAGGCAGGAGGCCGCCGTCCTGGTGTCCCGGGCAGCAGACCTCTGCGGCATGGATACGGATCTGAATGACGGCGCGGTTCGGGATGTACTGGCCCAGTTCACCGACTATGTTGCCACGCCGGAATGGGCCCGGGAGGGGCTGGCTTTCTGCTATCAGGAAGGCATCCTGGACGATTCCGCCCTGAACATTCAGGGAAGCGCCGCGATCCTGCGCTGTGAGATTGCCCAGATGCTCTACAACCTGCTGGGCAGCGCAAATCTCCTGTAAAGGAACGGACGGCATGTGGTGGAAAAAGAACAAGTGGAAGATCATGATCCCGGTGCTGATTGTGGCTGTGCTGGCCGCTGCCTTTTGGTATGGCGGCAGCGCACCGGGCCTCCAGGGCTGGACGGCAGAAGCCGGCCCTGCCGCGCAGGCGGAGACGCCAGTAACCAATCCGTCTCCGGCTGGAGATGCTCTCGCTCCAGCTTCCGGCAGCACAGAGAATCCCCCTGCCGCGCAGGCAGAGGGGATGGAAAGCTCCGTTCCGGCCTCCGTCAGTGGAGAGAGCGGCGGCGATGTTTCCGGGCAGAACGGGACGGCAGAACTGCCTGAGCCGGAATATGGGCGCGTCCTGGAGACTCCGGCCGGACAGTCGCCGGAAGCGGGAATTGACAGCCGGCCCGGCGGAACAGAGGGCGGCATGACTGCCCAGGAAAAAGTGGATGCCGCAGCGGAAATCGCCGGAGGTTCCTCTGCCGGTGTCACGGCTGGGGGTACGGAATATTCAGAGTCCCAGGGCATGGTGATTGATCCCGCCGCTGGCAAGGACCAGTATCTCACCGATCCGGTGCCGGAAGGCAGGCCTCTGCCGGTAGAACCCCAGGACGCAGAGATTTCCGATACGGCCTGCACCTGTACCCTCTCCATCTCCTGTGCGGCCATTCTGGATCACATGGACTGGCTGGACCCGGAGAAGGTGGAGCTTGTGCCGGAGGATGGCTGGATCCTAAAGCCCACGGAGGTGACCTTCTACGAGGGGGAGAGCGTATTCAATGTCCTCCAGCGGACCTGCAAGCAGCAGAGCATCCACATGGAGTTTGAGAATACGCCCATGTACAACAGCGCTTACATTGAGGGAATCCACAACCTCTATGAGTTTGACTGCGGGGAGCGCTCCGGCTGGATGTATCAGGTGAACGGCTGGTTTCCCAACTACGGCTGCAGCCGCTACCAGCTTCAGGACGGCGACGTGGTGGAGTGGGTGTATACCTGCGATATGGGCGTGGATGTGGGGGGCTTTTATTCCACAGGGAATTGAACCTGACAGAGGGCTGAGGCGGCAGCCGCCCCAGCCCTCATCCCCGCTTTCTTTCGCCGGCTCCCGCCGGCCGGCGGGAGCCGGCGAAAGAAAGCGGAATGCCATGCGGGAAAACGGCTGCAAAACGTCAAGAAGGGGGCGGCATTTCATGCAGAACCGGGATACCTTTTCCAGCTATCATCCAGCCATCAATTTTCTCTATTTCGCGCTGGTACTGGTTTTTACCATGTTTTTCATGCACCCGGCCAGCCTTGTTATCTCTTTGGTCTCGTCCCTGACATATGCCATTTATCTCAACGGGAGAAAAGCGATCCGCTCCAGCCTCCTGTATCTGCTTCCCATGATGCTCATGGCGGCTCTGATCAATCCGGCGTTCAACCACGAGGGCATGACAGTCCTGACCTACCTGCCCTCGGGGAACCCACTGACTGCGGAGAGCATTCTGTACGGCGCGGCAGCAGCCATGATGCTCTCTGCGGTCATCACATGGTTCTCCTGCTACACGGCGGTGATGACCTCGGACAAGTTTGTCTATCTCTTCGGGCGGATTATCCCGGCTCTCTCTCTGGTGCTGAGTATGACGCTGCGCTTTATCCCCAAGTTTAAAGCCCAGCTCCATGTGGTCAGCGAGGCCCAGCGGTCTGTGGGGCGGGATGTGTCCAACGGGAGCGTGCTCCAGCGGCTGCGAAATGCTGTAACCATCCTGTCCATTCTGGTGACATGGGCGCTGGAGAATGCCATTGAGACGGCAGACAGCATGAAGAGCCGGGGCTACGGCCTGCCGGGCCGGACAGCCTTTTCCATCTATCGTTTTGACGATCGGGACAAGGCGGCGCTGGTGTGGCTGGGATTCTGCGGACTCTATATTTTTGCAGGCTGGATGGCAGGCGGCCTGTACTGGCGGTACTATCCCAGTGTCCGCGGAGCCGTGGCGGCGCCGCTGACCATCAGCTTCCAGCTTGTGTATTTCGCCTTGTGTCTGACGCCGGTTTGGGTGGATCTGCTGGCCGACCGGAAGTGGAAAAAGCTGCGGGAGGGAAATGTATGAAGTATGTCATGTGTCTTCCATTGGGGCAGAACCTTCTCACAGACTATGACAGCTGGGATGACCTGCGCCGAAGCCTGGCCGCTCTTGGCTGTACCGGCGTGGAGGGAATCTGGCCGGGCGGACCGGGCCCGGAGGATATTCCCCGGGACCTGATTGTGAGCTATCACCTTACGTTTTATCCGGATTGGCTGGATTTTTACCGGGAGGACAAGGCGGCGCTCCGGCGCAAATTCGGAAGCCTGGACACCGCCTATCAGTTTTATGGCGGCAGCGGACCGGACACCTTGCTGGAGCTGTACCGCGCGGATTTGAACCGGGCGCGCCGGCTGAACGCCCGGTATATGGTGTTCCATGTATCGGACGTTTCTCTGGAGGAGGGATATACCTACCGCTGGCTCCACTCGGACGAGGAGGTCATTGACGCGGCCGTGGAGCTCATCAATCTGCTGCTGCGGGATTGCGCGCCGGATTTCACCTTTCTTGTGGAGAATCAATGGTGGCCCGGTTTTACGTTTACCGATCCGAAAAAGACAGAGCGCCTGCTGAATGGCATCCGTTTTGCCCGCAAGGGCATCCTGCTGGACACAGGACACCTGATGAATACATGCCTGGATTTGCGCACCCAGGAGGAAGGCGTGCAGTATATCCACCGGATGCTGGACTGCCACGGCAGCCTGTCTGATTTCGTCCGCGGGATACACTTGCACCAATCCATCAGCGGCGCCTATGTGCGCTCCCATACAGGCCGGCCGCCGGATAGCAAGGGGAAGGACTATTTGACGAGGTTTAATGAAAACTACCGGCACATCCTGCAGATTGACCGGCATCTCCCATGGACAGCGCCGGGCATTTGCTCCGTGCTGGAGCGTATTGCGCCGGACTATGTGGCCCACGAGCTGTCTGCCCGGACGCGCCGGCAGCGGGAAGCGGCCATCCGGACTCAGCGGGAAACTTTGCAGAAAGGCGGAAGATGCGTTTGAACAGAATGACATCAGGCAGCCTGGAGCTGTCGCATGTTTCCTTCCTCTATCCGGAGCAGCGGGAAAAGGCGCTGGACGACGTCACCCTGACGGTGCCTGCCGGCGCGTTTCTTGTGCTCTGCGGCCCCTCCGGCTGCGGCAAGAGCACCCTGCTACGGCAGCTCAAGACCGTTCTGGCCCCCCACGGGCGGCGCAGCGGGGAGATCCGGCTGGATGGGACGCCCCTGGATGACATCGGCCAGCGGGAGCAGTCGGAGCGGATCGGCTTTGTGCTCCAGTCGCCGGACAATCAGATCGTGACGGACAAGGTGTGGCATGAGCTGGCCTTCGGACTGGAGAGCCTTGGGTACGACACGCCAACCATTCGCCGCCGGGTGGCGGAAATGGCCAGCTTCTTCGGTATTCAGACCTGGTTTTACAGGAACGTCACCGAGCTCTCCGGCGGGCAGAAGCAGCTTTTGAATCTGGCATCTATCATGGCCATGCAGCCCTCTGTCCTGGTTCTGGATGAGCCGACCAGCCAGCTGGACCCCATTGCCGCCAGTGATTTTCTGTCCACACTTGGAAAGATCAACCGGGAACTGGGCACCACCATCCTGCTGACTGAACACCGGCTGGAGGAGGCTTTTCCCCTGGCCTCTGCCGTAGCGGTTATGGACGCCGGAAAGCTCATCTGCACCGGCACGCCCTGTGAGGTTGGGATGCAGCTGCGCCGGAGCGGGCATGCCATGTTCCTGGCCATGCCCACGGCTATGCAGGTGTGGGCGGCGGTGGAAAATGACAGTCCGTGCCCCGTCACCGTCCGCGATGGAAGGGAATGGCTGGCAGCGTATGCAGGCTGCCGCGCGCTGCAACGCCTGCCGCCGGAGGCGCCCCACCCCCATAACCCGGATTCGGTGCTCGACCTGCGAGGCCTCTGGTTCAAGTACGAAAAGGATCTGCCGGACGTGGTGAAGGGGCTGTCTCTCTCCGTAAAAAGAGGGGAGTTTCTGGCAATTCTTGGAGGGAACGGCACGGGAAAAACCACATCGCTGAAGCTGGCGGCAGGACTTTTGAAGCCCTACCGGGGCGAAGTGTCCGTCCATGGCCGGGTGGGCGCCCTGCCCCAGAACCCGCAGGCCCTGTTCGTCAAGAAAACCGTGCGGGAGGATCTGGCCGAAATTCTGAAAGGAAGAGGAATGGCGCCGGAAGCAGCGGACAGCAGGCTTGCGCGGATGGTGCGCCTTTGCGGCTTGGAGCATCTGCTGGACCGGCATCCCTACGACCTGTCCGGCGGGGAGCAGCAGCGGGCAGCCCTGGCCAAGGTGCTCCTGCTGGAGCCGGAGATCCTCCTCATGGACGAACCGACCAAGGGACTGGACGCAGAGTTTAAGCAGGTATTTGCGCAAATCCTCTCCGTCCTCCTCCGCCGCGGCGTAGCCATACTGATGGTCAGCCATGACATTGAGTTCTGCGCGAAATACGCCCACCGGTGCGCCCTGTTTTTTGACGGGAGCATCGTTACCGAGGGGACGCCCCGGGCTTTCTTCTCCGGCAACAGCTTCTATACTACCGCTGCCAACCGCATGGCCCGGGGGCTGCTGCCGGAGGCTGTAACAGCAGAGGACGTGATTTCCGCCTGCGGCGGGATTCTGCCGCAGGCGCCGGAGCTGCCGTCAGACGGCAGGATTCTGCCGGAGCCGGACGGCGGCCCGGCCAATGGAAAAAGCAAAAACCTGCCCTGGTGGCGCAAGCTGGGCGCTGTGATTTCCGGCGCGGCGGCCCTGCTCTTATTTCTTCAATTTATAAATGTGACCGATTTGACAAAACTGATCGGCGCGGAGGGGATGACGCCGCTGGCATCCAATCAGCTGCTGCAATATGGGATTTTTATTGCCGCCCTGCTTGTGTTCGCCGCATGTATCAGCAGGCGCAGCCGCAGGCCGGATTATCTTGCGCAGACCCCGCGTGAAAAGAGAAACCTTTCCCGCCGCACCCTGGCTGCCGCCGCCCTGATCCTTCTTCTGATTCCGCTGACGCTGTTTATCGGCGTCTACTATCTGGACGGCAGGAAGTATTACTTCATCGCCCTGCTCGTCCTGCTGGAAACCATGCTGCCGTTCTTCCTGATCTTTGAGGGCCGGAAGCCCCAGGCGAGAGAGCTGATCATCATTGCGGTGCTCTGTGCCATCGCGGTAGCCGGCCGGGCAGTTTTCTTCATGCTGCCTCAGTTTAAGCCGGTGATGGCCATGACCGTGATTGCAGGGGTTGCCTTCGGCGGAGAGACCGGCTTCCTGGTGGGAGCCGTGACCATGCTGGCATCCAATGTGCTCTTCTCTCAGGGACCATGGACGCCATGGCAGATGTTTGCCATGGGCATCATCGGCTTTCTGGCAGGCATCCTGTTCCGCAAGGGCTGGCTGCGGCGGACACGCATTTCCCTCTGTGTCTACGGCGCTCTGGCCGCCGTCCTTATCTACGGCGGAATTATGAATCCGGCGTCGGCCCTCCTGTGGGCGCCGGAACTCAACTGGGGCGTGCTGGCAGCTTACTATGTCACCGGCTTTCCCATGGACTGCATTCAGGCCGCCGCCACATGGATCTTCCTCTGGTTCGCCGCCGAACCCATGCTGGAAAAACTGGACCGCATCAAAGTCAAATACGGGCTGGTGGAGTAAGGCGCGGTTGAACTCATGAATACCCAAAAAAGTATGTAAAGGGACAGGCAGGTGTTGCAGAGGCAACACCTGCCTGTCCCTAAATCCTGTAATTACCCTTGTGCGGACTCGACGAAATCCGCAGGGATTTTTGCTGTTTACTTCTTCAGGCTCTCAGCCCAGGCGGCGTACTTCGCAACCTTTTCGTCGCACTCGTCCTTGGTGGCGCCATTGGCCAGGATGTAGACCTTGACCTTGGGCTCCGTGCCGGAGGGGCGGACGATAAGGCTGGTGCCGTCGGCCATCTCATAGCGCAGCACGTTGGAGCCGCTGAGCTCCATGGTGCTCTTGGCGCCATCGGCCACATTGACTACGGAGCCGTCCTTGTAGTCCTTCTGCTGCTTCACAGCCACGCCGGCGATCTCCACCGGGGGCTTCTCCCGCAGGCCGGCCATCAGGTCAGCCATCTTCTTCAGACCGTCCAGGCCGGGCATGACCAGGTTGAGGGTCTTTTCGCCGTAGAAGCCGTACTTCTCATAGCACTTCTGGAGGGCGTCGTACAGGGTCATGCCCTGTCCGGCGTACCAGGCGGCCATCTCGGTGAGGGCCAATGCGGCGGTGACAGCGTCCTTGTCGCGGACATAATCACCCAGCATGTAGCCGTAGCTCTCCTCGTAGGCAAAGATAACCTTGCCCTCGCCGGCATTCTCCAGCTTGTCCTTCTTCTCAGCCAGGAATTTGAAGCCGGTGAAGGTGTCATAGCATTTCAGACCGTTGGTTTCGGCCACCTTGCGGGCCATCTCAGTGGTTACAATGGTCTTGAGCGCCACGGGCTTCTCAGGCATCTTGCCGGTGCGCTTCTTGGCGCCGATCAGGTAGTCCAGCAGCAGCACGCCGGTCTGGTTGCCGGTGATGGTGATATATTCGCCCTTGTCGTTCTTGACCATGATGCCCACACGGTCGGCATCGGGGTCGGAGCCCAGGATAAAGTCGGCCCCCTCCTTCTTGGCCAGATCCACAGCCAGATAGAAGCCCTCGGGGTTCTCCGGGTTGGGAGAGACCACGGTGGGGAAGTTGCCGTCAATCACCATCTGCTCGGGAACGCAGATAACATGCTTCATGCCCAGGCGTCTGAGAGCCTCAGGGATGAGTTTGTAACCGGTGCCGTGGAAGGGGGTGTAGACCATCTTGAAGGTGTCGGCCACTTTCTCCACGGCGGCCTTGTCGTTGACCTGACCCATCACGTTGGCGAGGAACTTCTCGTCAGTCTCCGCGCCCATCAGGGTAATGAGGCCGGCCTTGACCGCCTCATCATAGTCCATGCGCTTGATGGAGTCAAACAGGTCCAGCTCCTCCATCTTGGCGGCGATGGCGGAAGCGTGGTGAGGGGGAAGCTGAGCGCCGTCCTGCCAATAGACCTTATATCCGTTGTACTCCTTGGGGTTGTGGCTGGCGGTAACATTGATTCCGGCGATGCAGCCATATTCCCGCACGGCAAAGGAGAGCTCGGGGGTGGGGCGCAGGGCGTCAAAGATACGCACCTTGATGCCGTTGGCGGCCATAACGCTGGCGGCCTCATGGGCGAACTCCTGGGAGTGATTGCGGCAGTCGAAGCAGACGGCTACACCCCGCTCCGCAGCGTTGCCGCCCTCGGCCAGGATGACCTCGGCAAAGGCCTGAGTGGCGTGGCGGATGACGTGGACATTCATCTGGTGAAGTCCCACGCACATGGTGCCCCGCAGTCCGGCGGTGCCGAACTCCAGGGGAGCAAAGAAGCGGCTTTCGATCTCCTTTTCATCATTTGCAATGCTGCGCAGCTCCTCTTTTTCCGCCTCGCTGAGGGCAGGGCTGTTCAGCCATTTTTCATACATATCACGATAGGACATGGGACTTACCTCCAATATCTGAATTTCCGGAATCACGGTTCCCCCTGTTGTGATTATAGCACAACAGCGCCCCGCTATCCACCCCTGAAGTCCAGAAATACCCACAAATTTCAAATGTGCAGAAAATGCGCAGCCCTTGTCACAGTAATGCGCAAGGGCTGCGCGTTTTCTTATCCATCCGGTATTACTTATTTATGGTAACTTGATCCCTCAGCAATCTTGAAGGCCCGGTAGATCTGCTCCAGCAGCATCACTCTAGCCAGGTGGTGAGGGAAGGTCATTTTGGACATGGACAGCCGCAGGTCGGCCCGCTCTTTCACAGAGGGATGGAGACCGTAGGAGGATCCGATGACAAAGCAGAGCTGGCTGCGGCCCTGTCCCGCCCAGTCGGTAATGCGGCGGCTGAGCTCCTCGCTGGAGAGCCCTTTCCCCTCCACACACATGGCAGTGACGGCAGCGCCTCTGGGCAGGCGCTGGAAGATGGCGTCGGCCTCCTTCCCAAGGGCGGCGTCGATTTGGGCCTGGGAGGGGCTGTCAGGCAGCCGCTCCTCGGGCAGCTCAATAAGCCGGAATTTGCAGTATCCGCCCAGCCGCTTGGCATACTCGGCAGATGCCTCCGTGTAGAATTTTTCCTTTAGTTTCCCCACGCAGATTACATGGATTCCCAGCATCGCTTACACCTCATAGCGTGCGCCCGTCTCGCTCCTGGGCGCTACCTCCAGACGCACATCAGCCGTTGGGCGAATGCCCCGGCGCTCCATGGCGGCCAGCACCGTGCCGTAGGCTCTGGCAGGAGTATTATTCTCCTTGGACAGATGGGCCAGTATCACAGTGCTCGTCCCATTTTCCACTGCGGCGCAGGCCAGGTCGGCTCCCGCCTGGTTGGAGAGATGGCCCCAGTCCCCTTGAATGCGCTCCTTCAGATAATAGGGGTAGGGTCCGGACTGGAGCCACTCCGGGTCGTAGTTGGTCTCTGCCACCAGCAGATTGGCGCCCTGAATCCCCCTGGCCACCTCCTCAGTGACCCTGCCCAGGTCGGTGGCCACAGCAGCCTTTCTGCCCCCGGCGGAGACAGCATAGCCCACGCTCTCCGCCGCATCGTGGGGCGTGGGAAAGGACTCCACCATCAATCCTCCTATTTCAAAGGCCGCACCAGCCTCAAAGGCCCTGAGCCGTTCCTCCAGAAAGGCGATCCGATAGCAGAGCTGACGCCCGGTGCCCTTGCTGGCATATACCGGCATGTCGAACTGCTTGGCCAGGGTTGTCAATCCGCAGATGTGGTCGGAGTGCTCGTGGGTGATAAGAATGCCTGCCAGTCCTGCCGGGTCAACCCCCAGCTCCCGCAGGCTTTTGGTAATCCGGCGGGCGGAGATGCCCGCGTCAATCAGGACATGGGTTTTACCGTCGGACACCAGCAGGCTGTTGCCGCTGGAGCCGCTGGCAAGGGTGGTCAGTGACAGCAAGTAAATCTCTCCTATGTAATGTCTGCCGAACAGGCCGAAAAGCGGCCGCTTCTGCAATTTTTCTCTATAAGCTCATGAAAACAGGGCGGCAGCACATTGCCGCCGCCCTGACTGGCTATTTGTCAGCCCACCTGAGCCTGTTTATCCTCATCGGGGGTGACCACCACACGGATGTCAGCACCCACGCCAGAGAGCTTGCGAACGATGTCCTCATAGCCCCGCTCGATATAGTGAATGCAGTCCACCTCGGTGACGCCGTGGGCGGCCAGGCCGGCGATGACCATGGCCGCGCCGGCCCGCAGGTCGCAGGCCCGCACAGGCGCACCAGTGAGATGATCCACGCCCTCAATGACGGCCACCTTGCCGTCCACCTGGAACTGGGCGCCCATCCGGCGGATCTCATCTACATAGCGGTAACGGTTATCCCACACGCCCTCGGTGACCACACTGGTGCCCTCAGCCAGGGAGAGGACCACGGCCATCTGAGGCTGCATATCAGTGGGGAACCCGGGATAGGGCAGGGTCTTGATGTTCGTGCGGGTCAGGCGCACAGAGGGGTCTCTGCGTACCAGAACAGCGTCATCCCGCTCCTCTACCTCCACGCCGGTCTCCACCAGCTTGGCGGTGATACACTCCAGGTGCTTGGGGATGACGTTTTTAATCAACACTTCGCCGCCGGTAGCCGCCACAGCGGCCATATAGGTGCCCGCCTCAATCTGGTCCGGGATAATGGAGTAGGCACCGCCATTAAGGCGGTCCACGCCCTTGATCTTAATCACGTCAGTGCCGGCTCCCATAATCCGGGCGCCCATAGAGTTAAGAAAGTTGGCCAAATCCACAATATGAGGCTCTTTTGCAGCATTTTCGATAATTGTGGTACCCTCGGCCAGGGTAGCGGCCAGCATAATGTTCATGGTCGCGCCCACGGAGACAATATCCAGATAGACCTGGGCGCCGCTGAGGCGTTTGCCGTCCTTGACCCAGGCGTTGACAAAACCGCCCCGGACGTCCACTTCAGCGCCCATGGCCACAAAGCCCTTAATGTGCTGGTCGATGGGGCGGTCGCCCAGATGGCAGCCGCCGGGTGGGGGCACCTGAGCGCTGCCGAAGCGGCCCAGCAGGGCGCCAATCAAATAGTAGGAGGCGCGAATTTTCCGCGCCAGTTCATTGGGGACCTTTGCGTTGCGGATATGGGAGCAGTCGATGTCCACCGTAGTCCGGTTGACCGTGCGTACATCAGCCCCCAGCTCTTGCAGGATGTTGAGAATCAGCGTTACATCGCTGATCTGGGGAATATTTTCAATGCGGCATACGCCATCCACCAAAAGTGCAGCGGGAATAATAGCCACCGCAGCATTTTTAGCACCGCTGATATCGATTTCGCCATAAAGCGGCTTACCGCCGCGAATCACATATTTTGTCAAAACGGCACCCTCTATTCTCTCCGTTGCGGCCGGAAGCCGGCCTGTTCCGTAAGCAGGCCGGTGCAGTACCGGCCAGACAATTTGTATTTATAATCTGGGCCGCCAGTGGACGAGCCGCCGTACTCCTTCTGTTCAGGGAGATTCCCGACGTTTTTCCGGCGTAACATAAGGTCCATGTCAGTCGTAGATATTATAACATAGTCTCATGTAAAATCAAAGTAATTTTACAGCATTCCCCGCTCCATGATTTCATTTTCACGCTTTTCGGCCCCTCCTTTTTCCGTTTCCTGTCGTCTCTATGGTGTCACTATGTCCTTTTTCAGCTGGTTTTATTCCTTTTTCACAAATCTCTGGAAAGGATTGTCTTGGAAATTGGTCTTACTGTTTTTTCCGCCTCCGCGGCCGCAAATATCAGGCCATGTCTACCAAAAGTCTACCAGTTTGAAAGCCGGAATCCTTTGCGCTCCAAGGGATTCCGGCTTTTTCTTTTTTCCCTTTTCCGGGCTGTGTCTACCAAATGTCTACCAAGCCGACTTTTTTCCCTGAAACAAGCCCTTTTCTCCTGAAAACAGATATATTTCCTTCTCTTCATTCGACTGAAAGGGGCGTTATACGACCCTGAGCGGCCGTTTTCGTCCCCTAAACTCAAATTTTAGAAGGAGGAATTTCCAAATGAGAAACCTCAAGCGGGTCCTCAGCCTGGCTCTGGCCTCCGTCATGCTCCTGGGCATGATGGTCATCGGCGCCGGCGCTGCGGACAAGACTGCGGCTGATCTGACCGATATGGATCAGGTCACCAACATTGAGGCTGTGTCCCTGATGGTCGACCTGGGCGTCATCGAGGGCAAGCCCGACGGCTCCTTCGCCCCTGCTGAGGGCGTGGACCGCGCCACCATGGCCAAGCTGATCACC